>USCT01000004.1 GCA_900553185.1 uncultured Bacteroides sp.
GATAGAGCATTAGCCTTCCAAGCTGAGGGTCGCGGGTTTGAGTCCCGTCTTCCGCTCTCATTCAAAGATGTCTTTTTTAAGACATCTTTTTTCGTTTTCACCCAACCCTATTCTTATCCCGATTCATTTTTGAAAAACAAGAACTTTCATGAATTCAGCATCCCGTACATACGTACCAAAGACGGAAAAACAAAAAAGGAGAAACCCACTTTATGAGCTCCTCCCTTCAAAAAAGATAAAATCCGATGAATCTTTATTCTGCAGAACCAACGAAGTCGGTTTCACCTGCATTGACCAGAATATTATACCACTGGATTAATTTCTTAATATCACTTGTATGTACTCGATCACGATCGAAATTAGGCAACACTTCAGCCATGAAATCAACCAACTCCTGCTGAGAAGCTTTTTTATAATCCAAAGAAGCTACAGCACCGTTTTCTTTCTTCTTTACAGACTCCAGGACTTCAGCCAAAGGAACTTCATCTGCGTCCGTATACATAGCTATATCGCCCAAAGAAATTACCTTATCGCTAGCATACACAGGCACACGTTTCTTTTCCGCTGAAACGGTTTCTACAATCAACATATTCTTAGCCTGTGAAATCAGCTTATACAAACCCGGTTTCCCCGAGATTGCCAAAATTGTCTTCAACATAATATTTCAGTTACTAAATTTTGAGATTAATCTAATTATCAACAAAAATACAACACCGTTACGACATACACAAACTATCTGCACTTTTTTCTTTGCCGCAGCTCATAAAGTATTCTTTCCAACTGAGGAAGCAGCGGCTGTATACCGTCGTTCACAATTACATAATCAGCCCGTTTTTCTCGCTCCTCATCACTCATCTGTGCCTGTATACGTGCCTCTACCGAAGAACGGTCACGCCCGTCACGCTGCATAGCCCGCTGAATCCTCAACTCCAACGGTGCGGAAACCACCCATATACAATCAGTGTGAACATGAAATCCGGATTCCAGAAGAATGGCGCTCTCCAGCCCTACGATCTCCGCTTCCGTATCCCTATCCCTACACCAACGATCAAAATCAGCGAACACAACCGGATGAATTACCGCATTCACACGGGCTGCATGTTCCTGGCTTCCGAATAAATAAGAAGCCAACAAGTCTTTATTCAAAGTTTCACCCTGATACACCTGCTCACCCAAAAGATGTATCAAACCTTTCCGGATATCAGGATCGGAAACAGTAAGGCGCTTTGCCTGCGAATCGGAATCATAAACCGGAATTCCAAACTCCTGCAGCAAATGAGACACATACGTCTTTCCGCTTCCTATTCCTCCGGTAATTCCTACCCTAATCATGGCTGTACAGAGTCTTTATGAAGAACAGCCTGTTCTTCAATCAGGTAATCAATGGAAGACGGTGAAATACGGATATGGCTGACATGATCGGGTACTCCCTGCAAAATGACATTGGCCTTATCGCCCGATTCTTTCTGCAAATCCAGATAAGATATTCCCAATAAAAAATCATTTGCCGTAATGGACTTAAAATACGACAAACCCACCTGGAAAGTCACTTGCACCTTCGAGGGAAAGGTACGAAGAATCTTTCCTTTCGGAAAATCAAAACCTACCACGGGCACTTCTACCGTCTTTTCAGAATACATATCCACACAAACAGACACTTCCACCGAAGAAGGAACATACTTTATGCCACGTATACTCTGCAAAGGTACATGCCTTACCACCGTATCCGTTATATCCTTCAGTTCAATAGGCTGGGTATAAGCCGTCAATATATTCTTTAAGGCATCCTCAGGCGCATAAACGGTAACCGAATCCGGATTACACTTCACATCCGAGACATAATACTGTCGCCCCGTTGTCACTTCCTTATTGACAGCCACAGGTACTTTCATTGCCGTTCCTTTCGTGTAAATGAAATCTACAGTGTCCGGACGAATAGCCAGAATACGGGTCGTCGCATTCAACTGGGTTGAAATCTTCTTAGACAATTCTGATGACGGAATAACCACACGTGTTCCCTTGTTCTGATAATCGGAGAAATCAAACGTAGCAGGGAAAAATGTACGCCCCAGCATATAATTCAACAAGATGGTTCCACGATCTTCCACCTTTACCTTGATTTCTGACGGAATGTCCGAAGTCAGCACTACTTCTTTAGGTACATTCTTCAATCTCAACGGAATATTGAATTCTGTCTGATAAGTGTCATTTAAAATCTGCAACAACCAGAAGCAGAAAGATATGAATACGAAAAACAAAAAAAACAGAAACTCCCGGCATTTGGAACTTAGCAGGAAGTTTCTGGTTTTACGTATAACAGGGATATAATATTTCTTTATGTTCTTCACATCGAACACCCTCCCTTATTTTATTATCTAATTATTACTTAACCTGAGATTGAGCCTGGGCATCAGCATAGATAGAATTCTTATCTACCTTAATTTTAACACCTGAAGCAATCTCTACCATTACTGTATTATCTTCTATTTCCTTGATTTTTCCATAGATACCACCTGCTGTTACGACAGACTGACCCACTTCCAGACCTTTACGGAAATTTTCGATTTCCTTACGTTTTTTGTTCTGAGGACGAATCATAAAGAAGTACATGATAGCAAAAATAGCTACCATCATAATCAGGAAGGAGTAATCGGCACCTCCCGTTTGCTGTAACACAATAGTCAACAAATTCATACGTTTTCTTTATTATAAATTAAATTAGCTGAACAAAGATATTAATTTTTAGTCAGCTTGTTTTCCTTTTTTAATTGATTAACAATTCCATCCAATGTTCCATTGATGAAACCGCCACTTTTCGGTGTGCTATACAACTTGGCAATTTCTACGTATTCGTTTAGAGATACATTCACCGGAATATTCGGGAAACTTAAGATTTCGGCCAAGGCAATCTGCATGATAATGACATCCATCAGTGCCACGCGGTCCAAATCCCAATTTCTGGAATTCTCACTGATCAAATGACGATAATAATCGGCATTCAAAATAGAACGACGGAACAGACGGCGTGCAAAATCCTGATCTTCTTCGTCCTTGAATTCCGGAAGAAGTTCCTGCTTTTCTCCGTTTGCCGGATCAAAACGCTTGATTGTTTTCAGCACGAACGTATCCACAATTTCCTTGTCATCGTTCCAGTACAAGCTCTGGTCTTCGAGCACTTCATCCAATGCCGCATTGTTAAAAATGATTTTCTTATAAAGCTTACGCCAAACTTCACGGTCTTCATCGTAAGAAGAAGTTTCACTTGCCATATACTCCTTATATATATCACTCTGCATGATCTGTTCACACAGATTCTTGATAAAGTCTGTTTCGTTCTCCCAGGTCTTTTTCTGAGAATTTGCAAAATCATTCAATTGCTGGTTTACTTCCAGCTGGGCTATGAAACGATTATCTACAAATTTTGTATTCGGCGACAAGTCTTCCTGCGTAGGAGCCAGCTTGTGCTTGGCCGCATCCAGACGTTTGTGCGCATACCGTGTTACTTCCACCATCAGAAGCAGAAGATAGTTGTACAAATCATACGCTTTGGAAAGACTGAAAAACAATTCCTTTTCTGCTGTATCCAAGTTTTTACCACCGTTCTGATAATAAGCATAGATTATCTGAACTATCTTAAGACGAATGAGAACTCTGTTAATCATACCTTATTTCAATATAACTTTTTAGGCCGCAAAAATATATAATTTACTTCAAAAACCCTATATTCATCGTCTTTTTTTTCTATTTTTTAGAAATTTCCGTTTTTTACTGCTCTTTTTTTTGTACATATAAAAAAAATAATCAATTTTGAAGCGCTTTTAAACGAAATAAAAAATCAGGTTATGGAAGACTCAAGAAAAAAAAACACATCAGAAGGCGGCGACAAGGAAATTATTTATTCCAAAGCAGTCAAGGCAGGAAAGCGTATTTATTATCTGGATGTCAAGAAAAACCGTAAAGACGAAATGTATCTGGCCATCACCGAAAGCAAAAAGGTAATGGCAGGCGAAGGAGAAAACCCACAGGTAAGCTTCGAAAAACATAAAATATTCTTATATAAGGAGGATTTTGCCAAATTTGTGCATGGACTGAAGCAAGTCATCGACTACATCGAAGAAGAGCAGGGACCTGCCACAAATACATCACAGACTTTCTCATCAGACGAAAGCCAAGACGACCAACATGCATTAAACCCGGAAGAAATCAAAATAGACATTGATTTTTAACCGGATATTCATAAAATAAAGAGATTAATTTGCACATTTCGTACAAAAGAACTACCTTTGCACCGCTTTTTTAAGCTCATCGTGTGATATACCACATCGTGTGATGGCGAATTAAGCATAAAGAAATCACTTAATTTAGAGTAACACAAAAAAATTCAAAAACATGAAATCAATTGAAATCAAAGGTTCTCTGAGAACAGAAACTGGTAAGAAAGCAACTCGCGAACTGCGTAACAATGACTGTGTACCTTGCGTATTGTACGGTATCCAGAAAGACGAAAACGGCAACCCGGTTTCAACTCACTTCACAGTATCTAACGAAGGCTTGCGTAAGCTGGTATACACACCGCATATCTACGTTGTAGACCTGAACATTGACGGTAAGACAGTGAATGCAATCATGAAAGACATCCAGTTCCATCCGGTAACTGACAAGATTCTTCATGTAGACTTCTATCAGATTGACGAAACTAAACCTATCGTAATGGAAGTTCCTGTTCAGTTGGAAGGTCTGGCTGAAGGTGTAAAAGCCGGTGGTAAATTGGCTCTTCAGATCCGTAAACTGAAAGTGAAAGCTTTGTACAATGTTATTCCGGAACGTCTGGTAATCAACGTAACAAACTTAGGTTTGGGCAAGACTATCAAAGTTGGTGAATTGAACTTCGAAGGTCTGGAACTGATAAACGCCAAGGAAGCTGTCGTATGTGCTGTTAAATTGACTCGTGCTGCTCGTGGTGCTCAGGCTACTGCTGGTAAATAATCCGAATCAAACTTGAGTTTTTCAAAATCCTTTCAATGAAATATTTGATTGTAGGACTGGGGAATATCGGCGAAGAATACCGTGAAACCCGTCATAATATAGGATTTATGGTATTGGACGCCCTGGCTAAGGCGTCCAATATTGTTTTTAAGGATGGCCGTTACGGAGCTACGACCTCTCTTTCCATCAAAGGCAGACAACTCATCCTGCTGAAACCTTCCACTTACATGAATCTGAGTGGGAATGCTGTAAGATACTGGATGCAACAGGAAAAAATTCCACTGGAGAATGTACTGGTCGTTGTTGATGACCTGGCACTTCCTTTTGGCAGCCTGCGTCTGAAAGGAAAAGGGAGCGACGCCGGACATAACGGACTGAAACACATCGCTGCCATATTGGGTACGCAAAACTATGCCCGGTTGCGGTTCGGAATCGGAAATAACTTTCCAAAAGGCGCACAGGTAGACTACGTATTGGGACACTTCGACGAGGAAGACTTGAAACAAATGCCCGAACGACTGGAACTTGCAGGGGAAATCATCAAAAGTTTCTGCCTGGCCGGATTGAACCTTACCATGAACCAATACAATAACAAATAATATGGCTGAAGCTAGAATAGACAAGTGGCTATGGGCTGCACGTATCTTCAAGACACGCACCATCGCAGCCGAAGCCTGTAAAAAAGGCCGGATCAGTATCAACGGCGCACAAGCCAAACCTGCCCGTATGATCAAGCCTGGCGACACAATCCAGGTCAGAAAACCGCCTGTCACTTATTCCTTCAAGGTATTACAGGCCATCGAGAAACGTGTAGGCGCCAAGCTTGTACCCGAAATCATGGAAAATGTGACCACACCCGATCAGTATGAACTGCTGGAAATGAACAGAATCAGCGGATTCATCGACCGTGCCAGAGGAACAGGACGCCCAACCAAAAAAGACCGGCGTGATCTGGATGAATTCTTCACACCAGAATACCTGGATGATCTGGATTTTGATTTCGATGAAGAAGATGAAGATGAAAATATCTGAAAATCCGATGACTTTTACTATTTTTACAACCACTATCGATAAACTTTTTAAATAAGATACAGAACCATGGAATTAGCAAGTAAGTACAATCCCGCTGACGTGGAGGGTAAATGGTACCAGTATTGGCTGGACAACAAACTTTTCAGTTCAAAACCCGACGGACGTGAACCTTACACCGTCGTCATTCCACCGCCAAATGTGACCGGAGTGCTCCACATGGGACACATGCTTAACAATACCATCCAGGATATTCTGGTTCGCCGCGCCCGTATGATGGGAAAAAATGCCTGCTGGGTACCGGGAACAGATCATGCTTCCATCGCGACAGAAGCCAAAGTAGTAAACAAGCTGGCTCAACAGGGAATAAAGAAAACCGATCTTACTCGTGAGGAATTCCTGAAACATGCATGGGCCTGGACAGAAGAACACGGAGGCATTATCCTGAAACAGCTCCGCAAGCTGGGTGCTTCGTGCGACTGGGACCGCACTGCCTTCACCATGGACGAAAAGCGCAGTGCCAGTGTCATCAAAGTATTTGTCGACCTGTACAACAAGGGACTGATATACAGAGGCGTACGCATGGTTAACTGGGATCCGAAAGCCCTGACAGCCCTGAGCGACGAAGAAGTTATCTACAAGGAAGAGCACAGCAAGCTGTATTACCTCCGCTACTATGTGGCCAACGATGACATGAGCGGTGAAACCGGCGAAGAAGGCGAAGTAGTTCACCGCGACGCACAGGGACGCCGCTACGCCGTAGTGGCTACCACCCGTCCGGAAACCATTATGGGCGATACCGCCATGTGTATCAATCCGAACGATCCGAAGAACCACTGGCTGAAAGGCAAACAGGTTATCGTACCGTTGGTAAATCGCGTAATTCCAGTGATTGAAGACGATTATGTAGACATCGAATTCGGTACAGGATGCTTGAAAGTTACTCCGGCCCATGATGTAAACGACTACATGCTGGGAGAAAAATACAACCTGAAATCAATCGATATTTTCAATGACAACGGTACTTTGAGCGAAGCCGCCGGTATGTACGTAGGCATGGACCGTTTCGATGTACGCGAACAGATTGAAAAGGATCTGAACGCTGCCGGTCTGCTTGAAAAAGTAGAAGCCTATACCAACAAGGTAGGCTTCTCTGAACGTACCAACGTGGCTATCGAACCGAAACTGTCCATGCAGTGGTTCCTGAAGATGAAACACTTTGCCGATATGGCCTTGCCGCCCGTCATGAACGACGAGCTGAAATTCTATCCGGCCAAATACAAGAACACATACCGCAACTGGCTGGAAAACATCAAAGACTGGTGTATCAGCCGTCAATTGTGGTGGGGACACCGCATTCCGGCTTATTACCTTCCGCAAGGCGGCTATGTGGTAGCCGAAACGCCGGAACAGGCACTCGAACTGGCAAAACAGAAAACAGGAAATCAGGACATGAAACCGGAAGATCTGCGTCAGGACGACGACTGTCTGGATACCTGGTTCTCGTCCTGGTTGTGGCCTATCTCACTGTTCGACGGAATCAACAATCCGGGCAATGAGGAAATAAAATACTACTACCCTACTTCCGACCTCGTAACAGGTCCGGACATCATCTTCTTCTGGGTAGCCCGTATGATCATGGCCGGTTACGAATACATGGGCGACATGCCGTTCAAGAACGTTTACTTTACCGGTATCGTACGCGACAAGCTGGGACGCAAGATGTCAAAATCACTGGGTAATTCACCCGACCCGCTGGAACTGATCGACAAATACGGTGCCGACGGTGTACGTATGGGTATGATGCTTTCGGCTCCAGCCGGAAACGATATTCTGTTTGACGATGCACTCTGCGAACAGGGACGTAACTTCAACAACAAGATATGGAATGCTTTCCGCCTGGTCAAGGGATGGAACGTAGCCGATATGGAACAGCCGGAATATGCAAAACTGGCAACCAAATGGTTCGAAGCCATGCTGTGCAAGACTGCCGCCGAAGTAAACGACCTGTTCGGTAAATACCGTCTGAGCGAAGCCCTGATGGCTGTATACAAACTGTTCTGGGACGAATTCTCAAGCTGGTACCTCGAAATGGTAAAACCGGCTTACGGACAGCCTATCGACAAGACAACGTATGAAAAGACCCTGAGCTTCTTCGACACCTTGCTGAAACTGTTGCATCCGTTCATGCCGTTCATCACCGAAGAGTTGTGGCAGCACATCTACGACCGTAAACCGGGAGAAAGCATCATGGTACAGACACTGCAGGTCTCCGACAAATATGATGAAACAATCATCGCACAGTTCGAAGCCGTGAAAGAAGTAATCGGTGGTATCCGTACCATCCGTCTGCAGAAGAACATCGCTCAGAAAGAAGCCCTGTCACTGGAAGTGGTAGGTGAAAGTCCGGTTGCCACATTCAATCCGGTCATTGCCAAACTGTGCAACCTTTCATCCATCGACACGGTAGACAACAAGGCAGAAGGTGCCGCCGCATTCATGGTTGGTACAACCGAATATGCCGTTCCTCTGGGCAACCTGATCAACGTAGAAGAAGAGCTGAAAAAGCTTGAAGCCGATCTGAAATACCAGGAAGGTTTCCTGCAGAGCGTCATGAAAAAGCTGAGCAACGAAAAATTTGTCAGCAAAGCTCCGGCAAACGTCATCGAAATGGAACGCAAGAAACAGGCCGATGCCGAAACAAAGATCGCCGCACTGAAAGAAAGCATTGCAGCCTTGAAAAAATAAAGGTCTGAAAAACTACCCTTTATAAGCGGACCATGCAGAGTTCCGAAAGAAAAAACTTTCGTCAGTTCTGCATGGTCCGCTTCTTTTTCACCGACAAAGATATGGCTACTTATCCTTTTTTCATTCGTCTATAAACGGTAGGCGACATACCCATTACTTTCCGAAACAATCTTAAGAAATAATAGCAGTCATCTATGCCGATTTTATAACATATCTGGTTAATCTTCATATCCGTAAAATCAAGCATCCGGCACGCCCGCTGAATTTTCAACTGATTAAAATAGGCCAAAGGCGAATACCCCGTACGGCGGGTAAACAATACAGAAAAATGAGAGACAGAATATCCGATATGACAGGCTATCTCCTCCAGAGACAATTTCTTCTCAATATTCTCTTTCATAAAATAGATGGCAACAGTAATTATATCCATCTTCTCCTCATTGCCAGATGTCACGGCCCGATAGGATTGCAAATAACGCAAGGTTCCTAAATAATGATGGAAAATGGAACAGGCATACAACAGGTTTTCACGACTGTAACCCATTTCCAATGTAGAAAAGATCTCTTCAAACAAATCGTTCCGGCCGGTAATCCGAGAATCTGTCCCCGGCTTGATTTCAACGGGAACAGCCGCCTGACAAGAAAGCTCAACAGCCAGCTTTCCTTTAAAATGAACCCAATAAATGGTCCACGGATGATCCGTATCTGCCCCATACGCATGAGGTTCACCCGCCGGTAAGATAAAATACTGATTGGAAGTTATTTTATACTCCCTGTCTTTCAACCGGTACCAACCTTCTCCCTCCACACAATAAATCAATACATACTGGTCAATAGGTTCGGCACGCTCCCTGAAATGATGCCACGCCTTAGGATAGTAACCAATATCCGTAATGTAAAGAACAGACGCCACAACATCATTTTCAAGCTCTTTTACTACCGATACAGGAAGTACCAGTGCCCTTTCGCCATCGAATCCATCTTTTCGTCTTATCATATCCCGGTCTTAACTGCAATATAATTACAAACATACAATATTTATCAAAAAATAATCCATCACATCCAATAAATTATCTATTCTTTTTCTATTAATAAAAAAGTTATTTTGCAAAGGATTAACCATATTCAGAAAAGAACAGACCAGGCGGAAATAGCCTTGTACGAAACAATACAGAAGATTTTATCATTGATACCTGAAATATATGAAAAAATACATCTGCCTTCTTATCGGATTATGCTTCTCTCTTTGGGTACCAGCCCAACAAGAAAACCTGATGGACTTATCCGGATTGTGGCATTTTCAGACAGACCCGATGGGATTCGGGAAAACGCCCGGATCAGAACTTTATACACGGAAACTGACCGAATGCATCTTCCTTCCGGGATCCATGGACGAAAACGGAAAAGGTCTTCCCAACAGTGTCTCACATATCGACCGCCTGAGCCGCAAATTCGAATATTGCGGGCAGGCCTGGTATCAGCGCGACATTGAAATACCGGCTTCATGGAAGGATAAAGAAATCATTCTTTCACTGGAACGCTGCCATTGGGAAACCTGTGTATATGTAGATGGAGCCCCAGCCGGTACAGACGAACGTCTCTCAACTCCCAACCGGTTCGTACTGACCCGACAGCTGACTCCCGGCACCCATACACTTACACTGTGTGTAGACAACCGACTGAAATATCCGATGGACCAGTGGGCACACGGAACGACAGAACATACGCAGACAAACTGGAACGGTATCACAGGACAGATTACCCTGCAAGCCAAACCGAAACATTATCTTGATCAAATCAAAATTACTCCCGATATACAACGACATACAATCAACATAGCCTGTACCTTTCACCCGTCTGAAGAAAGACATACCGGCAAACTGCTGTTTACGGTCAAAGATTCTCAAGGAAAAACAATCACACAGACATCTTCCGCCGTTACCTTCGATGAAACGACCAAAGTAATCGAGCAGGAACTGGCACTGGGCAAGAACATTCAGCTATGGAATGAATTTTCACCGATACTGTATTCGCTGGAAACCACATTAAGCACAGCATCAGGCATCGACAGCCGGAAAATCCAGTTCGGCATGCGGGAAGTGACCCAGGGAAAACATCACATCCGTCTGAACGGCAAAGACATTCACCTGAGAGGAGTACTGGACTGCGCCGTCTTTCCCCTGACCGGTTACCCGTCAACCAACATTGAAGACTGGAGAAATATTTTCAGAACAATACAAGAATACGGATTCAACCATGTCCGCTTTCACTCCTGGTGTCCTCCGGAAGCCGCATTTGCAGCAGCCGACGAGGCCGGTCTCTACCTGCAGGTAGAACTACCAATGTGGATAAAAGACGCAGGAAAATATCCTGCCCGCCGGAAATTCTTCGAAGAAGAAATGTATGCCATACTGGATGAATACGGTAATCATCCTTCATTCCTGCTGTTCTGTAACGGGAATGAAAATGAAGGGGATTTTTCGGTTCTCGAAGATTTGATCCAAAAAGGACAGGCTTACGATAACCGTCACCTTTACTCGGCTTCAACGGCACGCACCCATGTCACCTCCGACCAGTTTTACACCTCACACATCACGGACAAAGGATGGATTACTGTATACGAAGGGACTCCAAGCACCGACTGGGACAGAAACGAAGCTTCAGACATTGATGTTCCTGTCATTGCACACGAAACCGGACAACGCTGTATGTATCCTGACTTTCAGGAAATATCCAAATATACCGGCGTACTGGAAGCGCGTAATTTCAAAGTTTTCCAGGAACGGCTGACCCAGAATGGCATGCTACATCAGGCAGATGAATTTTTCCGGGCGAGTGGTGCCCATACGGTTCTTCAATACAAGGAAGTAAACGAGGCCATGCTACGTTCCTCCAAATCCGGAGGATTCCAGTTACTCGGGCTGGCCGACTTCCCGGGACAGGGAAGCGCATTCGTTGGCATTCTGGACTCATTTTGGGAAAGCAAGCACCTGATCTCGCCCGAAAAATTCCGTGAATCCTGCGCCCCGGTTGTCCTACTGGCACGCTTTCCGAAGCGCATCTACTCCAATCAGGAAACCTTCAACCCACAATTGGGAATTTACCAATACGGTGAAAAAGACATTCCGTCAGGAAAAATAAAATGGCAACTGACAGACGAATCCGGACAGATTGTGAACCAAGGAAAATTATCCCATCCTTCCATCAAGACCAGCAATGTAGATTCGTTGGGAAAAATAGAAATATCACTGGCGGGTATCAGCAAGGCAGGAAAATATACCTTCAAAGCAGAAATCAACCGGTCCATCCGGAACGAATGGGATATCTGGGTATATCCCGCAACCACAACAGATCCACTTCAGGAACTGCAACTGACCCGAAACTGGACGGAAGCCAGAAAATTGCTGTTGCAGGGAAAATCTGTGTGCTTTATTCCCGACTCCATCTTGGGAAGAAAAACCAAGTTCGCAAGCCATTTCTGGAATCCCATTATGTTCGACTGGGACCCGATGATTGTAGGCACCAGCATTCACTGGCAACATCCGGTCTTCCATGATTTCCCGACCTCTTATTATGCCGACTGGCAATGGTATGACATTCTGAATAACGCCGGAGCCGTCGACTTGACAGAGATACCGGAATTACCCCCCGTCATTCAAAGCATTGACACGTACGAAATAAACCGCAAACTTGGCATTGCATTCGAAGTCCGAACAGGAACAGGAAAATTATTCTTTCTGAACCTGGACATAACCAGACAAATGGAAGAACGTCCGGCTACACGACAGTTACTGCTATCTCTCAGCCATTATCTCCGATCAGAAGATTTCCAACCGATACTCTCCGTGCCAATCTATCAGCTGGATGCGCTGTTTGCTTCTGCTCCCCTCGACGAACAGCACACGGACAAAAGTGCAGCCACTCAACAATTACTAAACAAATAGGCAAAAAAACGTCCTCACGTTTCCATTCGAACATGAGGACGTTTCACTCAAAACAAACGTTCGTTTTCAACAAAACATCCAACATGCCACTTTACAGAAGTCACAGATTTAAATGAACTTATTCAGTTATCAATCAATATTTTCCAACAATTCAATATAGCCTATAGCCGGATGATGGAAATAACAGATACGAATATCCTGTAATACTTTGACAGACACCGGATCAAACAAGCGTTTGTATCCTTGCTTTTCCAATTTCTGGCAGACATCATCGAAAGCTTCAGTCTCATAACCTAAATGATAAGGCATTACGCCACCTGACCGAAGCAAATCCGCTTCCAATGAGTCTTCCTGTAACTGATGCACAAGCTCTATCACAGGGCCGTCACCCTTTGTCAGATAGCAAAGTTCCACCTGCAACCCTTCATCATAAAGAATATCACCCGTCTGATACCCCAGTAAAGCAAATTGCTCCGCCGAAACACGGATATCGGCAACGGTATAACCAACATGGTGTAACCGGATTCCTTTCATCATACTTAAAATTTATTATAATGTATCTTCTTTTCGTCCCACTTTTCCTTGGGGGAAGGAATATTCACCGGATGCCCCACCAATATCAAATTCAACGGCACAATCCGTTCAGGTACAGACAACACCTCTTTCAACTTGACTATACGGCTTTCCAAAGGATAAACTCCTGTCCATACGGCGCCCAGCCCCATAGCATGGGCGGCCACGAGTATATTCTCGGAAGCTGCCGAACAATCCTGCACCCAATAAAGCGTATTATCCTCCCGGTCTACCTGGTTGACATGGTCATAAAGAGATACATCTCCACACACCACAATGCCGATACAGCCCTTATTGACCATCTTGGCGTACGGCAAACAGTCTTTCAGGCACTGCTTTATAGCCTCATCCTTTACCACAATAAAATGCCACGGTTGCAGATTCATCGAACTTGGCGCAGCCATAGCTGCCTGCAACAGAACATGCAGATCTGAATCACTTACCGGTTCATCAGTAAATCTCCTGACGGTAACCCGTGTCAGGAGATTAGCTATTGTTTCGTTTTGTATCATAATCAGTATCCAAAATTTCTCAAACAACCAATAAATCAAAGTCTTATTTGTCTATCCTGACTTTTTTCAAAGCATCCCAATGCATTGCATCCACCCATTCTATGATACACTGAGGATAAACCCTCCTCCATTCCGCTGCATTTTCTTCAAATTGACGCCGGGCGGCTTCAAGCATATCATTATCCTCCAAATGCAAACGCTCCGTAGTAAATTGCGATGCGAGGATAAGGTGAATCTCACCTTCATAAGAAGGCAGTTCTTGTGTGGCAAGCATCTCATCCGTTTCCTTTTTACGGCGAGCATTAATAATCTCAGTTGTACCCGGATAATCAATAGCTACAGGTAATGACTTATCCCTCCGTATAAAACTGTCAATCAAAAGCAATTCAGGTTGTACTTCTTGTTTACTAAAAAGAGAAGCTAAAAACAAAGCCATTTCGCCACCTATGCAGAATCCGCATAACAATTGGGGAGTATGTCCATCCAATGTCTTAGACAAAATAACATAATAAGCCTCAATAACTTGTTTCCAAGTCGTTGCAGAAGTACGATACATGTATTCATGGTAGGTTTCAAGCACCAGTACAGAATAATTTGCAGCCAATTGTTCTGCCAGCGGCAAATAATCAGGTGCAAAATAAGTATCCCCACACACAATAACAGCTATCGGTTTATCCTTATCTTCTTTTTTATACCAATAACAAATCGTAGAATCACAATGACGGGCAATCTCACGAATAGTACGATAACGATAAAATGCCGAGGCAGACAAGTCAAGTCCTAACGTCGCAGCTTCAGATACAATCATCATCACCTGTATGGAAGTAACCCCAAGGTCAAAAAGGTTAACATCTGTACTGACCTGTTCAACGGCACAAACCGAAGCTGCAGCAAAAGCAAGAATACGCTCTTCTGAAGTAACCGGAGGAACATAACTACCAGTCGTACTGTCTTGTATCGAAGGAGTCGGCAAATTGCGGAAATCCAGTTTTCCATTTGCAGTCATAGGGAAAGAGTCAACAAATGCCCAAGCTGAAGGAATCATATAATAAGGCAGATATGCCTCCAAATGTACACGAAGTTCAGAAACAGCAACATCAGCACAAGACTGTACGTATGCCACCAGACGACGGTCCCCTTCTAATTCGCGAACCACCACAACAGCACGGGCTACCGACGGATGTTGATTTAAACGCATTTCTATTTCACCCAGCTCAACACGAAAACCGTGTATTTTGACTTGGTTATCCTTACGACCTAAGAAAATCAAATGCCCTTCGGAAGTGCGCATTACCAAATCTCCTGTTGCATACAACATCAAATTACAACCTAAGCGCTTATCTTCTTCCGTTGCATACGGATTTGGAATAAACTTGGCAGCATTCAGCTCCGAACGGTTGATGTAACCGGATGTCAGTTGAGGACCACCGACATATAATTCACCCTTAACATAATCAGGCTGAATATGTAAGTGATGGTCAAGTACGTATGTAGAAAGGCCTAAAGCAGGCAAACCAATGTCATTGGCAGGAGTTGTGGACTCCATCAAACAATATGTAGTATAAACAGAACATTCTGATGGTCCATAACCATTAATAAATATGCGGTCTTTTTGCCAATGACGAATCACCTTTTCCGGAGTCGTATCAGCCCCCGTAACAAGAACACGTAAAGACGGTAAATTTTTATCAGGATATTCTGTTTGTAATTCAGCTAAAAGAATAGGCGGTATAAAAGCGATCGAAACAGCTTCCCTTTCCATTAAGTCTATAAATAACGGAAGCGAAAAACGTTCATCTTCTGTAGCAATGACCAAAGTTCTTCCACTTAACAAAGCACCAAAAATCTCCCAGACTGACGCATCAAAGCTTAAATTGGCATACTGCAGGACAATCCCTCCCTGATCATATTTAAATCCTATCTGCGACTGCATCAGATGCAAGATCTGACGATGAGTAATAGGAATTCCTTTAGGAATACCGGTAGTTCCCGATGTGGAAATAATATAAGCATTCGTATCGGGCAGAACAGTCGGTAACCTTTGCGCTGCAAAAGCATCCGACTTATCAGGTGAAATAATCACAATGTCATCAGATAAAAGCGAAGTCAGTTCCTCCCTGTCAGAAAGAATAAAACGAATGCCATAATCTTTTATGATAAATTGCAGACGATCGACCGGATAATCCATAGACAAGTACACATAGGTCCCACCTATACGAAGAATACTGAAAATCCAAATAATCGCCTGCATCTTATCAGCTGTATAAATACCAATCGGTTCACCCGGAGTTACAGACAGGAAAACATGAAGTAAACGAGAAGCTAAATCATCTATTTGGCACCGCAAATCAGCATAAGTGCAGCGCTTATCCCCATAAACTAAAGCCGTATGTTCCGGATACTGTAAAGCAACAGATTGAAAGACCTCATTAACGGAACAAGAAACCGGTGTCAATTTATATATATTAGCCGATGCATCCAAGCACAATTGAATCTGCTGTTCTCCGGATAATAAAGAGATTTCAGACAACGACATGTCAGGCATAGTTGCAAAAGCAGTAAGCACATCTCTAAAAGACTGTACAATAGACTTCACATAAGATCGATGGAACAATGTCTTGTGATAACAAACCCGTGCATGTCCGTCAGGAGTGGGTTCAACCTCCAAGAACACTTCAAGTGTGGAACGATTGTCCAAACGTTGATAAAACCTACATTCTACTTGATGAAACGGGATATGTAAAGCGTCACTCCAGCCTACATAATTAATACCTACATTTGTATTACCTATAATAGTTGTATTTCTTTCTTCTTGTCTTAACGCAAGCACTATTTCAGAAAAAGACAGGAACTGGGCTTTCTTTAATCTTTTACGTTGCTTTGTAACATAACGTATCAATTCAGCACAAGTCATATCCGTAGTAAAATCACAAGAATATGGAAGATTATTCACAAAGAACCCTATCATATTATGCAAACCAGTCGGACGGAGATTCACCGTAGTATCAATAAAGATTGTCTCTTGTCCAGATAATCGCTGCATTACCAACATCCAAGCCGATAACATTACCATAAAAGGAGTAGTCGTCAACTCTTTAGAAAGATGCACAATAATCTCATTTAAATTTTTTCCTATTTCAAATGGTACATAATCATATTCATAATCCTTGCTTATCGATGAAGCCATCTCAAGCAATTGAATATTTTGTGATTTACCATTCAGCATTTCATGCCAATAATCAAGTGCGACCTTCATCTGTGAAGGTTTTTCATACTGCATCATAGCATTGGCACAAGCCTGCAAAGAAGATATTTCCAATTCAGGATAAACACCTGCCTCATCTAAAGAGTCATATATTTCAGCCCACAAATTCAACAAATCTACAACAGAAACTCCATCAATACATATATGATGGAAAACTACACACAACATCCATGTTCCATCATTCAGCTTATATAGTTTGACACGTATAGGTTGTTGAATAGTCAAGTCAAAAGCTTCTTTTGTAAAAGCTTTCATGTCTTCGGCACATTGCTCTAAAGAATATTCACCAGTAGCATGACGGAAGTCGTAACGGGAAGTATTTTCTGTTTCCAACCAATATTCTCCCTGCTCTTCAACCAAAACAGCATGTAAGCTGTCAGTTAAGCGAACAAGATAAGAAAAAGCCTCCTCCAAGATATTCGGATTTAAGCTCTTTGACAAAAAGAAACTTAACCCCAAATTATAATAATCTACAGGGTATAATTCTGCATACTGCCAAAGCATACGCTGGAATTTATTCAAAGCACATCTCATAATTGCATTTCTTTTCAATCTATTTTATATGTTAATGAAAATACGGTAGAAAAGCCTTGTTGTATATAAGGAACAGAAGTACTTCCACCTTGATAATATGTATTATCTAATAAATTATAAAAAGAAAGTTCTGCGCCCAAACGTTTATATTGATAACGTACACCTGCGTTCATTACAAAATTCGTGGGCAGTGTATTTTCCATATCAGTCTTGTATTCACCTCCTATCATGACATTTTCTATCGGAGAAAGCTGACGACCTGTAAGCCTTCCATTACCATAAAGCCAAAGAGCATGTTCTCCACGCTTTATTACATTGCCCTGTAGAGTCAGATTAGCAAACCAATTAGGAACGTTATATACCTGATGACCAGAGAATGTATAGCTTTTTCCTTTTAGAACATGCTGCCACGTTAAATTGAAATTAGTAAAAAAACGAGGAGTTCTATATTGCAAAGAACTTTCTACCCCCAATGTCTGCAACTCTCCTGCATTCAGATACCGATAATCATCAGCTTCCGCATTTGCATCCCGATAGATAAAATCTGTCAGCTTATTATAAAAGAACACATTACTCCAAGAAAGATTAGCCAATGGATTATAATTCATACTAAATTGGACTGCATTCATATGCTCCGGACGCATATCTTCTGGCCCCTTAGAAGAAGGAGACTCATTATATCTATAGTAGTAAGGAGCATCTACAAACGAACGAGCATAACTTCCTTTGACGTTAAATCTTTCATTCATAATATAAATTAAAGATAAACGTGGCGAAAATGAAGAATAAAGAACTCCACTCTTACGTTTCTTAAAATCTTCACGACCACCAATATTCAATATCCAATTATCTGAAAAAGCATGCTTCAACTGTATAAAAGGAGAATAACTGGTTTCATGACCCAATTTCACTGGATTAATAGGCCAATACATAAATACATTTGTAAAATTATCCCCAACATATCCTTCCGCTCCATTAAGGTTCATATATTCAATTTGAGTACCAATCAATAAATTACCCTTCCCTAACCAATCATAACTAATATTTGCCATGGCATTACCACCTACAACATACTCAGTCCAATTAATTACTTGAAAATATCCATAATGTCCTTCTTCCGATAAAACACTATATACGGAATCCCCAGATACAGAATAGAGAAGACTTTCGTTCAAATCAAAGTAAGCATCTAAATTTAAACTTATATTACCAAATTGCTTAGCATAACTAACACCAGCATGCGTAAATGTCATACCGAGACCCACAGATTCACCATTTATCCGCTTATATGAATCGTAATCATAAAGTGCTCCCAAGGATGTATAAATATCAGCATAAGACGGAACCTTCTTACCATAACGCCGATTAAACGTCAAAGATAAATCTTTCCAATTCACAACACAACCGTAATCATAAGAAGGTTTATGATTATAAGCACCGATCCGGGTATAACCGTCATGTGGATTTTCTCCAATCACTGAAGCCTTGGGTACAAAGACTTTTTCTCCCTTCGATGTGTAAAACGACGCCCAACCCATAAAATCAATATCAACAAAATGCTTACCAAACAGCAAATCAGCTTTTCTTGTTCCAAAGTTTCCCACACCGGCAGACAACTCTATACCATCAATATCCACACCATCTTTAGTTATCAAGTTGACCACAGCGACAAGTGCCACATTACCGTACAAAGAGGAAGCCGGACCACGTAAGACTTCTATCTGCTTAACCTTATCAAGAGATATACTATAGTCTGGAGCCGCTTTATTAGTAGACCGTGCATTCATACGTTGACCATTCAGCATAATAAGAATTTTCTCCTGACCTGCAGAATAAACTCCATGCATTGCAACATTGTCTTCATCTAACCCCTCTACAGAAGTCATACCAGGCACATAAGCTAAAAGGACATCTTTCAAATTTCGTGCACCTATTGCCTTAATCATTTCTTCCGTTATCAAAGTAACCGGTACCGGAGCCTCATCAATATTCTCTACCTGCTGAGATGCGGTTGTAATAGTTACCTGCCCTTTTTTCAAACGTTCTATCATATCCGCAAAACGTAAAGGATCAGAAAAACTAACTGTATAATAAGGGTTATATTTAAGCAGCATGGAAACATACTGCTCCGCTTCTGTTGTCTTGTCTTCTTCCAGATAACACAGCGCCAACAATCTCAAGAAAGTCTCTCTCGTTCGTGAAGAAAAGTCATCAAGATTATCTGAAAGTAATTTGATAGCTTCCTCAAAACGTCCGATCTTATACGCTTCCTCTGCCTGTTTGTACAGCTGGATTTCCTTTCCTTCCTGAGCAAAGACTCCAACACATACCCACAATCCTACTATGAACAAAAAAAATCTTTTCATTGCTTCATCGGAATAATCAGTGAAAATTTCGTACCCTCATTCAGTACTGATTCAAACTCAATCCGTCCATGGTGTTTCTGTACAATGATGTTTCGGGTTATAGCCATTCCAAGTCCCGTACCATGTCCAACAGGTTTGGTCGTAAAAAAGTTATCGTAAATTTTCTGTTTATTTTCTTCTGAAATACCTTTACCATTGTCAGCTATGTTAATGCATAATTCTTCTCCTGCCATGCTGACACTTACACGAACAGCCGGACTGTAACTTCCATCCGTGCATTGCTGCTGCTTTTCCCAAACCGCGTAATAAGCATTATTTAAAACATTGAGAACGGCACGATTCAGATCTTGTGGTATAACCAAAACCAAAGGTAAATTCTCTGGATAATCTTCTTCAATGGAAACATTAAAACCATTATAATTGGCACGCATAGCATGATAGGCCAACCAGACATACTCTTTTACCTGCTTACATATATCGGTAGGTATCCATTCATCTTCCTTGCCTCGCGAAGCAAGAAGAATGTTGTTGACAATGTTTATCGCACGTTCTCCGTGCTCTTTTATTTTTGAAAGATTTTCTTCCAAGTCTGCAATAATCTCCTCTGTCTCTTCAAGGTCTTCGTCCGAAAGGCCTTCTTTTACATCGGTCAGTATATCTGTCAGGTCTTTCAGCAGCACATCCGACATCTTACTGAAATTAATCACAAAATTCAACGGATTGCGGATTTCGTGCATAATTCCAGCAGTAAGCATTCCTAAAGAGGCCAGTTTTTCCTGTTGCTGCAACTGATTCTGTAAATTCTCTATTTGTTTTTTCAACTCTTCCATATCCGTATAAAATTTTTAATTAACCGTTTTCAAATCCGCAGAAATTCCTTCTTCATTCAAAGGCAGGGATATTACAAATTCCGTATACTCATTTTTCTGTGAATGTACCGTAATTGCTCCATTATGATTCAATATTATTTCTCTACTCAGGAACAATCCTACACCAGCAGCTTCACCTGTAGTCTTGGTTGTAAAGAAAGGATCAAAAATCCGTTCAATAATTGTATCCTCAATACCTATTCCATTATCATAAACATGTATGCACACTTGTTTTCCTTCAATAAGATCGACAGATAAACGGATCACTGCATCATAAGGATTTTGGTTAAATTTCTTCTTCACGGCATATACGCTATTAGCCAAAAGACTCATTACAGTCTTACTTAATTGCTCCGCGTTTGCATTGACAGCCACAAACTCCAGCTGCTCATTGAATTCTGTGCGTATATGATAATCCTTAATATCCTGTGCATAATAAGTATTCAACATCTCAAAATTTTTACGACAACACATCATCAAATCTATGGGCTGTAATACTGTACTCCGATCCTTCAAAACTTCTTCCATTGCCTTTAAGATACGGGTAACATTGACACCATGAGATTCTATCTTGGAAAGATTCATATTAACCATAGACAACACATCTTCCGTATCCTCGTAAACCTCCTCATCGATATTTTCTTTCTCATCATTCAGATTCTGCTCTATATCTTTAACCAATCCTTGTGTTAAATGAGAAAAGTTATTAATATAATTCAGCGGGTTCAAAATTCTATCAATAAGGCCTTTGGTCAGCTGTCCTACTGTAGCCATTTTCTCCTGACGAATCAAAGAATTCTGAGCCTTACCCAAATCATCCAATGCCTGTTCCAGACTCTTGGATTTTTCTTCAATCTCCTCTTTCTGCAAACGAATCTGAGAAGTGCGTTGCTCAACAATATCCTCCAAACGCATTTTTTCCTTCATCAAGCGATGTGTACGAAAACGCAACAATCCGACAACGGCTCCCCCCAAGATCAGCACATAAGCGACAATGGCATACCATCTTAAATAAAAAGGATATTGAATGGCAAAATTAAAACCAGCCACTTTTGTCTGACGACCATACTGATCCATAGCCATAACCTCGAATTTATAATTACCATACCACAATTTCAGAAATTGTACCGAGGTTGATTCGCTCCATGAAGACCAGTCATCATCTTCCTTTAACCGATAGCGGTATTTAGTCTTAACCAAAACAGATGCATCATTCAACGAATAACTGAAACGAACATTATTATGTTCACTATCCAAAACCAGTTGTTCTGTAAAATTCTTAGGCTGCAAATTCCTTGTAGAATCAAATCCACCATACAAGACAGAATCATTATCCAAAGATATTTCTCGAATAAAAACCTTCGGATCCTGTTCCATCTCCTTATCCTTCACTGTCAAATTCTTCATCATCAACCCAAAGTTTCCTCCTATCCATATTTCAGTGGGCAATACACAAAGCGCACCGACACTATAGTCGGCTAGCGGAGTTACCTGTAGCTGTGAAGAAAGCTCAGATTGATTTTGTCCCATTACCGAAAGATTCTTCCTTTGACTGTCAGTCAACCAGATTCTGTCTTTATAATCTACATAAACCAACTGAGGATATATTTTACCAACATTTCTTATCAACGTAGTATCGGGTAATAACTTTTGAATTGCTTCATTCCAGCAATATACTCCGTCTCTATTCAATACAAATATATTTCCCTTCCGTTTAAACAAAAGTTTATAGTCTGCTATTGACTTTTTAGTAGTTTCCTGCAATAGAAAATCTCCACCTGCATGTTTCTGATGATATATCTCTCCATACATAGTACTCACCCACAAAGTTCCATCATCTGCTTTCTGAAACTGATTTACCCGTTCAACAGGAGCTATCCGCTTTTTAATGCCAGCAGGCGATAGATAGTAGATGGCATCCAATTCACCAATATAATATCCTCCTTTTACATCATCCGGATATACGGAAAGAGCCTGATCCGTAGTAAGTTGCTTTACCTTATTCTGATACAGTACAAACAATCCTTCACTCGTTGCGCCCAATAGTTTCCCATCAGGCAAATGAACCAGCTTCCAGCATGCCTGTTTTATCTGAGGAATCGGAAGAAAATAATTTCCAGACTGTCGGAACAATCCCTGCAAGGTGCCGACATAAAATTCATCAGCTTCCTTATACATATCCAGTACCTCTCCCTTCAAGCCCTCTGCCGCTGTAAAACGACCATATACAGAAGAAGCATCCATACAAAAAATCCCATTATCAGTGGCTCCCCATACATTTCCGTATGCATCCGTATCCAGATGATTCACGTTATTATTGCATAAACCATTTTCTTCTGACAATACATAAATTTCTTGTCCATTACGATCCATCGCTACAACTCCTTTTCCCGAAGTAGCCAACAGAGTAACTCCTGTATCCAGCTTCAACTTTTGATTAACCCTATAATCCTGATAATAATCATTCTTAAAGTTATCTGACAAGGTATCTGAACCAACTTCTATCTTTTCTTTCTCCAAAGACTTGCCTGTAACAGTAAAGACATCCCCTGAAGAAGTATAAACATGAATATTTCCATCTTTCTCCACGATTTCTACGATTTCTCCGATTTGAGAATCATCTGTATCAGCAGATAAAAGATGTAAGGACAATCTTCCTACAGAATCAGCTTCCAAATAACCGAAAACGTTATAGCCACCCACCCAGATACGCTGCTGTTTATCTTGAAATAAAACGGTTACACGTGAAATACCAGGAGTGTGAATAACATGCCAGGTCGCCTGATCATAATACAATAAGCCTTCAAAATTGGCAACATAAACCCGGCCATAACCGTCGCAAAGAATACTAAAGTTACGGTTATGTGCTCCATATTGCTCAGTTCCAAAATTTACAAAAAAAGGAATACCTTTTTGTGCAAAGCTAATTGTCACC
The DNA here is from genome assembly GCA_900553185.1 of uncultured Bacteroides sp. GTDB lineage: Bacteria > Bacteroidota > Bacteroidia > Bacteroidales > Bacteroidaceae > Phocaeicola. The sequence continues at coordinate 23,762 of USCT01000004.1, forward strand.
TGGCAAAATACGACCAAAAGAAATATTATCCGCTTCATTTTTCTTTGCATATTAAGGTTTTAAAGATTCAAAAGGCACATTTACCCCCATGTATGCATTCCACTCTTCTTGCGTAAAATCTCGTGACAATCCCTTTCTGATTTGGTTTGCCATCTGTGAGGGTGAAATTACAATCCGTGACAAAGCACCACTTTCATCTCCCATCCAAATATAATTGGCATTTGGCATATAAAAACAATATATCCAGTCGGACGACGTTACCAGATTTATCGGATTCTGGTTTCTATTCCACATTTTCAGATGTAAGTCATAGCTGGATGAAAACAGATTATTTCCTTTAAAAACCAATTGGGTAACCGTAGAACGATGTCCTATCAAACGCTTAATAATTCTATTCTGTTTATCCATCAAGAAAATAGTACCGGTAGATGTACCTAATGCCATAATTCCCAAATGGTCAGACCAGGCACATGCAGTTACATGAATACTTATTGGCATCCTCTCCTCACATAAACTGCCATTTTTTTTCATTCGAATCAAAGAACCATCATGGCAAAACAACAAATAATCTCCTTGTTTTTCACCCACTGACGATACAGAATGAGATAATGAAACGGTCCGCCCCATCACCTTTTCTGTTCGAGAGAAAAAGAACATATCAGTATCGGCTATTCCTATTAACATCTTATCTTGGAACGGAAGAAGCCATTGAAAATCTCTTCCTTTTCCGGGAAATGTCACAACGGAATAATTTTTATCAGGAGATATAATTACTAACCTACCATCAAATGATAAAGCATAAACAGTATGATCCGAATCTATAAATATATCTCTAAAGTCAAAAGAAGAATTTCTAAAAAGAAAACTACTACTCAACTCCTGAGCGTTCATATACCATCGGATCACCTCTCCATATTTACTGATCGTATAAAAAACATTACTTTCTGACGGTGAGGCCATAATACGAGTGATTCCACCTTTATGTTCATTCCATACAGATACAGCATGACTATTCATAGCTAGAGCATTATAAACTTCCGGCAAATACAAATTACCCTTGTAACGTGTTGTAAAAGTATAAGCCGCATACGCCATCAATGCCGCTAAATCAAAATTTTTGGCCTGATACTGTGTTTGGGACAAAGAACTCAGAGAACGTGCCAACGCAACATATCCCAACGTATCTGCCACACTCTTTGCATATTCAGCCTGAAGCTGCCTTTCCTGAGCTATGGTACGTTGCTCTTCCGCAACTTCAAAAGCTTTTACAGCATGCTTTTCTGCGTTCTCTGCATTTTGACGCTGTGTCTCAGCCTGAATACGCATCTCATTGGCTATATGCGACTGCATCATTGCTTCTTCACGCTGTCTGTCTGATATTTCTTTCTGCTGATATGCAATATCTTCCATCTGCTTACTGATACGCCGGACCACCAAAGCATTTCTTTCTTTTTCCTGCATTTCAGTAAGCTTAGACTTGAGCTCTTCTGACTCATGAGACCGTTCAACCGAAGTACGATATAACCAGACACACGACACTGTCAACAAGACACATACTATACCTAAAATGATTGAAACTATAGATTTCATCAACTATGAATTAGGACTTATTTCTCTATTTTTATTCTTGCTTAGTTAAAACCGGATTCATTCTACAGTTATCCCGTAAAATGAATCCGATAAATAAAAAAAGGCATCCACACGATGAAGATGGCAAATAATTTATTCTCCCATTTCATTCAAGGCTTTCAGTATTTCTGAAGCCAACAAATAACAATGTCCTCCCGTACGAGCAGAAATCAAATCATGATCTACGACCACATCTGCATCTACATAATCCACTCCATAATTCTTAGCATCACCTAATAAATTATTATGGACCGTCATCTTACGTCCTTTCACAACTTCAGCAATAGGAGAAAGCAACCACAAGCCGTGACAAATAACTCCTTTCAGAATATCCTCACGAGCAAAAACCCGTTGTAAAAAGTTACAAGCTGGTGGAAGCTGGTGAATATCTTCTGTGTAACGAAGACGATCGGCTACCATACCGGCCGGAACAATGATAGCCGCATAGCTATCCAAGTCAGTATCTGAAAGCATCTCAAAACTCTCGTTACAATACAGAGGTGCTCTGAATTCATGCCCTGTAAATGTAATACCAGGATTTCCCCAAAGCCGTGACAACAGGTGTACTTCATATCCTGCTTCTTTAAAGCGAAACTGATAATAAAAAATTTCATTTTCATAATAGTCGCTTTCTATCAGGATTCCTATCTTATTTTTCATGACTGATATTTTTTTTGATAGTTAATACATTCTCATTGTTATTGTATTCATAAGAAACCACATCCATCATCTGCTGCACCAGAAAGATTCCAAGTCCACCTATCTGACGTTCCTCCAAAGGAAGACTTATATCAGGTTGTTCACGCAAAAGTGGATTAAAAGGAATTCCACCATCCCGAAACTGAATAACCAGCTCGGCATCATTCTTAGTAACTTCTACCTTCAGATAACCGTTATCATCATCCGGATACGCATAATCCACAACATTGATAACAATTTCCTCACAAACCAGATGAACAGGATATTGGATATCACGGCATGAAGCCACCTCTTCTGTCTGAAGAATAGCAGAAACTATTTCTTCAGCCTTACCGGTGATCGGTTGAAATAGAAGTGAAGCCATGGCATAAATCTTATTCAGAAACGAATGTTATATAATTCTGCAAACCTGTCATTTCAAATACGCTGCGAATTTCCGGAGCACAATTTTTAAACTCAATGACAGGATTACCACCCAATTTCTGTTTGGCAAAGATAATAGTACGAATACCACTGCTGGCAATATACGTCATCTTGGAAGCATCAAAAACAACTTTTTCTATGTTTTGACCCTTATATGCATTCAAATCCTCCATTAATGCCGGAGCGTTTGAGGTTGTCAACTGTTCACCTAAAACTACGGTCAAAACATTATTATCTAAGTTCAATGTAAAATCTTTTTCCATAACTAAAAATTTTAATATTGTCATTTATGTTTATTTTTCACTTACAGCCTTTCCTACCAGGATCACTATTGAGCGGGCACCGACCAACACTTCACGCTGATTGTCCATCAGAACTTCCTTACCCGGTTCCACAATATCCATTGGAGCTGCTACGTCTGTATTGGCAAAAATATGCCAAACCTTTCCCTCAGGCAATTGAGGCAATTCAAATCCATGCATTTCCCAATGCATATTCATAGCCACGTAAACGAAATCATCAGGAACTCCATCAGTCTCTGCATAACATCCATTCAGCATAAAAGCAGCGGTCAAATTATTATAAGTCGTTTCCGGATGCCATGCTTTTACACCATGCCAGGAAATATCCGGATAACCTGTATTCTTATAATCACAATAACCTAAATGATATTCATGACGCAAAACTTTATGGTGTTTACGAAAAGCTATAATTTTCTGGAAATAATTATACAAATCAGCATTTTTCTGCAAATTATTCCAGTCCAACCAACCGATTTCATTGTCCTGGCAATAAGCATTATTATTTCCAAACTGGGTATTTCCCATTTCATCACCCGATAAAATCATCGGAATACCCTGACTCACCATCAATAGAGAAATCGCATTTTTAATCTGTTTATGGCGTAAAGTATTGATTCCTTCATCATCACATTCACCTTCCCATCCACAGTTCCAGCTATTGTTATGTTCTTCTCCATCGCGGTTATTTTCACCGTTTGCCTCGTTATGCTTGTTATTGTAGGACACCAAATCCATCAACGTAAATCCGTCATGTGCCGTAATAAAATTCACACTGGCTTTTACTCCTCTGTTTTGAGAAGCGTACAGGTCAGGAGAACCGGCAATGCGTTCCTTGACATCAGCCAGCACGTATTCATCACTTTTCAGGAAACGCCGTATGCTGTCGCGGTATTTTCCATTCCATTCTGCCCAGCGACCCCATGAAGGAAACGAACCAACCTGATATAAACCACCTGCATCCCAGGCTTCGGCTATCAACTTAGTTTTACCCAAGATCGGATCATGAGCCAAAGATTCCAGCAAAGGAGGATTCGACATCGGACAACCATTCTGATCACGTCCGAGAATGGCAGCCAAATCAAAACGGAAGCCGTCTACGTGATAATCTGTTACCCAGTAACGCAAACTTTCCACAATCATATCACGTACATTCGGATTATTGCAATTCAAGGTATTTCCACAACCGCTAAAATTGAAATAATAACCATCGGGAGTCAGCATATAATAGGTTTTATTATCGATGCCTCTATATGAAATATAAGGTCCGTTCTCATTCCCTTCAGCGGTATGATTGAATACTACATCCAGAATTACCTCAATGCCATTGGCATGAAGCTGCTTGATAAGATTTTTCAGTTCATCTACCTGCATGCCAAACCGTCCGGTAGACGCATACGCTGCTTTTGGAGCGAAAAAGCCTACATTGCTATATCCCCAAACATTATAAAGCATTCTACCATCTACGGGAGAAGGTTTACTATTCTCGAATTCATCGAATTCATGAATCGGCATCAATTCGATGCAATTTACTCCCAACCCCTTCAGGTAAGGGATCTTTTCCATGATACCGGCAAAGGTTCCCGGATATTTTACTTTAGACGAAGGATCACAAGTAAAATTACGGACATGCATCTCATATATCACCAGATCACCTACAGGTGTTTCCAAAGGCAAATCGTCTTCCCAGTCGAAATCATCATACACAATCCGGGCACGATACTGGTACTTGCTGTTCCAATCCGGCTGTACCCCCCAAACATCACGTCCCGCTATCAGTTTGGCATACGGATCCATCAGGATCTTTTCCTTGTTGAAGCGATGACCTTCCTGCGGGTTATAAGGTCCATCCATCCGATAACCATATTCTATGTTCTCAAAATCCAAATCAAAAACCATCATGGAAAAAACATTTCCCATGCGGAAGGCCTTATTGAAAGGAATTTCAACAAATGGTTCTTTCTCATGATTCCGAAACAAGACCAAAGTACAGGCCGTAGCATACCGTGAATAAATCGAAAAATTCACAGCATTACCAATTACCGTAGCACCAAAAGGGTACGGGCGCCCGGCCCGTAATTTTAACCCTCCATATTCGTGTGTCGGAAATAAATCAATTCGCTGCATAAGCTCACTCTGATTGATTGATACACTCGTCTACAGTCTGATAAAAACTGAAGAACCGTTCAAATCCAGTAATAGCCATTACTTCTCTGACTTCCTCAGAAACGCCAATCAAGAAAAGCTTCAAACCGTCCATTGCCGCTACTTTATAAGAATAGAGCATAACACGTAAACCCGCACTGGAAACATATTTACACCCAGACAGATCCAAAGCTACATTTTTCCCTTGATCCAGGATTTGTGTAATAGCCTCCTGTTCTATTTTACTGGTTGAAGCATCAAGTACTTCACCAACTTTATGCACTTCTATGTCTTTCATACCAATTGCATCATTTAGGTTCGATAATGACTTTTATTTTCGGACGATAATCCAAAGCAGGAAGCTCCACAGTCATTTTTTCCGCATCAAAGCGATGCCATTCTTTTTCATCAATCCACACTTTAGAAATCTTTACACTGCCCGCAGGTAAGATATCCGGCTGAACACGCAAAATACTGTCTTTAAATCCATCCACCTTCGGTTTGAAATAAAGGGTCAGAGGCTTCTTCGTGTTCAACAGATTCGTATAAGTAGCAGCCAGATATGCCAGCTCTACAGAATGGTAAGCACTCATGGAGTGGCTTCCTTTCTTACGTTCCGTACCCAACAGATAAGGCAAACCATTAGCCAATACATTGAAGTATACAGCTCCATCCTCATGATCAAGGAAATACGTATTATAAAATGCAGCCGACTCACGCGCATACTTCAGGTATTCTTCCTTACCATAAATACCATATAGAATCTCGTATGCCAGAATGGCCTGTTCCTGTTGCCACCAAGCCTTGCGGTCGTGCCATGCAAAACGATAATACTCTTCATTGCCATGCAGACGACGTTCCATTACATCATACCATCCACCACGCTGTACATCCAAACCAACTTTAGGCATTACCTCAGCGATGTGTTCCGCAAATTCTTCATACGACTTTTTAGGACAGATACTGTTGATACGCATCAAGTTCCAGGCAATTTTCAAGTTATGTCCCACAACAGCACGGTCCTGCTGCCATCCCCATTGCAAATCATGGCTCCAGTCATCATGGAATCGTTCGTTGACAAACGGACTGTTTTCATAGTCAGGGAAATGAGCCGTAATGGTATCTGCCGTATACTCCAGAAAATCCTTATACTTCTTTTCTTCAGTAGCCAGATACAGGTTAATCAAATAAGCAGGTGCATGATCACCTACAGAATTCCAGTTCTTTCTCATTCGGTTTGGTCCCAAAGTAGGACTATCAGGACTCAACAATACCGGATCAATGTGTGAATAATAGCCTTCACCATTTTTATCCTTAAAGAAACGTTCGAACAAATCAATAGTCAATTCCGCATCTTTCAGAATAGAAGGATCACCGTTCACACGATAAGTCTGTATCGGACCTGCCAATGCATAAATCTGTTCATACATCGGAATGGCATCATAATCATCGCCAAACTCTGAAGTAAAGATTTTCTTTTCTTTATCTCCGTCAATATCTACGCCATGATACCAGTAAACAATGTTTTCATCTACATCATAAAAACGCATGTGTTTTTTCAGGTATTCCACACCTTTTTCTGCCGTTTCCAGGAATATATCCTCACCGGTCATCATGAAGGCAGAAGCCATACCATAAATCATACGTGAAATCGTATCGGTCTCCTGACGGAAAGAATTCGCTTCACGTTTACCTCCCAGACTTACTGCCGTACGATATTTTTCGTAATCAATCGGACCATCTCCAAACTGAGCCCGTACAAAGAAATTACAGATACTCTTGGCCTGATTAGCCCACCAGTTTGATTCCTCAAAACGATATTTGCCCAGTTCCTTTTCCGGAAAATCAATCTGTTTGGCTTCAAAACAATACTTGCCGTCATGCTGCGGATAGAAAATACCAAAGGCAAATACCATACGTCCCTTCTGGGCCAGTAAAGTATACATCATACCGGTGGCATCCTGATAAGGTTCATCCAGATTCCGCAGCAAACGTGCAAAAGTCGTATCAGTCAATAAAACAGGAAACGCACGGCCATCCGTAGTAGTCAGGACAAACGAACGTTCAGATTCATTAAAGTCACTGACATACCCTGCTATCAAGTCAGTAAACTCAAACTGCATGATGCCTGTAGGCTTAAAAACTTTAAATTTGTCTTCCATAATAAGATGTATTTTTTACGATTTATATTATTTTAATCTCTTCAATGACAGAATCGTTATATCATCGCTTTGCGGTTCATTACCAGAAAATTCAGTAACATCCTCTTTGATAGCCTCTATGATTTCTTTACTATCAGCACCAGGCACACTTTTCAAAGTCTTTTCCAATCCTTTTTCTCCAAACTGCTGCCTTTCCTCATTGAAAGCTTCCGTAACTCCATCCGTATAAAGTATAATGGCATCTCCCGGTTCAAGCTTTAAGGTCGAATTGGTGTATACAAAATCATCAAAAACACCCACTATGAAATTCTGGGAAAGAGGCAATGCTTCCACCACATTATTTCTACGCAGCAAATAAGGAGGATTATGTCCGGCATTTGTGTAATCAATTACTCCCGTACTAATAGTGTATATGCCATAAAAAACAGTTACAAACATGGCATCCAGACTCTCATTGCACAATAACCGGTTTGCATAAGAAATACACTCATGCGAAGGTATTCCCCTCAAACCCGTTGAACGAATCAGCGTACGACTTACCGCCATAAACAAAGCTGCCGGTATGCCTTTTCCTGAAACATCGGCGATAACAAATCCTATCCGGTCTGCATCTATCTGAAAGAAATCATAAAAATCTCCTCCAACATCCTTTGCCGGTGTCATGGAAGCAAAGATATCCAGTTTATCTACCAGATCCGGAAAAGGCGGAAACTTCGAAGGAAGAATGGCCTGCTGTATTTCTCCGGCCACCGCCAGATCTCCTTTGATCGATTCCAGCTGATTGTGTTCACATTGTGAAGTTCTCACAAAATTAATCTGCTCTATCGCCTTCTCTATAGTCCGCGACAAGTCCTCCAGGTCAATCGGTTTGGTCGCAAAATCAAACGCACCGTTATTCATTGCCGAGCGGATATTACCCATGTCACCGTAAGCAGACACCATGATACATTTCAAAGCAGGATTACGCAATTCATTGATACGGGTCAATAATGTCAACCCGTCCATTTCAGGCATGTTGATATCACTCAAGATTATATCGAAGTCTTTCTGTTGCAGAACCATCTGTAATGCCTCTAATCCGTTATGAGCGAAATGAAATTCATATTCTCCTTTACGGATCTTTCGCCGGAAATACTGTGTCAGCAATACTTCCAGGTCAAGTTCATCGTCTACACTTAAAATCTTAACTGCCATTTTATCTTTATATATTATTTACTAATTGAGACTCATATCTTGAAAAACCATCAGTCATGTACCGCACGTATGGTACGTCCACTTGCCCGTGTAAAACCTGTGCCCAAAGAAAAAGACTGTGGATTGATAAACAATCCTTCGCCCCACATGTCGCCCGCATCATCAAGCGTTGAAGTCCAATAAAAACCACGCATATTCTGATATTCCATTTCAGACTGCCACATGGTTCCTGACATAGGGAGAAAAATACTGTTTCCATTAGGTCCGGTTACTGTATATCCTTTTTGTTCGCCAATGGTCTCAAACGTCCAGGTACATTTTTCCATAAGTTCATTCAAGTCACCCAGAGTAGGCATTCTCCACCCTTCTCCCAACAATTGTAAAGCTGCGTCATCTTCCGCATCGAGAGAGGTCTTCCCATCTATGGTTCCATACTCACTATCAGTACAATATTTTGTCAAGGTTACAGGCGTACCTTCGCAATATTTATAATTTGTAAAATCATAGAACGACTTCGGCACACATTCTCCCCATGCATACAACAATCCCGCTTTTTCAGGCGATGTAGCTCCCAGATTCGTACGTGCCCATTTAACTCCCGAAGGAAGTCCCAGATCTACCACTTCCAATGCCGTACGGTCTCCTGGTATCACTGCTCTTACACAATGTCCCATCGGACGTTTTCCTTCTTTCAAATTTATCGATGACGGAGAAAAAGAAATGCCATTTGCATACATACATGTATCAGCAATCAATGTGGAAGACCAATAATATGCTCCCTTTCCACCATACAGCAGATTTGTTCCCTGCATAGCTCCTGTACCTTTAAAAGAAATCTGTTTACCGTTTATCTTACTTGTTCCGATAAAAACCAATACACCTTCTTCATTGGTTTCCGTTTCCCAGGTACAATTGTCATACAATTCCTTCCACTCGTCCAGAACCGGCATACACCAATCACCACCCCAATTTACGTAAGCGGCATCATCCTCCGGTTTCAATTCAAACAGCCCGTCAACAAATCCGTCATTTCCACACGAAGCATCCGTACAATATTTGGTCAGTGTACTGTCTGCCCCCGCCAGATAGCGATAAGTTCCAGACATATAAGATGACTTCGGTGTGGTTTCTCCCCATGAAAAGAAGACAGATCCATCAACATCCACATCTGTTGTAGCCCATAAGGCCCCCGATGGAAGTCCAAGGTCAACATACTCATGCCCTTCGTGACTATTCGTTTCCTCAACCGGGATTCCAGATTCATCCTCCTCACATGATACACACAAGAATATACTTAAAACAAACAATATTTCCGCTAACTTTCTCATTCTATTTATCCGTTAGATCAATTATAATTGCATATATTTCAATCATCCAATGGTTTCTTCGGCAGCGTATACGTAAAAGCCAATACCAAGAAACCGATCACGATAGTTGTTATAGCCGAAACAACAAATCGCATACGAAGTGCCTCTCCAGTTCCTCCACTAACAAAAATATTGATGTAATAAGGAGATATAAACTGTCCAAGCTGAGCCACAGACATAATAATAGCAACACCAAATGTACGCTGACGGGGAGTTACGATACGAGGTAAATACAGTGAAATAGGCGGCAAGGCAAATCCACCTCCCAAACCAACAATCAGACATCCCAGCATAAGTATTCCATACGAATCGGCATACGCTATAACCAAATACCCTGCAGCCATAATTACCGTAGCAAAAGGCATGGTCCAGTCTTTTAAGTTCCGCATAATCCATGCCAACAATATACCTGCTACAATGGCAGGAATACGCATCAATGAAAGAGCATAACCACATTCTCTGGCGTTTCCGATATGTTCCACATCCATAAACAACGCCAAATCAGTATTGATAACAAAGTAACAAGAAAAAATCATCAATGCAAAAAAAGCCAGTATAAAAATTTTCTTGCTCATTTTCTTTTCTTCCGCATTGCCTGCCGCTCCCTGCCTTGCCTTATACGGTGGAATAGAAGGCATAAACAGCGAAGTCAACACAATGGAAACGATGACAAAGGCGTATGTAAGAAACGAATACCTCCAGGAAATACTTGCCAGAATTCCCGACAAGCTCATGAAGATAAGTCCCCCCAACTGATTGGAAGCTCCTTGTATTCCCAAGAGTTTGCTACGCTTACTCGTATCAGGCGCAAAATCAAAAATCAGAGAAGTAGACAGTGGCGTCATGATACCAAGTCCCAACCCAAAGAAAACACGCATAAGCAACAGCAACTTAAAATTGCTGACGAAACCTCCTGCAACTCCAAATACCAGAAACAATACCATTCCGGTAAGCAACAATTTCTTCTTATCGATTCTGGCTGTCAGCTTGGCCGAAAATAATCCTATCGGCATCATGACAAGTGTAGGCAAAGTCAACACCAATTTAGCCTGAGTGGCCGATATGTCCGGAAAAGCCTCCTTAATGGCTGCCAGTGCCGGAGAAATAGCCGTAGGGGCCATAATAGTAAGTAATGATACCGAAAGAATAGAAGGTATCAACATCTTTGAATATTTCTCATTTTTCATATTTCCCATTTTTCTATCTCTTTGTCATTACAAGAACATACGTGTCGGTTTACCCACAGTAACGCTCAACCGCAAATAATTCACAACTCCTCCTATGTAGGACGGATAGTCCGTATTAAAATTCTGCCAAATGAACTGAGGTGTACAATAATAAGTCAATACCATTCTATTGGTAAGGTTCACCTTAAAGTATGCACATACGTTCAATGACGTAAAACGATCAGTCAATGCTCCCTGTACCTCAGCTTCCAGACCTGCCTGAGCCAAAAACTTCAACGAAGGAAATATTTTGGACGGGAACAAACGGAATCCTCCAGAAGGAGTGAATGTTTCCTTAAAGGAATCACCTTTATTGGTAACCACCGGACTCAGTTGACTGATATAATCAAATTTACCACTGGCATGAGGTATCAGACCAACAAACCCCAGATTTCCTCCTACATTCAGAAAGACTGAACCATAAGGCCGTTTGTACGCCATTTCAGCTTCGTAAGAAAAATATGCATTCGTACCTGAAAAGTCCGGAAGATATTTGGTCATGTCAACTCTGAACTGTCGGTTCACAGAAAAAATACCATGAAACTGCAGCCCATTCTTCAACGACTGATGAATTCCCCCATAGACAGCCTTCAAATTAAAAGGCTTGAACTGTGGTTTCAATCCGATAAAAAACGACGGCCCGCCTTTCTTCTTAAAACTACCGTCAAATTCCAAAGCATCATTGACGAAAAGTCGACGCCCAAACACATGGGCAGATGTTTCCTCCAAAGCTATCCGGCCAAAGAACTGAGATTCAGACACGGTATTAGCCAATCTTCCTAATCGAAACTTGAAGTTATTATTAAAAAAATGTTCCAGTTCCAGATTGGAGATAGTAACGATAGCCGTAGATGATCCGGAATTGTCATTCAGGAAGGTTATAATGGAATACACATTCGTACGTTCCGGCAAAGCAGATGATAAGTTCAGGTCTACCCGCTGCCTATAATAGGACTTGTTTGCAAGCGCCGAAGCCATTTCATCCGGATTCGAATTGGCTACAGCTATATCCTGAGCAATCTGCATACCTAGGTTCACCACATTTTTTTTCGTGATGTCCACATCGAAGCCCTCGCTCGTCTGAGCATAGTCATCGGCAGCATTAAAAACAGAGTCTTTCCCTATTTCAAATTTTATTTGCTGAGCTCTCACCTGCCCCATTCCTGCCAACAGAAATATAACCAATATCAATAACCTATTCATAAGCATCCGAATTTAATGTACAACTTTTCATCTGCCTGGTTACCAGAATGCTTAAACCTTACCTAAGCTGAAAGGAGGATATACATCACTGTCAACCAAAACATCGATGATACAAGGTTTATTCAACGCAATGGCTTCTTGCAGTACCGGTACAAATTCGTCCAGCTTTTCGACTCTATACCCCTTTGCTCCACAAGCTTCTGCATATTTCACAAAATCAGGGTTATCAAACTGCATATAAGCCTCATCATTATACATATTCAACAAGAATTTCTTGATGATATTGAATTCACTATTATTGAAAACAATCCAGATCACCGGAATATTATACTGAACAGCAGTCATTAATTCGAACCCGGCCATCTGATAGCATCCGTCACCAACACCCGCTATTACCACTTTGTCCGGATTGGCACACTTCACACCGATACATCCGTTCGTATGGCTAGCCATCGGACCGAAACTTCCCGGATTCTGATAACGCTGGTTCTTGCTTAACTTCAGGTAACAGCTCAACCACAACATGTGTGACCCCGCATCACCCATGACAATTGCGTTTTCAGGAAGATTATCCGAAAGCAGACGCACGATATCTCCAGGGAAAATACGTTTTGCATCACGATGTTCAGGTTCCTCGTAGTAATGTCCCTGAGGCAATACAGGAACAGACTGCTCCGGTATATTCTGCTCTTCCATCAGTTCCAGCAATGTCTGTAAAGCCGGTTTCACGTCGCTTACTACCGGAATATCCGCCTGATATACTTTATTAACTTCTGCTGGATCAATATTTACATGAATCAACTGTTTACCTTGAAACAAATCCGGTTTAAATGAAAACGTCGCATTTTGCGCGAATGAATTACCCATTGCCAGAACCACATCCGCTCCATCAAAATAGGTATTGGCAGCCTTATCGCCCGAAGTACCGTACATTCCCAGACACAACGGATGATTTTCCGGAAGAAAACCTTTTGCATCCATGGTCTGCACAAAAGGAATCTGATATTTCTCTATCAGCTGTTTCAATTCAGCCGATGCCTTACTACGGATACATCCATAACCGATCAAAGCCAGAATCTTCTTCTGCCGGCGGATAGCATCAGCCAGAACATCAGCAACATTCTGCAAGACGGATTTCTCCGCACACACTTTCCGAACATGAAAAGAAATTGGACGGTAATTGGTAACCTCAGCCGTAGTTACATCTTTGGGAATATGAATATGTACAGGTCCCGGACGTCCGTCGAAAGCAGTATTGATGGCATCTTCCAGAATGTCACACGTATCTTCTGCCCTTTCCAGAATGTAAGATTTCTTTGTAGTCGCTGCAAACATCGCCTGAGAATCAGGAGTACGACTAAGTCCGGTTGATTCGTTCAACGCACCTTTACCACGCTGGCTCATTGATGTATACCCCGTAATGGCAAGTACCGGAAGAGAATCGGACAATGCTACTGCCATTCCAGAAAACAAATTAAAAGCCCCCGGGCCTCCCGTTGCAAAACATACGCCTAAATGATCTGGATTGAACATGGTATATCCACAGGCCATAAACGAAGCAGCCTGTTCGTTACGGATAATGATTGTCTTAATTTTTTTTGAATCGCGTAAAGCTAACAGCATGGAAGCATTTACCTGACCACTACCTCCAAAAACATACTGTACACCGAAATCCTCGAGCACTTTTACAATTGTTTGGTTTACATCCATGATTTTTCTATCTTTTGAGTAATTTATTTATTTTCAGTTTCATGAGCCCACTCGTCAGAGTTGAACTTTGCCTTTGCACTTTTCGGAGGATTATCCGAAAACAACATTCCTCCCGTAGCCGCCTCATTCAGGTCATATCCGTTGAAGAACAGATAAATCCGGTCCTTAGGCACATTTGTAACCTCCGAGAAAGTCGAGATGAACTTGTCCGCAATAATCCGTTTCTGTTCATCGGTCATCTCTATACTATGAATAACGATTGCTGGCATGACATTAAAATTTTAAAAGAAAAAAGTGAACCTGATAAGGCGATATGCCTTATCAGACCCACCATTTCCCATTGATAATTATTTAATAGAATTCAATACTTCTACAATCTTATCGCCGTATGCAATAGAAGATTCAACAGAAGTACCGGTAATAAACGGATGATCGTAATATACCTGAGGATTTTCACGACAAGCGTTGATACGTGCGATGCAAGCACCGTTAGGACCTACTGCATCACGTACCAGGTCTTCGATCGGCCACAAGAATCCCGGAGTGATTACGTTGGTACCGCAGTTATCAGGAGTTGCTCCATACAGTTCGTATGACATAGCCATACCCGGTCCATAGAAATCCCATGCACGAGGATGAGCACAAATCTTCTTACCATAAATGATAGACTTGTAATCGTTTTCCGGATCACGCAAGAACACCAATGTAGAAACAGCATAACACAATGCTGCAACAATCTTACCGCTCTTGTAAGCATCCATAATCAGCTTGTGGAGTTCCCAGCAGTTACACATGTCAAGCATGGCACCCGGACCACCTGTCAAAGCGATGGCATCATAATCGGCCATGTTCACTTCAGAGAATTTCAACGGATGTGCCCATTCCTCACCGTCTACCAGTTCCTTGCAACGGTCACAAACTTCTTTCGGATTTGTTTTAATATTCTGTACACCATCTACAAAGTCAGGATCAACACTAATCTGGAAAGGAAGCGGTTTTTTACCCTGAGGTGTAGCCAATGTTACTTCAAAACCGGCCTTCTTACATGCATCCCACGGTGCTTGCAATTCTTCGCCCCATGAACCATAGTTAGTCGCAATGATTAAAACTTTTTTTGCCATAATTGCTAGAAATATTAAAATTAAACATATAGGCATTACTGCCCCATTTTATATACACTTTTTTATTTTACTCAGTTACCGGTCTTATCGCCTGTATACTGGTACGAGGATGAGGGAACCATTGTAATTTCCCTTGAAGGAAACCATAATTAAAAGCAGTCGTTCTTTCCGTAACTTCTCCTTCGTACGTACCGTTAGGAACATAAGGCGTTGTACACGTAGGATCGGCCGTACTGCTCCAATACCATCCGCTCACTCCCCGTCCTCCAGCAAAATCTGTAGAATGACGATAGCCCGCAGCCGGGAAATAGAGCGTATTGGTGGTTATTACCTCACCATTCACTTCTACACTGTATTCATATTTATACCCCAGTTTTACTCCATCTTCCAGCCATTCTACCGCATCCGGCTTCATGTCCTGATAACCTTCAGCATCGTCCTCTAAGGCTGCAAGCTCGTTGAACTGGCCTTTTCCACCCGAAGGTGTTCTCCAACTTCCTCCTAATTGCACACGGGCAATGTCACAACCATGACTACTGTTCGTGTCATATACGATTTCATCCCCCTGCATTTGTCCCGAATCTACTACATACTGCTCCAACTCCGAATCAGCATAAAGCATCTTGCCGGAACCGTCGCCAAAACTGAACAGGTCCCATTGAGTACCTGCCGGTAAAGCAACGTAAGCATCGGGAACATTGGCCTTCAGCCGGGAATCCATACCCAAAAAGACACCATCCACCGCTTCAGCTTTTGTTTCATCCATTGTTGCTATATGATAAGCGACTTCTGATTCCTCACTATCCTCGGCATTGATTTTTGTTGCAATCAGATTTCCACTGGCCCAATAAACAGGTATGTCAGAGTTTCCCCCTCTGTTTATACCCATATAATAGGAAACAATCCAATCGTTCACATAATATTTACCACCCGCCTGAGGACTTCCTGAAACAGTCAGCAACGTACTGCCACCATCCTTATCAGGCAAAACAAGCAAACCGGCATTGACCTCTTCCTGGGTAAGGACATGAAAATACTTAACGACTCCAGGTATACATACCCAAACAGTCTGATTAACGTACCTACTTAAATCAACATCAAAGATCACTTTACCCTCTTCATTGACTGTCGAAGCAACCAAAGACTCCTCCTGTCCGGAAACCCCGATCTGCACAGACAATCCATGTCCCTTTGACAAGCCGCTCTCCGTTGTATCTACTACAAAAGAATGAAAGGCTTCATAATCTGAACAACTCCACAAAACACAACCACACAAAAGAGGGAAAAATATCCTAGAAAAATTAAAGTTCATCTACTAATTCTATCCTCAGTCCATCCACATTTTTCAACACACACGTATCACCTCGCATACGTCCGGCCTCACACTGGTACACCACACTTTCGGGTACTATCTCGGCAGCAGAAGTTCCACCTTCCAGCAACAGACAGGTATGAGAAAAGTCGAACACACCGCTGTTGCAGACAAACAGGTCTCTGGTCTTTGCAAAATCACGGACTTCCGTACGCCATCTGCCTATTTCTATCGGATAAGGAAAATCTTTTGCCGATTGTACATTTGCTCCCAGTTCAGCTACCTGAAAATCATAAGGTCCCGACTTTGTGACGCGGATGGTTCCAGTGTTCTCCATTCTGTGAACCTGTTCTTCCTTGCCAACCATTTCACTGTAAATACCAAAAGCTACAGCCTGTGGAGTAGATTCCTCGCTTCCTTCCAGATGTACAGCCACAGTTCCGTTGTTAATAATGGGAGGAACAGGCGTCTTGTTCGGCAATGAATGCTCATAAAAAGCACACGCCAACGGATACGACTGATAAAGAAACGAAACCTTATTGACGATATACCGGGCCATTGAAACAATATGGATATCACCTTCATTGATGATATGCGTATTGGCAAACCGTGCCACGGTCATGATTCTTCCTGCCGATTTCACATGGATAGAGCCATAATTGGCAATCGTCCCTCCCAGTCCTGTAGTAGCCAGTATACGGATGGTAGATGCCCGCTCCATGTCCAGATTAATCTTGCCGTTGTTGATAATGGTCATGTTGTTGGCGGGTACGGCTATACCGCGCGCCTGAGTAGCAAATGATCCGTTTCCCAACAAATGGATCTCTCCGTTGTTGATAATGGTAGAATTTTCACCAGCCAGCAAGGTTTCTCCGTACACCGGAGTCTCTGAATCAATATCCTGATCAAAATAAATACGTATGATACCATTGTTGATAATCATAGAATCTTTTCCGGCAGCCATGGCAAAACATTTGATAAAACGGTAAATGCCATTCGTATCTTCGGGAACCGATTTGATCTGTTCCTTGTAAGCCTTTACCATCTCACTCAAATGAATCTCGATAATCCCTTCATTTACCAATGTCGCATTGGAAGCCAGATGATGTCTTCCCGGATTTTCCGGATCATCAACCAATGCAGCCATACCATACAGCGCAATGTTACGACCGTTCAAAACCTGTCCGGCGGCAATGGCCTGTTCGGTTATATCTGCCACATTACCAGGCTGTGGACTGGTTATCAGAATATGATTACGATTCACACAGTATTCTCCATATCCAGCACGAAGACTCTGCTCTGAACATATCTGTTGTTTATCCATGATTCAAATTTATTATTTCAATCGTCTCACTTAAAATATTCTCACCTCAAAAGTTTCTCCGGCCTCCCGTGAAGCGGGCAGCTGATACACCAATTCATTCTTATCAACTTCGGACACCGTACCTGTAAGCTGTAAATCCATACCGGTCAAATCGAACCTGGCACTACGGCTCATGAACAAATCATGAGAAGAAGCAAAATCACGGGCTCTTGTTTTCCAGCGTCCGATCTTTACATTTACCGGAAAATCGCCAACAGACTGTATGTTTACACCTACTTCCGCCGTATTATAATGAACAGGACCTTCCTGAGTAACCTCAATGGTTCCTTCGTTTTCCATCCGATGTACCGGTGTCTCACCATTTGTACCCACCTGGTGGCAATAGAATCCAAAAGCGACAGCATTAGGACCGGACAATTCGGTACCTACCAGATGTACTTTGATTGTTCCACGGTTTACAGCCGGACAAGTAGGCAGATTATTGGGCAGGAAATGTTCGTACATAGCCGTGGCCAAAGGATCGAACTGATAATGATAAGAGACCTTATTCTCCAGGAAGGTGGCAAGCGAAGTCACATCAATTTCTCCATTATTCATCATTCTTGTCCCTGCCAGACAGCCTAGCACCATGATCCGGCCACTTGTCTTTACCCGAATAACTCCATTATTCGTCAACGAACCGAATTGGCCGGCTGTATGAAGAATACGCGTCTGGTATGCACGTTTCAAATCGACAGTAATTTCGCCGTCATTGATAATCTGCAGATGGCTGTCCATACTGCCTACCCCCCTGATGTAGCTCTGCCAGGAACCGTCACCGATGAAATGAATAGTCCCGCGGTTCAACATCGTTGAATGCGCATTCGCCCACATGGCACAACCATAAAGGGATACCTGAGCATCAATTTCCTGGTCCATGTACACATTGATTGTACCTTCATTAATCAACAACGAGTCCGTTCCTGCAACCATCGCATAACAGCGTACCGTATCATTGTTGGTATCATCCGGATTCTCGCTTTGAGCCTTCCGTTCCTTATACAAGGCATAAATCTTACTGAAATGAATATCAATGACGCCCCGGTTAATCAACGTGGCATGGGAAGCCAGCATTTTAGAGCCCGGCTGATCCGGATTATCTTCCAACGCAGCCATCGCACAGACAGCGATATTCTTTACTACGACTCCCGGCTGGTTGGGAATATTCTGATGTTTGTATTCAAAATAATTTTTCCCGGCCGGTTCCGAAATATCCAGATGACCGTAATTGACGGCATATCCACCCTTACCTACGACAATGGCTTCGTAGCAAACGGCTTCTTGATTGTTTTTCAATTTACTTTCCATAAATTCGACTAATTTACGAACGATACTTTCATTGCCTCTCTATCCCAATCAACCTTATACGAGGAATCGGCCGACTTGATGACCAGGTTATCATAAGAAGAATATTCATACCTGAACGTTTCCCCCCCAGCGTTGTACATCAAGTCTTCCGGAGCTACGCTATACGCAGTACCATCCTGATAATCATCACCCTTCAACAGAAGTAGCTGTGCTCCGCTGAAATTCATCCTGGCACCTTTCGCCAAAAATAAATCCTGTGTACGAGCAAAATCACGCAAAGCAGTCTGCCAACGTCCTAAATGGATATTACATGCGCCAGACTGAGCTACCTCCCGGGCTACAAATCCGGCTTCCGCCATATTGAACCGGACAGGACCACTCTGTTCCAACGTAATAAGTCCATCATTCACAATATTCACCTCCAGCTGTTCAGCCTTCGGAGCCATCAAGTCACAGAACATACCATACCCTTGAGTCAACGGTTCCGAACGTTCACTTCCCTCGATAGCAATATGAATCGTTCCTCTGTTCAGCAACGAAGGCATTCCTGTACGGGAAGCCTGCAACGGCTCATACAATCCACATACGATATGATCCTCGTCACCTACAATGGATTCATACCCTTCAGGCATATCTGTCGACGTTATATCAATCGTATTATTATTTATCAGATTACTGTCACCATAACGGGTCATGCAAAGAATTTTTCCCGGCATACGCATTTTCATGACACCGTTATTGATCACATTCGAGTTAGTTCCTCCCGTAGTAATCATGCGTGCATCCTCCGACATATCCAGTTCAGCACTTATCGTTCCATTATTGATTGCAGTAATGTCATCACCGAATGTCGCCATACCTCTTAAACGCGTGGCAACGGAACCGTTTCCATACACATTTATTTCGCCGTTATTCATAATGGTCGACCCCTCCCCGGCAACCAGCGCCATCACATAAACAGTAGAGGTAACGGAAGGATCATGATCAAAATACACATTAATTGTACCCTCATTAATGACTGTACTTTTCTTACCTGCATACATTACCAGTACCCGCAAATAGGTGTACGGTCGGTCGGGATGTTCCGGATCCTGAATCAGATCCGCATAGCGTTCCACCAGGTCCTTGGTATGCACCGTGATGACCCCTTTATTGACAAGGGTCACATTTTCAACAGTCCGTGTGGTATCGGTCTTGTTCCCGTCCAGACATATAGCAGCCATGGCACAACAGTTCAAAGTTGTCTCCGTTACGCGTCCATTTTCGTTCATCACCGTAGAACTCATCTCAAAGACAACATCTTCTCCTTCTCCATTACCAACAACGATATCTTTCGTATTCGTAACGGTTGATCCGGATACATCTGTTATCACCACCTCTTCCTGTCCATCAGGAGTCAAAACCGGTTCATCATCATCCTGACATGATATGAAACCAAACAGGAAAAAAGGAAGTAAGAAACCAATCAGTCTTTTCATTGTCAATTCAAGTACAAGTAACAAAAAGATTCTTATTTATCCCATGGGAATTCAGTCTTTACCGGTGCAAAGACATCGATAGCCTCTGTCTCACCCACGGCAACGAAAGCGTGGGGAATATTAGCCGGAACAAGATAAGCATCTCCCTCAGAAAGTTCATAAACCTGATCACCAATGGTCAGATGAAAACCTCCTTTGATTACATATCCAAACTGCTCCTGAGGATGTGTATGCATACCCACTTCACTTCCATCGGACATATTCCAATGAAGAACATTCATGTTTTTGCCTTCTGCAAAATCTTGACGAATGACACCTTTCCCCATGTCAATCTTTTCAATTTGTTTGTGATTAAATACCATTTTCATCGTTTAAATATTTTATATGCCAAATATACGATTTTTTTAAAACACTACAACTTTTCACGTGCCTGTATTAATCTTTTTTGGTAGGCTATAACTTATGTGCAATAATGCACATAATCGACTGACTTCTTATAACTTTTATCTATACCTACGACTATCCCTTGAATGATTCATGTTCTGAAAACACTTTCATTCTACTGCATAGCGACAGATAAAAGTTATCCCCCAATATTCCGACATCAAAAGTTGTTGAACCGTAAAATTCAAACCATACAAAAATAGACAAACACCACAAAAATGTAGAAAAATAAAAGGTCCGTATATGTCTCATTTTGTCTATTGACTTGTTTCACTCCTTTTTACGACATTAACTAACAACACTTTAGGCGTATCTGATAAATATTTCATTCAGAATACATAAATCCGTATTTTAGGGAGGTATCTGCCAGTAGAAAACAGGACTTTCCTCAAACAATAAATAACTGTTTAAAAAAACGTCCTCACGTTTCCATTCGAACGTGAGGACGTTTCACTCAAAACAAACGTTCGTTCTCAACAAGACATCCAGACATTTTTTAAGGCCTGTCTACCGTTGGGGCTTTAATTTAACAATTTCTCCCAGATCAGGCACCAGAATCTCTTTATTACGCAATTTTGCTTCCGCCCGGAATACATGAGGAGGATCGAACAAGGGTTCATCTGAGAGATCAAAAGTACCGTAATGCATCGGTATGGTCACGCAAGCATGCATGTCAGACGAAGCAGTCAGCGCATCGTATGGAGATATGTGATTCGGCTTCATGAACCAGCGGGGCTTATAGGCTCCTATACCGATCATACAGTAATCAATATGCGGAAAGAGATCGGGCAATTCACGAAAATGCGGAGCATATCCCGTATCACCACTGTTGTAAATGGTTATACCATCTGCCTGAATCATGAAAGCTCCCCACAACCTTTCCCCTCCATCGCCTACTCCGCGCTTGCTCCAGTGTTGGGCAGGAAGAAACGTCAGGGTCAGCCCGTCATCGGTATACTGCTGATACCAGGCAGCCTCTATCACTTTCAGTCCGGGAAACCAGGAAGCGATAAGCGCACCGGTACCTAATCCGCAAAAAACTTTCATCTGCGGATTTTGTGCTACAAGCTTTGTCACGCTTGGCTTGTCCAGATGATCAAAATGATCATGACTGATAAGCAAATAATCAATCTTCTGGAAAATAGAGACATTGGCCGGCAGCTGAGAACGGCGCTTTACAAACGGAATACTGCCGAACACCGGATCGATCATGAAACGTTTTCCTCCCAACTGGAGAAAAAACGAGTTATGTCCCAGCCAGATCAGTGAATTACCAACGACCTGCTCCAAGGAATGCAGAAAATGAATACGAGGATTCCACGGAATGGTCCGTTTTTCTCTCCGCTGCGGATTGGGTGAAAAACGCCATTTCAAGACACTTCCCATCCCCGGACGCCAACGATGCTGACGGTTGAAAAATCTTCCGTTGACCGTAGGATTTCCACGCCAACGAGGATTTACAGACGAAAGCTGGTTATTCCGACGAAAAACAATACGTTCACCCATAGCCACAGATTCAAGAATAAATAAAAAAACCGGAAAAAGCACAGTTCTTCTTCCGGCACAGTATATATCAATACATTATTTTTCCTCAAGAAGCTTCTTCAAGAAATCATCCAGTTCTTCATCAAGCCCTTTCAGTAACTCGTCACTCAACAACAGTGTATCTTCGTCGTCAATCAACAGCAGTTCGGCTACGGTTTCCTTTTCATCGTCTACCAGTACAAATGAAAAAGGCTTCATCAACGACAGTTTATCAATCAGTCCCTTGTCCTTCAATTCCGTAAGTATTGACCGGAGCACTGGTTCTACGTCTGCATAGAAGGTATCACTATCATATTCTACCCATTCATCCACAATCACCCGCGACAATTCTTCATCGTCGTCATTAAATATCAACAGTTCTCCGCTTTCCGGATTGGGCTGTAAATGGATATCCGTAACGACCGTATTACCTGTTCCGGTTGTTATATACCTGCAAAGAGCCTCCTTCAAGGAATCTGCAATTGCAGCTCGTGACTTATCACTCATTTTCATAAGCTTTTACTTTTAAGTACTCAAAAGTACAAAAAAAATTAAACCTGCAAACAAAAACTTCAGAATTTGTTTTGAAAACGGTTCATCTGAAGTTTCAGCTTCGGGAGCTCTCCCTTCCGTTTATCCAGCAAGGAAGCATAAAATCCGATGATTTTCTCTTCTTCCGTATTCGGCTTAGCCAGAGCTTTGGATTTTGAAAGCCATTCCATAGCCTTATCCATATCGCCCAACATTTCACAGGCCAAAGCTGTATTAAAAGCAGCCTTCAACTTTAAAGAACCTTTCTTTCGGCTTTCATACAAAGCCATCCACAGACTGCGTGCGCCTTCCCAATCGTTTTCATTCAGAGAAACCGCTGCATCACGCATCTCCGGCGACCCGCCGTTAAAGTAAAGACGGGTAGTATTTTCCCAATGGGGAACCAGATGAGACGCCAGCAACGAAGAAGCTCGCTGAGAAATTTCCTCTACCAAAGCCTTATCTGACAATGACGGATCAATATCCCAAAAAACACTGTCACGCAACGTAACCACCCGCATCGGTCTTTCACGTCCCGGTATATAAACACTCAGTGTAGGTACATACTGAACTTCCAGAACATTAAACGGGACTGTAACCTGTTGATAAACAATTTGCTTTTTCTCCGTACGGATTGCTACACGATCCAGTGTGAAAAGCATATCCACCCCCAATTCAGCAGACAGCCGGTCTACCTCCTGAGAAGTCAACATCCGATGTCCCCGAAATGGAACGACTGTTTTTCCCTGTAAAGCCGAATCACAAATAATAACCTGCCGGAAATAATGGCTGTCAGCCAGTCCGTTTGCCAGAGATTCGGCAGTAGTCTTACCATCCCCTTCCAGAGACCCCAATGTCAGTAACGAACTTTTAGGTGACGGAATGGGTACCATATTGTTTACGACAGCCACCGTAGACAACTGCTCCGGGAAACTGGTTTCGGCAGGTATCAGTTCATCAAACGTAAATGACTGAACGGAACCACACGAGGCCAAAAAACAGGCCACGATTACATATAGCCAATTGATCTTTTTCATAAGACTGATTCATTCTAATGTCCAAAAGCAAAAATAATACATTCTCACGGATAATCACGTTAAAAGGTAATAAAAAGGCCAGCCTAAGCAAAACCTTGGGCTGGCCCTTACTGATATCCTAACAGATATGTACGTTTATTCCTTATCCTTACCGCAGCAATTCTTATACTTTAATCCACTTCCGCATGGACACGGATCGTTACGGCCCACAGTCTTATCGGCACGATAAGGCTCCTGCTTCTGCTGAGCACGTGTATCCTGTGCGGCGGCAGCCTGCTGGTCAGGATCATTCAAATCAACTTTTTCTTCCTTGTACTGATTACGCTTTGGAGCCGGCTCGGGAGCAGCTTCACGTACCTGCTGCGGTTCCTGTACCGGTATCTGACCACGCATCAGAACAGAAATGGTATTGTTGTTGATTCTACTTACCATGTTATCAAACAGGTTTACAGATTCCAGTTTAAAGATCAGCAACGGATCCTTCTGTTCGTAGCTGGCATTCTGTACAGAATGTTTCAGCTCATCCAGTTCGCGCAGGTTTTCTTTCCATGCGTCATCGATGGTATGAAGCAAGATCACCTTTTCGAAAGATTTCACAACCTCACGACACTCTGATTCATACGCAGCCTTCAGGTTTACCGGAATATTGTACATACGCTTTCCGTCGGTAATCGGAATCAAGATATTTTCATACATCTGTCCCTGATTTTCGTATACCTGCTTGATGACCGGATAGGCAATCTGAGCCATACGCTCTGTCTTGCGCTTGAACAGTGTCATGGCATTCTCAAACACCATTTCGGCCAGATCCTCCTTGCGCTTGCTGCGGAAATCATCTTCTGAGAACGGAGTTTCCATGGCCAGTGTCTGAAGAATTTCCATACGAACATCTTCGTAAGTAGGCTGCTCTACGGCATTTGCGCAACGGTCCCAAATCATATCAACGATATCCATGCCGATACGTTCACCCATCAAGGCATGACGACGTTTCGTATAGACTACCGTACGCTGCTTGTTCATCACGTCATCGTATTCCAACAAACGCTTACGGATACCGAAGTTGTTTTCTTCCACCTTCTTCTGGGCACGTTCGATAGAATTGGAAATCATCTTATGTTCAATCATTTCGCCTTCCTTGAAGCCCAGACGGTCCATCACACGGGCAATACGGTCGGATGAGAACAGACGCATCAGGTCATCTTCCAGCGATACAAAGAATACAGAAGAACCCGGGTCTCCCTGACGTCCGGCACGACCACGCAGCTGACGGTCTACACGACGAGATTCATGACGCTCTGTTCCGATGATAGCCAAACCGCCGGCAGCCTTTACCTCCGGACTCAGCTTGATATCGGTACCACGACCGGCCATGTTGGTAGCAATGGTAACAGTACTTCCCTGACCGGCCTTTGCCACAATTTCGGCTTCTTTCTGATGCAGCTTGGCATTCAATACGTTGTGAGGAATCTTACGCAGTGTCAGCATCTTGCTCAGCATTTCTGAAATTTCTACAGAAGTGGTACCTACCAGTACCGGACGGCCTGCCTGTACCATCTTCTCGATTTCTTCGATAACAGCCTTATATTTTTCACGTTTGGTTTTATAAACGCGGTCGTTCATATCAATACGGGCAATCGGACGGTTAGTAGGAATTACCACGACATCCAGTTTGTAAATGTCCCAGAATTCGCCGGCTTCTGTTTCGGCCGTACCGGTCATACCCGACAACTTATGATACATACGGAAGTAATTCTGAAGAGTAATGGTAGCGAAAGTCTGGGTAGCGGCTTCTACCTTCACGCCTTCCTTAGCTTCTACAGCCTGATGCAAGCCGTCGCTCCAGCGGCGTCCGTCCATGATACGTCCCGTCTGCTCGTCTACGATCTTCACCTGTCCGTCCATGACTACATAGTCAGTATCCTTTTCGAACATGGTATAAGCTTTCAGCAACTGGTTGATGGTATGTACACGCTCAGATTTAATGGCGTAATTGGTCAGCAGTTCATCTTTCTTCGCCAACTTTTCTTCGTCGCTCAATCCGCTTTCATTTTCCAGTTCGGACAACTGGGCAGCAATATCCGGCAACACGAACAAAGTCGGATCCTGAGACTTACCTGTAATCAAATCGATACCTTTATCCGTCAAGTCTACGCTCTTCAGTTTCTCATCAATTACGAAATACAGAGGCTCTACCGCTTCAGGCATGCGCTTGTTATTCTGTTCCATGTAGATTTCTTCCGTCTTCAGCATACCGGCCTTGATACCCGGTTCACTCAGGAACTTAATCAGCGGCTTGTTTTTCGGCAATGCCTTGTGGCTACGGAACAAGGCCAGGAAACCGGCTTCTACATCTTCTTTCTTGTCAGATGCAATCAGACGCTTGGCATCGGCCAGATATTGGGTAGCCAGTCTGCGCTGAGCTTCCACCAGACGCTCTACCAGCGGACGAAGCACTTCGAACAGCTGCTGGTCGCCTTTAGGTACCGGTCCGGAAATAATCAACGGAGTACGGGCGTCATCAATCAATACAGAGTCGACCTCATCGACAATGGCATAATTGTGTTTCCGCTGTACCAGGTCTTTCGGGCTGGTTGCCATGTTGTCACGCAAGTAATCGAAACCGAACTCATTGTTGGTACCGAATGTAATATCGGCCATGTAAGCACGACGACGGGCAGCCGAGTTAGGCTGGTGTTTATCGATGCAGTCTACGCTTAATCCGTGGAACATATAGAGCGGACCCATCCACTCAGAGTCACGCTTAGCCAGATAATCGTTTACGGTTACTACATGAACACCATTACCTGTCAACGCATTCAGGAACACGGGAAGTGTAGCTACCAGGGTCTTACCTTCACCGGTCGCCATTTCGGCAATCTTTCCCTGATGCAGTACCACACCACCAAACAACTGTACATCATAGTGTACCATACTCCAGACCATTTCATTACCTCCGGCTTTCCAATGGTTTTTCCAGATGGCCTTGTCACCGTCGATAGACACAAAGTCACGTCCCTGTCCTGCCAGCTGACGATCGAACTCACTGGCTGTTACAACAATCTCTTCATTTTCCGAGAAACGACGTGCCGTATCCTTTACAATGGCGAATGCAGTAGGCAGAATCTCATTTAATACTTCTTCATACTTATCAAGTACCTCTTTTTCCAGTTTATCGATTTCTGCAAAAATAGGCTCACGCTTTTCGATATCTGTCGATTCAATCGACGCCTTCAGTTCTTCAATACGCTGACATTTATCGGCAGCCGAATCCTTAATCATTTTTTTCAGCTCCAGCGTCTTCGCACGAAGTTCATCATTACTAAGCTTCTGAATTTCCGGATAAACGGCTTTAACCTTATTTACCCACGGCTGAATTTCTTTCATGTCGCGAGTAGCCTTGTTTCCGAATAGCTTGCTTATAAATTCATTAAATCCCATTGTATATCAATATTTATTATTTCAAAAATAGATTGTCAGGAGAAGATGTGCAAAAATACAAAAAAAGGACGACAGGAAGCACATTATTCTCCTTATTTACGAATTCCTGTCAGCGGAGAAGTGCCAGCGGCGTTGGGCGCACGGATACGCATGAAATGCGTAACAGTGGGTGCCACTGTCGACATTTTGACAGGTGTATAAATAATTTCAGGCTTGATATTGCATCCAATAAAGGCCAACGGCACAGAAGCATAAGTATCACGTACTACCTTGACAGTCTTCGAATAAGGATTAAAGACCGACCATCCGGGCATTACTTCTATGTAAATGTCTCCCGAACAAGCCGCCGTAAAACTGTTTCGGATTTTATCGATACGAGGAGTCCATGCACCCAGTAACAAACGCTGTGCGGAATAAGCCGAACGGACTCCACTCATCTGAACTATAAAATCAGAAGCACGATTCATCACTTCAGTGAGATTCATCTTCCGTTCTTCTATCAGCTTATGGTTGAAATAGATTTGCTGATCATAATAAGTTTCCACATACTGTCCCGGCCCATAAATAGCCATGAGATACATATTCAGCAAAGCGGCACAGCGGTCTATGTGAAATTCTCCTCCCGGAATACGGTATTGGGGAGGATCGGCCGGATCGGCATCCGAATAACCGGTAGACGTAATGAAAAACAGTGTATTCGACAAACCTATCTTACGGTCTATCAACTCCAGTAGATCGCCCAACGTGTTATCCAGACGCACATATACATCCTGAATCTCCAAAGGAAGCTCCGTATTGGGACGATGATCGTAATTTCCCGCATAATAAGAAAGTGTCAGCAAATCAGGAACTTCATCCTTACCCACAGATGTATTTTCCAGACAGGCATTTACCAGACGATTTACTTCATCATTCACATAAGGACTCGTTCTGAATTTCCGGTATTTATCCGCACGTTCGTCGGTAAAATTATGCTTAAACGTCAACTGCTTTACATCAGAAGTCACATACTTATAAGCATTTACCGGCAAATACGGTTCCCATATCAGATTATCGATTCTGAAATCTACCGCTTCACGATCATTATACGTAGTAATCCACTGGGGAAACGTACCGTAATACGTGCTTCCACACCACTTCCCCGTCACTTCATTCAGCCAGAAAGCTCCTTTTGCCGCATGTCCGGCAGCCAGCACAGCCATTTCACGCGTAGGAGCAATGGAATAAACTTCGGCGGTTCCATGAGTCGCTACCATCAGTTCATCCGACACAGTAGAGACCTGAAGGTATTTGGGAGAAGTAGACTCGGATGTATATATGCCCATAAAATCCTTGTCGTCTACACTTTTCACCACACACAGTGAATTCCGGTCCATCCACCGGTTTCCTACAATACCATTCTGATAAGGAGTCGTACCTGTATACAAAGAGGCTACTGCAGACGACCGGTCAATGTTGATAAAATCATATTCCGCATTGAAATAGACACGTCCTTCTTTCATCAACCGTTTGAATCCACGTTCACCATACATGGCCGAAAAGGCTTCGATGTAATCGGTTCTCAGCTGGTCAATGGTAAGCCCTATAACCAGCTTTGGAACTGGAGATACAGATTGAGCCCGTAAGCCGGTAATGACAAAAACGGTCAATAAAGATGTAAGTATACGCTCTTTCATTCTGTTCTTTTCTTGCTAACTAAAACATGGCTGGCGGCATTCACCAGCAAACTGAGGGCCAAAGGTAATACTGTTAAATTAAATTCTTGGCCACAAAGCGGAAATAAGACTATAAAAATTGTTAAATACACCAAATTTACAAGATGATAGAGGTCTTTTTTACGTCGAATGGCACGATAAACCATCACAGGAAGGTAAACCAACGGGATCGGGTTAAACAACATCAGCAGCCAGTTGGAATCTACCGTAGGATGAACGGAACAGAAAAACAGAAAGGCTATGATACATCCGGCTACTCCCTGCATACCGTACAACAGAATATCCCACCCCCAATAAATGCACCTGTGACGCCATTGCAGCCAGGCAATCCAAACATTCAATGCCAGAAACAACGAAGCACACCACAATGGAGAAAGAGGGAAAGAAGATTCAGCTGGCTCCGGATCTACATCAACCACCTTGAATTCCCTCGCCACCAACGGACGTTGTTTTCCATCGGCTGATACGATATAAGCCTGCGACGCAAATTCCTTCATATAAAACGGAGCAAACATCTGCTGACGGATACCGATCGGAGCATCCGCTTCACCCCCCAGACACAAATCAATGCCAAACTCATCCCATGGAGAACCATTCGTGTATTGATGAACAATCTGTCTGAAAGAAAAGGCAGGAACATCTTCCGGATATACGACAGTCCCGGATATTGCTTTCTCAATCTGATCACGCGCACGCGTCGTACAATTATCATAAAAATAATTATAGCGATATACCCTGTTTTGAGGCAGATAATTTTCACGCAGCAAATCATACAACCGCTGCTTCTCAGCCTCAGTCAAATTCAATACCTGCTGATAAACCGAAGAGCCACGCATGGCATATTCCGATTCAAAATATATATAAGGTGTAACTCCAAGCTGATAGTCTGTTTCCCCCTTTACGAAACGGAGTACAAAATTAGGTGTACGAAAACTGAACATTCCGTAATTAAACACATAATCTTCACCCCGTGTAAAGTTCTGATAACGGATAGCCGTATGACCGAACAACTCATATATTTCCTGCCCGGGAGCACAAGTCAACAGACTAAGTTGAATGCTATCCGACTGCTGAGCCCGGAGAGGGGACAGTCCTATCAGGAAACAGAACAACAGCAAAAATCTCATTTTTCCTACAATTATTACTTCCACACAATATTTTGTTGCAAAAATACGGTGAATAATTCATTCCAAATCAAAATAAATCATTATTTTTATGGACAATCTGTGTATTTTTACGTTACTTTGCAAACAAAACCAACGAACGTAACGTGAATTTAGTAATAGATATAGGAAACACGGTTGCAAAACTTGCCGTATTCAACGGCAACCAGATCATTGAAGTATTGAGAGGATCCAACCATAGTCTGGATTGTCTGCAATTGCTATACCATAAATATCCGATTGAAAAGGGTATCATAGCTTCAGTCATTACACTGAGTAAAACAATTCGCAGACAACTGAAAGAAACACCTTTCCCCATGATTGAGCTGAATTACCAGACTCCCGTACCAATACGGAACTTGTACCGTACTCCTCAGACACTGGGAATGGACCGTCTGGCAGCCGTTATAGGAGCCACCGAACAACAACCCGGAAAAAATCTGCTGGTCATTGATGCAGGAACTGCATTGACGTACGAATTCATCGATGCCGAAGGAAACTATCATGGTGGAAATATCTCCCCGGGTATCTATACACGTTTCAAAGCCCTGAATGCCTGCTGCGACAAACTGCCGCTGATAGAAAAAGACGGTGATCGTCCGGATTTCGGTTACAATACGGAAACCGCTATTCGCTCAGGAGTCATCAAAGGTATGGAGTTCGAAATAGAAGGATACATCACACGTATGCAAAAGAAATATCCGGATCTTTTGGTTTTTTTAACTGGAGGAGATAAATTTTCTTTTGATACAAACTTAAAAAGTATCATATTTGCAGATAGATTTTTAGTCTTGAAAGGTTTAAACAGAATATTGAATTACAATGTCAAGTAATAAAGCACTTTTTAGCGCGCTGTTCATCATGATGGGAGTTGCAGCTGCGAATGCACAATCAAGCACAAATTCTCCCTATACACGGTATGGTTTAGGGGAATTATCCAGTCCGGGATTTGCACACAACGCAGCAATGGGAGGTATAGGATATGCTTTAAGATCCAGCGAACAGATAAATGTGATGAACCCTGCCTCCTACAGTGCAGTAGATTCGCTTTCCTTCATGTTTGACACAGGCATGAGTCTGAAAAGTTCCAATTATCAGGAAAACGGATATAAAAGTAACGCCAAGAATGCTACCTTCGATTATTTGGCAATGCAGTTCAGACTACATCCCAGGTTGGGAGTTGCGATTGGATTTACACCATACTCCAATGTAGGTTACAAATTCAGCCAGTCAACAGATATTGCAAACAGCGATGATGTAACGCTTAGCAATACATTTTATGGCGACGGAGGATTACAACAGATTTTCGGAGGGTTAGGATTCAAGATTCTGAAGAATTTGTCGATCGGAGCCAATGTAGGGTATCTCTACGGACAAATAGATTATCAGACCTTGGCGACTCTCAGCAATGGAGGGGATCAGACTTTGGTTTATAACGATCTCAGCATTAACAGCTATACCGTAAATTTCGGTCTGCAATATACCCAAAAGTTAGGAAAGAATAACTGGCTCACATTGGGACTTGTATACGACCTGGGACACGATGTCAAATCAACAGAAGTCAAGGGCATACAAGTAACAGACGGAGAAAACTATTCCGAGAAAACTGAAGAAACAGTCAAAGACTCATACGGTATACCCAATGTCATCGGAGCAGGATTAACCTGGAAACACAAACAGAACCTGATCGTAGGATTTGACTATACATTGCAGCAGTGGGGAAAAGTAAAATACGACAATGCGACAGACTTTTACAAAGACCGTACACGCGTAGCTGCAGGAGTAGAATATCTACCCTATTTATACGGACGAAATTATTTGTCACGTATCCGCTATCGGGCAGGAGCCTATTATTCTACTTCCTACATGAAGTTACCCCAGTATGAAGGTCCTAAAGAATGGGGAGTAAGTGCCGGATTTGGATTGCCGCTGACACTTTTTCACCACAATACAGTGCTGAACATTACCGGACAATATACACGAGTGGTTCCTTCCGTAAAAAACATGCTGTCAGAAAACCGCTTTGTGTTAAAGCTGGGCTTGACTTTCAACCAGCATTGGTTCATGAAAGGACAAGTTAACTAACCTTTAAATAAGAAATGAAGAACAACTTAATATTTATATACAATGAAGATGAAGATGTTTACAATGCTGTGTGTACTTTCATTAGGCGCAACAGCAACTTTTGCTCAAAAAGGAGTAGAAGATGGTTCAAGATTTGGACACGGAGAAGACAGTGTACGTTGCTTGAAGAATATCAGTATTTATACTGAATATGTCAAGACAGACAACTTTAAAGATGCTTACCAGCCTTGGAAGGCAGTGTTTACAGAAGCTCCAACTGCACAAGTAGGTACCTATACTAACGGTACAAAGATTTTGCGTGCATTGATTGCCGACTCTAAAGATGCAGCTCAGCAAAAAGCCTATATGGATGAATTGATGGCTGTTTATGACCAACGTATCAAGTATCTTGACAAGTTAAATACCCTGGTAAAAAAGCCTGTTACCAAAGGATCTATTTTAGGTCTTCAGGTACACGATTATCTGAATTATTGTGGCAACATAGATATAAATAAAGCATACGCCATGAGTAAAGAAGCTGTAGACAGCGAGAAAGAAAATTCAGAATACTACGTATTGCAGGAATTCATGGATATATCTTCACGCAAGCTGAAAGCTGATGACAACCATAAAGAACAGTTCATTCAAGACTATCTGACGACAGCAAACTATGCAGATGCCGCATATAAGGCAGCTTCATCAGAAAAAGACAAAAAACTGTTGAAACTGGCAAAAGACAATGTAGATGCTTACTTTATCAACAGTGGTGCTGCCAGCTGTGAAAACTTACAGACTATTTATGGTCCGAAAGTAGAACAGAACAAGACAAACCTCGACTATCTGAAGCAGGTTATCAACGTAATGCAGCTGCTGAAATGTACAGAGGAAGAAGCTTATTTCGCTGCTTCCGAAGCCGCTCATGCCATTGAACCGACAGCTGCTACTGCCGTAGGTTGTGGATACATGTATTACAAAAAAGGAGATCTTGACAAGAGCTTGAGCTATTTTGACCAGGCCATCGAATTGGAACAGGATCCTATGAAGAAAGCAGACAACTGCTACAGTGCTGCCGTTATCTTGTTCAGCAAAAAACAGCTGAGCCGTGCAAAACAGTATGCCAACAAAGCTTTGTCTTACAACCCTAATTACGGCGAAGCTTATATCCTGATTGCACAGATGTATGCATCAAGTCCTAACTGGAACAACGAACCGGCTCTGAACAAATGTACTTACTTCGCAGTAATCGATAAATTGCAGCGTGCTAAGAGTGTAGACCCAAGTGTTACTGAAAAAGCCAACCAGCTGATCAGAACTTATGCCGCTCATACTCCGAAAGATGAAGATTTGTTCTTCTTAGGTTTGAAGAAAGGTACTTCCGTAACAATCGGCGGATGGATCGGTGAAACAACAACTATCAGATAATTATGTCCGATAAACAGAAAAGTACAACATTTCAATCTCTGATAAGCATAACAGTTGCCATTTGGGCAACTGTTATGTTTCTTTTTTTACCGGCTTGCGGAAAAAAGGAAAAACCAATGGCCGACGCAGTCAGTGAAAAAGATTCATTGCCTGACATGAAAACCACAGGCGTAACAACCCTGATTTCAGATTCCGGAACCATCCGGTATAAAATCATCACAGAAGAATGGCTGATCTACAGCCATAGAAACCCTCCCTTCTGGGCCTTCGAAAAAGGAATTTACCTGGAAAAATTTGACAGTATTTTCCATGTAGATGCCAGTATCAAGGCAGATACTGCTTACTATTACGAGCCTCAGAAACTATGGGAACTAAGAGGAAACGTACATATACAGAATCAACAAGGCGACAAGTTTGATACTCAACTCATGTTTTGGGATCAAACCAAAGAAAAAATATATTCTGACAAATACATACGTATTGAACAGATTGACAAGATTCTGACCGGTTATGGCTTTGAATCCAATCAACAGCTTACAGCTTATCAGATATTCAATAACACAGGAATCTTTACCGTAGAAGATCAGGCACCGGCAGATTCCGCCCAAACTTCAAAATAGCGTAGAAAACATACTACCAATATGGGACTCATCATACCATTACTTATCTCGATGGCATTTTCCGCATTCTTCTCGGGTATGGAAATTGCCTTTGTATCTTCCAGCAAATTACGTTTCGAAATGGAAAAGGGAAACGACATGACTACCCGGATACTGTCTGTTTTTTACCATAACCCTAACAACTTTATTTCTACGATGTTGGTAGGAAACAATATAGCACTGGTTATTTATGGTATTTTCATGGCACAGATTATCCAGGATCATCTGCTCGCAGGCATTATAACAAACGAAGCAAGTCTGGTTATCATACAAACACTCATTTCAACTTTTATCATTCTGGTAACAGGAGAATTCCTACCCAAAATGTTGTTTAAAATAAACCCCAACATGGCGCTCCGGATTTTTGCTGTACCCACATATATCTGTTACATCGTGCTCTATCCTATCAGTCGGTTTGCCTCTACACTGTCTACAGGCATCCTTTACCTGACAGGCACACGTATCAACAAAGAAGATACAGACAAGGCATTTACCAAAGTCGATCTGGATTATTTCATCCAAAGCAGCATAGAGGAGTCCGGAAACCAGCAGGAAATTGACACAGAAGTCAAGATATTCCAGAATGCGCTGGACTTCTCTACCATAAAAATACGTGACTGCATGATTCCACGTACAGAAATCATTGCAGTGGATCAGGAAGCCTCTCTGGAAGAGCTAAAAGAAACTTTTATAGAAAATGGTATCAGCAAGGTTATCGTATACAAGAATGACATTGATAATATC
This sequence comes from uncultured Bacteroides sp., assembly GCA_900553185.1. GTDB lineage: Bacteria > Bacteroidota > Bacteroidia > Bacteroidales > Bacteroidaceae > Phocaeicola. The sequence continues at coordinate 59,142 of USCT01000004.1, forward strand.
ATTGGCTATATCCATTCGTCAGAAATGTTCAAAAAACTAAGCGACTGGAGAAAAAACATACGTACCATCCCCATCGTACCTGAAACAATGAGCGCCCATAAACTCATGAAACTTTTCATGCAACAGAAACGTTCATTGGCTATTGTTGTAGACGAATTTGGAGGTACCGCCGGTATCGTCGCTCTGGAAGACCTCGTTGAAGAAATTCTGGGAGATATCGAAGATGAACACGATACCAATTCTACCATTGCCAAAGAGATAGGAGAGAATGAATACATTCTGTCGGGACGACTGGAAATAGAAAAAGCCAACGAGGAATTCGGACTGAATTTGCCGGAAAGCGACGATTATCAGACCATAGGCGGATTAATTCTGCACGAATATCAAAGCTTTCCAAAAGTACACGAAATCATTACGATCGGCAACTTTCAGTTCAAAATCATCAAAGTTACAGCCACAAAAATAGAGCTTGTGAAGTTGAAAGTACAGAAATAAGCATTTTTTTAACCAAAAAATAGTGACTGAAAAGCATTTTTTGTATCTTCGTGCGCTAATTATGAATAGAATAAAAACAATAAATAAAAAATAATCACATCTAAATGGCAACTTTACAAACAATTCGAAGCAAAGGACCCCTGTTGGTCATTGTTATTGGTCTTGCCCTTTTTGCCTTTATCGCAGGTGATGCATGGAAAGTACTCCAGCCTCATCAGGGAAAACAAGACGTTGGAGAAGTAAACGGAAAAGAACTTTCCGCACAAGATTTTCAAAAAATGGTGGACGAATACAGCGAAGTTATCAAAATGACTAATGGACTAAATTCGCTCACAGATGAACAATTGACAAATATCAAAGACCAGGTATGGCAGACTTATGTAAACAATCAGCTGATTGCTGCCGAAGCCCAAAAACTTGGTCTGACAGTTACAGATGCTGAAATCAAGGCCATTATTGAACAAGGTACTCATCCATTATTGATGCAGACTCCTTTCCGCAATCCACAGACTGGTGCCTTCGATAAAGATATGCTGAAAAAATTCCTGGTAGATTACGCAAATATGAACAATGGCCAAATGCCTGCCCAGTATGCCGAATACTACCAGAAAATGGGTAATTTCTGGAAGTTTATTGAAAAAACGCTGAAAGAATCTACTTTGGCTGAAAAATATCAGAACCTGATAGCAAAATCTTTAATTTCGAATTCTGTATCAGCTGAAGATGCATTCAAGTCACGTACAGAACAGAGCGACCTGCTCCTGGCAGGTGTTCCTTATAGCACCATCAACGATTCTACCATTCAGGTAAGCGATGCCGAAATTAAAGAACTGTACAACCAGAAGAAAGAACAGTTCAAACAATTGGTAGAAACCCGTGACATCCGCTATATTGATATCAAAGTGGTTCCTTCGGACGCTGACAGAAAGGCCGTTCAGCAGGAAGTAACCGAATACAGCAACCAATTGGCCAATACAACAACAGATTATGCTTCATTTGTCCGTACAAGTGGCTCTTCTGTATCTTATTCAGATGTACCTGTAAGCAAAAACGTATTGCCGTCTGATGTAACTGCCCGTCTGGATTCGACAGCTGTCAACGAAGTATACGGCCCTTATTACAATCAGGCCGATGATTCTTACAACGCATTTAAGATCATTGCCAAAGTAACAGCTCCTGATTCCATTCAGTTCCGTCAGATTCAAGTATACGCCGACAGTGAAGAAAAGACCAAGACTTTGGCCGACAGTATCTATAACGCCCTGAAAGGTGGAGCTGACTTTGCAGAACTGGCAAAGAAATATGGACAGACAGGAGAAACTACATGGGTAAATGCACAAAGCTGGGAAGGAGCCGAACTGGATGCAGAAAATACAAAATTCATCAATACCCTGATCAACCAGCCTGTAAACGAACTCGCCAACGTACAGATAGGACAAGCCAACCTGATTCTGCAAATCATGGATAAAAAAGCTAACCAGAACAAATACAAGGTAGCCGTAGTAAAACGTCCGGTAGAATTCAGCAAGGAAACCTACAATGCCGCCTATAACAAATTCAGTCAGTTTGTAGCTCAGAACACAACTGTAGCTGAAATTGAAAAGAATGCAGAAGAAAACGGATATTCATTAATTCCCCGCAATGATTTTTCCAGCGCTGAACACTATGTAGGCGGAGTAAAATCTACTCGTGAAGCATTAAAATGGATCTTCGCTGCCAAACCCGGTGAAGTATCTCCTCTTTATGAATGTGGCGAAAACGATCACTTAATGGTAGTGGTTCTTGATAAAATCCATGAAGCCGGATACCGTGACATCAATTCTGTAGCCGATATGCTCCGCGCCGAAATCCGTCAGGACAAAAAGGCAGAAAAGATCATGGCACAGATGAAAGGTTTCAAATCACTGGAACAGGTAAAAGGCCTGAACGGTGCTGTCAGCGACACAATCAAACATGTCACCTTCTCTGCACCAGCCTATATCTCAGCAGTCAGATACAATGAACCTGTGATTGGTGCATACGCAGCCAAAACAGCCGTAAACCAGGTCAGCGCTCCGATCAAAGGAAACGCCGGAGTATACATGATCCAAGTGCTTCAGAAAGATAAAACAGCTGAAAAATACGATGCCAAGAAGGAAGAAGAAACTCTGTCCAACATGGCAGCACGTATGAGCAGCCAGTTTATCAACGATTTATATCAGAAAGCCAATGTTATAGACGAACGTTACCTGTTCTTCTAATAATTACGGATGAAATGACTGGTTATCCGAATAAATAAACGATAAACAGATTCATTATATCATAGAATAGGCCGTCTTGAATACTAATACATCGAGACGGCCTATTTTATTAATCTCTATCCAGCACTGAACTAGTAAGCAATTACCATAACCACAAAAACATATCGTATGAACAAAAAATTTAACCTTAAACTATTTGCCGCAATTTGCTGTTTCAGTCTGCTTTACTGTTGTACAGAAGAAAAAATCAATTCAGACTCAGATCAATCCAGTGTAGAACGAATCACTTCCGATGAACAGTATCACGCCAATATATTTGCCGGATTATCGCTGGAAACATTCTATTACTGGAACAAAGAAATTGCAAACGATCTCAACAAACTGAATCCGGAAACCAATACCGACCCCATCACGACAGTCAATGAAATTCGTTACCACGAAGGAGACACGGAAGTAGACAGATGGAGCATGCTGACAGACGATTCCGAAAGTTTCAACAACAGCATGGAAGGAGTCTATACGACCTACGGTTATCAACCGATCACTTATCTGCTGGATAAAAACACCGGTCAATGCATTTCTGCCGTAGCTTACGTATACAAAGACAGCCCAGCCGAAAAAGCAGGATTAAAACGCGGAGATATCATCTATAAGATAGATGGAAAAACACTGACAGCAGACAATTATACCGAATTATTTACCTCTTCACAAATTACATTATCACTGGCCACCTATGACGAGACAACCAATATCATAACTCCTACTGACCAAACAGTAACCATGCAGGCTGTAGAGATGTACGAAAATCCTATACTCTGCCATAAGACCATTGATTTAGAAAACGGAAACAAAATAGGTTACCTGGCATACAGCAGTTTCGATTTAAATTCAATACCCGAACTGATTGAAATCTGTAAGGAATTTAAATCGGAAGGTATCAAAACACTGGTACTCGATTTACGCTACAACGGAGGTGGTTATGTCATTACCGAAAATGTATTGGCCTCCATGTTCGCTCCACAAAGCGTAGTTGATGCCCAAGAAGTTTTTGAAAAAGAAGACTACAATGAGATTCTTACAAAATCAGGATGGAGCAGCGTAACCCGTTTTACTACTAAATTCCAGTATGATGAACTCGGAGTAAATGCCACTACAGAAGGAGCAAACATCGGATTGGAACATATCTATGCGTTGATTAGTTCTAATACAGCCTCAGCTTCGGAAGCTCTGTTGGGAGGTCTGATGCCTTATATGAACATTACACTGATTGGAAACCAGTCACACGGTAAATATTGCACCGGCCTCTTTCTCTCAGCAACAGATTTTTATGAAGTAATGGATAAACAAACACCGGCAGCTATCAAAAACTGGGGAATATACGTCATGATAAGTGTATATAAAAACAGTCAGAACCAAACGCCTTGCATGCCCAACGGACTGACACCGGACATTGAAGCGATGGACACCCCCATGTTGCCCGTACAATTGGGAGATGAGAACGAAACCTTACTCCGTATAGCATTGGAAAATGAAGGAAAACAATACCCTGCTACAGTCAACTCACGTAGCATGGTATCATTACACCCATTGGAAAATCAGCCTCACAAGGCCAACTTCGGCAAACGCATTCTTCTGCCGACATCTCATAACCTGCATTTATTAAAGAACTAAAACAGTAATCTACAGGCCTGTACTTTCCTTCAAGGAATTTACAGGCCTGCTTCTTTGCATTCCGTCTGGTTTGCTTCCTCTACCAAGACATATACCTGATAACGTGTATTCTGCTGTACCGGTGTCAAAGACAAATACCCGCGAAGAATGTTTCCGTCCTGAGAAACCTGTAACGGGTAAGACTCCGAACGCTTACGATGAAGATTTATGGCCTCCCCTTTCGCAGCATAATGTTCTACGATGTATTGTCCATGCGACGATCCGGATACATAGCGGTCAAAAAACAAACGGGATACCACTCCCATATTCATGCGAAGATTTATTTCCACACAAGGATAAATCAAAAACATTTCCCGTTCACGGCAAATCATCATGTCAACGCCCAGGTATCCGGCATAGTCATATTTCAGCAAAGCTGCTAAAACAGCAACCAGCCGCTCCTTTACAGCGTTTAATGTCTGCAAAGGAACGTATGTCATTAACCTTCTTTCGATGACTTCATCCGGCAACAGAAAGTTCTGCTTATAATTGCCGTGCGCATCGGTATCAAACAATGAATACCCTGCAAACCGTATTCTACCATGGCCATCCGCAAAAAATTCCATGGCAAAATCACATACCTTATCATATAAGGGTTCGGCCATAATCCCCCCCTGCGTACGAATCACCCGCGCTATCCATCCTTCTGCATTGACATTCCAGGTAGACGAAGAAACACGAAGCAATCCTCTCCCGCTTCCAGACCAGGGCGATTTCAGCATTGTCTCGCCCGTGTCGTGAACCCAAGCTTTTACTTCAGGTACAGACAAACATTCCACTGCCTTACCACAGATGCCTTTCAGCCTGCCCAATTGATTCAAAACACCGATACATTGTTGACGTCCCGATAAAAAACGAATCCGGTTTAACGCTTCTGCATCCGGACATTTGTCCATGGAAATTCCTTCAAGTCCTAACTGATGTACCAAAGCCGGATCCCAACCCCATGGAGAGATAACCTCCCCATTCCATTCAAAAGCAACCTGCCCGTAAGGAAATATCCCGGACGACATACATGCAGAAAGAAAAGAATCGGCAGTTTCTTCCTTTATTCCTCCTGTCACTCCTCCCCTTTCAGCATACCACAAAGGCAAACAGGACAAATCTTCCCGCATGCAGATTATTTCCTGTGGAGGGCGGTAGTAAGGAGTAAAATTAGCCAAAGCCATATCATGCTCCGGATTAAACAAGTAAAACAATTTGTCCATATTTCACTTTTGATTCACTCAGACAAAAATACATGAAAAAATTAAATTTTGACAACTCCAGTTTGCAATATTATGAACTATTCGTATCTTTGCAAGGTAGAAACAGAAATTCATGGAAGCCTTTTACAGAACACACAGCTATCTGGTAGAACATACCAACGCCCCGGTACGCCGTGACCTGATGGACGAAATAGACTGGAATGCCAGACTGATTGGAATCAAGGGAACACGCGGAGTAGGCAAGACCACTTTCCTGCTGCAATATGCCAAAGAAAAGTTTGGACTAGACCGTTCCTGCCTGTTCATCAACATGAATAATTTCTACTTTTCAGAAGTAAGCCTCGTAGAATTCGCAGGAGAATTCGTAAAACGGGGTGGAAAGGTACTTCTTATCGATCAGGTTTTTAAACTTTCAGACTGGAGCAAAGCGCTTCGTACATGCTACGAAAAATACCCCAATCTAAAAATCATCTTTTCAGGATCTTCAGTCATGAGACTGAAAGAAGAAAACCCGGAGCTGAACGGTATCGTAAAATCATACAACCTGCGTGGTTTTTCTTTCCGTGAATTTTTAAATTTACAAACCGGAAACCACTTTACCTCCTATTCACTGGAAGACATACTCCAAAATCATGAACACATAGCCAAAACCATTCTTCCACATATAAACCCACTTAACTACCTGCAAGATTACATTCATCACGGTTTTTATCCATTTTTTCTCGAAAAAAGGAACTTTTCAGAAAATCTGCTGAAAACCATGAATATGATGATTGAAGTAGATATTCTTTTAATCAAACAAATTGAATTGAAATATCTTTCAAAGATAAAAAAATTACTATATTTGTTGGCAGTTGACGGACCCGGAGCTCCTAACGTAAGTCAATTGGCAGCCGAGATACAAACATCCCGCGCAACGGTGATGAATTACATTAAATACCTGGCTGACGCACGACTTATCAATATGGTATACCCCAAAGGAGAAAAGTTTCCGAAAAAGCCGGCTAAAATAATGATGCATAATACAAACTTGATGTACAGCATCTATCCCGTTAAAGTAGAAGAACAAGATGTTCTGGAAACATTTTTCGTCAATACCTTATGGAAAGACCACAAGGTGAACAAAGGAGACAAAGGCACGTCCTTTCTGGTTGACGAGAAACTGCACTTCCGGATATGCGGTGAAAACAGCAAGCTGAAAAGCAATCCCAACGTGTATTATGCCATGCATAAAATGGAAATGGGACATGGAAACCAGATACCACTATGGCTGTTCGGTTTCCTGTATTAAATAAAGAAAACGACAAATTCTATAATTATATTACCTAACATAATTGAGTAATTGTATGACTAAACAAAAAAAATTCATCACTTGTGATGGTAATGAAGCTGCCGCACACATCTCGTACATGTTTACAGAGGTTGCAGCTATCTACCCTATCACCCCGTCATCTACTATGGCTGAACATGTAGACGAATGGGCTGCCGCAGGTCGTAAAAACATCTTCGGCGAAACTGTTTTGGTTCAGGAAATGCAGTCTGAAGGTGGTGCTGCCGGTGCAGTTCACGGATCTCTTCAGGCCGGCGCATTGACAACAACTTATACTGCTTCTCAGGGTCTTCTGCTGATGATTCCTAACATGTACAAGATTGCCGGTGAATTCTTGCCATGCGTATTCCACGTATCAGCCCGTACACTGGCATCTCACGCATTGTGTATCTTCGGCGACCATCAGGATGTCATGTCTACCCGTCAGACCGGTTTCGCCATGTTATGCGAAGGATCTGTACAGGAAGTTATGGATTTGGCAGGTGTTGCTCACCTGGCAACTATTAAGTCTCGTGTTCCTTTCGTTAACTTCTTCGACGGTTTCCGTACTTCTCACGAAATCCAGAAGATTGAAAAACTGGACAACGAAGACCTGGCTCCGCTGATCGATCAGAAAGCCTTGGCTGAATTCCGTGAACGTGCACTCAGTCCTAACAAACCGGTTGCACGCGGTATGGCCGAAAACCCGGATCACTTCTTCCAGCACAGAGAATCAGGTAATCCGTTCTATGATGCAGTTCCTGCCATCGTAGAAGAATATATGAATGAAATCAACAAGATTACAGGACGTAACTACGGTCTGTTTGACTACTACGGTGCCGAAGATGCTGAAAACATCATCATCGCCATGGGTTCTGTAACAGAAGCTACCCGTGAAGCTATCGACTACCTGACCGCTCAGGGCAAGAAAGTAGGTTTGGTTGCTGTTCACTTGTATCGTCCGTTCTCAGCTAAACACTTCCTGGCTAAAGTTCCTAAGACAGTAAAACGTATCGCAGTTCTGGATCGTACCAAAGAACCGGGAGCAAACGGCGAACCACTGTATCTGGACGTAAAAGACGTATTCTACGGACAGGAAAATGCTCCGTTGATCGTAGGCGGACGTTACGGTCTGGGATCAAAGGATACTACTCCGGCTCAGATCCTGTCAGTATACGAAAACCTGGAACTCCCGATGCCGAAAGATCACTTTACCATCGGTATTGTGGATGACGTAACTTTCACTTCTCTGCCTCAGAAAGAAGAAATCGCTCTTGGTGCAGAAGGTGTATTCGAAGCCAAATTCTATGGTTTGGGAGCTGACGGTACTGTAGGTGCTAACAAGAACTCTGTAAAAATCATCGGTGACAACACTGATAAATACTGCCAGGCTTACTTCTCTTACGACTCTAAGAAATCTGGTGGTTTCACTTGCTCTCACCTGCGTTTCGGTAATCATCCGATTCACTCAACTTACCTGGTAACTACTCCGAACTTCGTTGCTTGCCACGTTCAGGCTTACCTGCACATGTACGACGTAACCCGTGGTCTGCGCAAGAACGGTACTTTCCTGTTGAACACTATCTGGGAAGGTGAAGAACTGGCTAAAAACCTGCCGAACAAGGTAAAGAAATATTTCGCAGAAAACAATATCACTGTTTATTATATCAACGCTACACAGATTGCACAGGAAATCGGTTTGGGTAACCGTACCAATACCATCCTGCAGTCTGCATTCTTCCGTATCACAGGCGTTATTCCTGTAGACTTGGCTGTTGAACAGATGAAGAAGTTCATCGTGAAGTCTTACGGCAAGAAGGGTGAAGACGTTGTCAACAAGAACTACGCTGCTGTTGACCGTGGTGGTGAATACAAACAGCTGACAGTTGATCCGGCTTGGGCTAACCTGGAAGTTGAAGGTGCCGCTACCAACAACGATCCGGCATTCATCAACGAAGTGGTTCGTCCGATCAACGCTCAGGACGGCGACTTGCTGCCGGTATCAGCATTCAAGGGTATCGAAGACGGTACCTGGTATCAGGGAACAGCTAAATACGAAAAACGTGGTGTAGCTGCATTCGTTCCTGAATGGAACCCTGAAAACTGTATCCAGTGTAACAAGTGTGCTTACGTTTGTCCTCACGCTGCTATCCGTCCGTTCGTTCTCGACGCAGAAGAACAGAAGGGTGCAAACTTCCCGATGCTGAAAGCTGTCGGCAAACAGTTCGACGGTATGACATTCCGTATGCAGGTAGACGTACTCGACTGTCTTGGTTGCGGTAACTGTGCCGATGTATGTCCGGGCAATCCGAAGAAGGGCGGCAAGGCTTTGACCATGAAACACCTGGAAAGCCAGTTGCCAGAAGCTGCCAACTGGACTTACTGTGTAGACAACGTGAAGTCTAAACAGCACCTGGTTGACATCAAGGCTAACGTGAAGAACTCTCAGTTCGCTCAGCCATTGTTCGAGTTCTCTGGAGCTTGCTCAGGTTGTGGTGAAACTCCATACGTAAAACTGATCTCTCAGTTGTTCGGTGATCGTGAAATGGTTGCCAACGCTACCGGATGTTCTTCTATCTACTCTGGTTCAGTTCCTTCAACTCCGTATACTACCAACGAAAAAGGTCAGGGTCCTGCATGGGCTAACTCATTGTTCGAAGACTTCTGCGAATTCGGTCTGGGTATGGAATTGGCCAACAAGAAACTGCGTAATCGTCTGGAAGATGCCATGAAAGCTGCCATCGCAGCTGAAGGTACTCCGGCTGAATACAAGGAAGCATTCCAGGAATGGATTGACGGACGCAACGATGCAGACAAGAGCAAAGCTGCTGCCGAAAAGATCATCCCATTGGTAGAAGCCGCTAAAGATAAATGTTCTTACTGCGCTACTATCGATGAATTCAAGGATTACCTGATCAAACGTTCACAGTGGATCATCGGTGGTGATGGTGCTTCTTACGATATCGGTTACGGAGGTCTGGATCACGTCATCGCTTCCGGTGAAGATGTAAACATCCTGGTTCTGGATACAGAAGTTTACTCTAACACAGGTGGTCAGTCTTCTAAGGCTACTCCGCTGGGTGCTATCGCTAAGTTCGCTGCTTCCGGTAAACGCGTACGCAAGAAAGACCTGGGTATGATTGCTACTACTTACGGATATGTTTACGTTGCTCAGATCGCTATGGGTGCCGATCAGGCTCAGACACTGAAAGCTATCCGCGAAGCTGAAGCATACCACGGACCTTCATTGGTTATCGCATACGCTCCATGTATCAACCACGGTCTGAAAGCCGGTATGGGTAAATCTCAGGCTGAAGAGGCTAAGGCTGTAGAATGTGGTTACTGGCACTTGTGGCGCTTCAACCCGGCTTTGGAAGAAGAAGGCAAGAATCCGTTCTCACTCGATTCTAAAGAACCGAACTGGGAAGGCTTCCAGGATTACCTGAAGGGTGAAGTGCGCTTCGCATCCGTAATGAAACAGTACCCGACAGAAGCTGCCGACCTGTTTGCTGCCTGCGAAGAAATGGCTAAGAAACGTTACGCTTCTTACAAGCGTATGGCTGCCATGGACTGGTCTAACGAAGAATAAGCAAATTCTTTCATAACTTACAAAGAGGATACCTTTTCCAACAAGGTGTCCTCTTTTTTTATATTCATAACTTCACATATATTCTCAACTATTTTATAGCTTTGCAAAAACTAACCACACCCAAGCAATCTTGTCTATTATGAAAACACATCGCATTCCTCTGGCTATCGCTGCTCCAATAGCCTTCCTGCAGGCCCATGCTACCTGTCCGACCGAAAACGTTCCATCCTCGAATCCCGCCAAACCCAATGTTATCATCATTTATGCCGACGATCTGGGTTACGGTGATCTGGAATGTTACGGAGCCAAAAACGTACATACCCCCAATGTAAATCGTCTGGCACAGAATGGCATTCAGTTTACCAATGCACATGCCGTTGCAGCTACCAGTACACCGTCCAGATATTCTCTGCTCACCGGAGAATACGCATGGAGAAAACCAGGAACTGACATCGCAGCAGGAAATGCAGGAATGATCATCAGTCCCGGACAGTTTACTTTAGCCGATATGTTCAAAAGTAAAGGATATGCTACAGGAGCCATCGGAAAATGGCACTTGGGACTCGGAGAAAAAAGTGGGAAACAGGACTGGAATGCCCCACTTCCCTCAACGCCGGCCGACTTGGGATTTGACTATCACTACATCATGGCTGCAACAGCCGATCGTGTCCCCTGTGTTTTCATTGAAAATTCTCAGGTTGCCAATTATGACCCTTCGGCCCCGATAGAAGTATCGTATGTAAAGAATTTCCCGGGAGAACCTACAGGGAAAGATAATCCGGAACTACTCTATAACTTGAAACCCAGCCACGGACACGATATGGCTATCGTAAATGGTATCAGCCGTATCGGATACATGAAAGGCGGAGGAAAAGCCTTATGGAAAGATGAAAATATTGCCGACTCTATTACTTCACATGCCATTCAGTTCATAGAAAATCATAAAAATGAACCATTCTTTCTCTATTTTGCCACAAACGATGTGCACGTGCCTCGATTTCCGCACGAGCGATTCCGTGGCAAAAACCCCATGGGACTGCGGGGAGATGCCATTGTTCAGTTCGACTGGACCGTAGGTGAAATAACAAAGGCCCTTGACCGACTGGGACTAACGGAAAATACACTAATCATATTATCCAGCGACAACGGTCCGGTAGCAGACGACGGGTATGCAGATGAAGCCGAAAAACGGTTAAACGAACACCGTCCTTCCGGTCCCTGGCGTGGAAACAAATACAGTGCTTTCGAAGGGGGTACCGCCGTACCTGCCATTTTATGCTGGCCGGCACAAGTACCCAAAGGGAAAAAATCAAACGCCCTCATTTCACAGATAGACTGGATGGCATCACTGGGAAAACTGATCGGGGCAACTCTTCCCAAAGAATCGGCACCAGATAGCTGGAACTGTCTGAATACCATGCTGGGAACAGACGAAAAAGACCGGCCTTGGGTAATGGAATATTCTTATGCCCATGTACTGTCTGTCAGATCCGGAAAATGGAAATACATTGATCCTTGCGACGGTCCCGACAGAATTCCATGGGGAACCAATATCGAAACAGGAAACCTGAGCACGCCTCAGCTGTACTTACTGGAAGAAAACGACTACGAACAAGAAAATGTAGCCGAAAAATATCCGGCCAAAACATTCGAATTACAACAGATAGCACGCAGGGTACGTACGAGCCCTATCACGCCAAATCTCTAAATTACAACAGCCAGGCAGAGCAGAAAGAATGTTCTACCTGGCTATTTTTATCATGCGGCAACTTATTGATAAAAAAACAAATACGCATGTTTTCTACATTCTCCGGCCTCCGAACATACATTTTCCATACGAAGAACCTACATTCTGCGTCCGAAAAACATAGGTTCTTTTCCCCAAGAATGTATTCAACCTGTAAATGAACCAAAAAAGATTTATAGCCAAACTAAAAACTAGATACATTTAGAGAAAAGAGAACAAATATCAAATCTTCAATAAATGAGTTCTTAAAAAGAAGTAAGCGAACTAAACAGACAAAAAAAATCCGTAAAGCATTGACTTTACGGAGCTTCCATGCGGAGAGACAGGGATTCGAACCCCGGGTGCCTCGCAGCACAACGGTTTTCAAGACCGCCGCAATCGACCACTCTGCCACCTCTCCAAAACCTCTGTTTTCAGAAGCACTTCCTTTCGAAAGCGTTGCAAAGGTACGACTATTTTTTGATTGTGCAAACATTGAAGCCTATTTTTTTGATTATTTTTCGCCATTGTCGTAATTTTGCAGTCCAAAACCAAACATGAGACGCTATTATAAACATGATATACCCTCAGAATTTTGAACAGAAAATCGGATTCGACCAGATCAGACAACTATTAAAGAACAAATGTCTCAGTACACTGGGAGAAGAACGAGTAAATGACATGGCTTTTACTGACAACTATTCCGACATTAACCAATGGCTGGAACAAGTTGTGGAATTTGTGCGTATCATTCAGGAAGAAGACAGTTTTCCGGACCAATATTTCTTTGATGTACGTCCGTCACTGAAACGTATCCGGGTGGAAGGCCTTTACATGGACGAACAGGAACTGTTCGACCTGCGCCGCTCACTGGAAACAATCCGCGACATCGTACGCTTCCTGCAACAAACAGACGACGAAGACGGAGATGATGACGAAGGTGGAAAGTCACCCTACCCTGCCCTAAAGGAACTGGCCGGCGACATCATGGTATTTCCACAACTGATTACCCGCATCAATAACATATTGGATAAATTCGGTAAGATAAAAGACAATGCCTCTACAGAACTGTTGCGCATCCGACGGGAACTGGCGGCCACTACCGGAAGTATCTCACGCAGCCTGAACGTCATCTTGCGTACGGCACAGTCTGAGGGATATGTAGACAAAGATGTAACCCCTACCATGCGCGACGGACGACTGGTGATTCCGGTCGCTCCAGGTATGAAACGCAAGATCAGAGGTATCGTACACGACGAATCTGCCACAGGTAAGACCGTATTCATCGAACCAGCCGAGGTGGTGGAAGCCAACAACCGTATCCGTGAACTGGAAGGAGAAGAACGGCGGGAAATCATCCGTATCCTGACGGAATTTTCAGCAGTCATTCGCCCGCAGGTACCGGTATTGCTCCAGTCGTACGAATTTCTGGCAGAAATAGATTTCATCCGGGCCAAAGCCCTGTTGGGACTGGAATTCAAAGCGGGAAAACCAGCCTTCGAGAACCACCAGATACTTGACTGGTTCGACGCCATTCATCCGCTACTGCAACTTTCACTGGCCAAACACGGGAAAAAAGTCGTTCCACTGGAAATCAAACTGACTCCACAGCAACGCATCCTGCTTATTTCGGGTCCGAATGCAGGAGGTAAGTCCGTGTGTCTGAAAACAGTCGGACTGCTTCAATATATGCTGCAATGCGGACTGCTGGTACCCATGAACGAACGAAGCCACGCAGGTATCTTCAGCCATATCTTTATCGACATCGGTGACGAACAAAGCATCGAGGACGATCTGAGTACCTACTCGTCTCACCTGACCAACATGAAGGTCATGATGAAATCGTGCAACGAGAAAAGCCTGATTCTGATAGACGAATTCGGTGGAGGTACAGAACCTCAAATAGGCGGAGCCATCGCCGAAGCAGTATTGAAGCGGTTCAACCAGAAACAGACTTTCGGAGTCATTACCACTCACTATCAGAACCTGAAACATTTTGCCGAATCGCACGAAGGCGTGGTGAACGGTGCCATGCTGTACGACCGCCACGAAATGCGTGCCCTCTTCCAGCTACAGATAGGAAATCCGGGAAGTTCGTTTGCCGTAGAAATCGCCCGAAAAATAGGACTTCCTGAAGAAGTGATAGCCGACGCCTCCGAAATTGTAGGCAGCGAATACATACAGAGCGACAAGTATCTGCAGGACATTGTCCGCGACAAACGTTATTGGGAAACCAAACGACAGAACATCCGCAAACGGGAAAAACAGATGGAAGAAACCATTGCCCGTTACGAGAAAGAAATAGCGGAACTGGAACGCAGCCGGAAGGAAATCCTGAAAAAAGCCCGCAAAGACGCCGAACAGCTCTTGCAGGAATCGAATGCCCGGATTGAAAATACCATACGTACCATCAAAGAATCGCAGGCCGAAAAGGAGATGACACGACTGGCACGGCAGGAGCTGACCGACTTCAAGGAGCAGGTGGCCGACATCGAAAAACAGTCCATGGAAGAAAAGATTGCCCGGAAGATGGACAAGCTGCGCGAAAAACAGGAACGGAAGAAAGAAAAGAAAGCCCAGCAGCAAAAAAATCCGGCTCAGCCTGCCGCCCCGGTAGTGAAACCCATCGCCGAAGACGATTATGTCCGCATCAAAGGACAGAACAGTGTAGGACAGGTACTGGAAATCAACGGTAAGAATGCTGTCGTAATGTTCGGACTGATGAAAACAAACGTCAAACTGGACCGGTTGGAACGCACCGAAGCACCGAAGCTGAACCAGGCACTGACCAAGACAAGTTTCGTAAGCAGCGAGACCCAGGAGCACATGTACGAAAAGAAACTCAATTTCAAGCAGGACATCGACGTGAGAGGGATGCGAGGTGACGAAGCCATACAAGCCGTTACCTATTTTATTGACGACGCCATCCTCGTAGGAGTAAGCCGGGTACGCATCCTGCATGGTACAGGCACCGGTATTCTCCGTACCCTGATCAGGCAATACCTGGCCACTGTGCCGGGAGTCGCCCATTTCCAGGACGAACACGTACAATTTGGAGGAGCCGGAATTACGGTAGTCGACCTGAAATAAAAATCGGCAGCAAGTGTACACCGGAAAGAAAAAATCATAACTTTGCATACGAAGTTCTTCAAGAAAGATATATACCCGATATATCCCATGAAAGACTTCGTAAAGAAGTGATTACATGTGAGCAAAAACGCCACCGACTATTCAATAAACTCAGCAAACTATGAAATCAATCAGAGAATTATACAGAATCGGTACAGGGCCTTCCAGCAGTCATACCATGGGTCCTCGTAAAGCAGCCGAACGTTTCCTGGCCAAACATCCGGAAGCCCAGGCTTTCGAAGTTACCCTATACGGCAGTCTGGCCGCAACCGGAAAAGGCCACATGACAGATGTGGCTATCCTGGACGTTCTGCAACCGCATGCCCCGGTAGAGATTCTGTGGAAACCGCATATCTTCTTCCCCTTCCACCCCAACGGCATGACTTTCCGCTCGAAAGACGCCAACGGAAAGACGACCGACGAATGGACCGTATTCAGCATCGGAGGAGGTGCACTGGCCGAAGAGGGACAAGACCGGTTCGCCACTCCGGAAGTGTATCAGATGAACACCATGAGCCAGATTCTTTACTGGTGTGAACACACCGGAAGGAGCTACTGGGAATACGTAGAACAATGTGAAGGACCCGAAATCTGGGATTACCTGGCAGAAGTATGGACCACCATGAAGGACGCCATTCACCGCGGACTCGATGCCGAAGGTGTACTGCCCGGACCATTGAACCTCCGGCGAAAGGCCTCATCTTACTACATCAAAGCCAAAGGTTACAAAGATTCATTACGTTCACGAGGCCTGGTCTTCGCGTATGCCTTGGCCGTCAGCGAAGAAAATGCATCGGGAGGAAAAATTGTCACGGCACCTACCTGTGGAGCGTGCGGAGTGGTGCCCGCCGTGCTGTATCACTTGCAGCGAAGCCGTGACTTCAGCGACGCCCGTGTCCTGCGTGCCTTGGCCACTGCCGGCCTGGTAGGTAACATTGTAAAGCATAACGCTTCCATTTCGGGAGCCGAAGCCGGTTGTCAGGCCGAAGTAGGAGTAGCCTGTTCCATGGCATCGGCAGCAGCCAGTCAGTTGTTCGGCGGAAGTCCGGCCCAAATTGAATATTCAGCCGAAATGGGCCTGGAACACCATCTGGGTATGACCTGCGACCCGGTATGCGGACTGGTACAGATCCCTTGCATCGAACGAAACGCGTATGCCGCCGCCCGTGCCCTCGACGCAAACATCTATTCGGCCTTTACCGACGGACATCACCGTGTATCTTTCGACAAGGTAGTGGAGGTCATGAAACAGACAGGTCATGACCTGCCTTCCCTGTACAAGGAAACGAGCGAAGGCGGACTGGCCAAAAACTATCAACCGATGGAATAAAACAATCCAAAAAGACTCAGACATCAGGACGTTTTCCCCCAAAGGACTCCACATGGAATCTCTGTTTCAACGAGAACGTCCTGATTTTTTATGACCTACCGAAACACATACTTTATAGAAAAGTCTCATGAAATTTTATCAAACCTACCTGTTCGATTTCGACTATACCCTGGCCGACTCCTCCCGCGGTATCGTGATATGCTTCCGAAACGTACTGGAACGACACGGATTCGGTCACGTAGACGACCATTCCATCAAACGGACCATCGGAAAGACACTACCTGAATCTTTTTCTATACTGACCGGCGTTACCGATACAGACACCTTGGAAACATTCCGAAAAGAATATGTAAAAGAGGCCGACCGGTACATGACAGTCAATACACAGCTGTTTCCGGAAACCGGACAGGTGCTGCGTACCCTGAAAGCAAACGGTGCGGCCATCGGAATTATCTCTACCAAATATCGCTATCGAATCCTGGAACTGGCAGGAAACATATTTCCAGAAAATTTCTTCAACATCATCGTAGGGGGAGAAGACGTAAAAACCTCCAAACCGTCACCTGAAGGGTTGAACCTGGCCATCCAACACCTGCATGCAAACAAAGCCACCACCCTCTATATAGGAGACAGTACGGTAGATGCAGAAACGGCACAAAACGCCGGAGTAGACTTTGCAGGAGTGCTACACGGAATGACTACCTGGGAAGAGTTGTCAGTCTATCCGAACGTAGGCATTATTCCAACGCTGGAAAAACTGATAGAATAGAACTCTTACCTGTATTTCTCCCGTTCATTCCTGATTATTCTTCAACCACTCCAGGCGGCGCTGGTCAGGCAAATGTTTCACCTTAAAATGCTCGAACGTGGCCTGGAAACCTTTGCCATCAGGACTGGCAGCCATCAGACCTACCATAACGGGTACATGGTCTTTCAGCCAGGCATTACGCATCATCACATAGTCCTTATCGTCGAAAGAATAAAAGATCTCTACCGCATCCAGTCGTCTGACAGCCTTGATCCATATATAAGGAACAGATTTGTCAAGGGTAATGACACTCCAGTCGGAAGTGTGGTGTGTGACCACCGTACTCAGATTGAACTTTCCGTCTACAAACTCAATACCGCTCTTGATATAATTTTCCTCATCAATACGAAGCATAATTCCAGCCTGATCGAAACGTGCCTGATAATCAGCCGATACCTTCACCTTTACTTCAAACTCTCCTCCATAAGTCGTATAATAAAAAGGAGCATCGTCTACAGTAAATCCATAATGAGAGATTCGCCAATAGTCGCTTTGTGGCGTAACAAACATAGACAGCGTATTGTCTTTTATTTCCCATTTATCCGGTTCATTGAACCATTGCATTTTTTCCAAAGATTGTGACAACCCCGTCTGTATGCAACCGAAAAAAGCCAGACCAGCCAATAAAAACTTTCTCATATCCTTAATCTTTTAATAATGAATGACAACCTAAAACTAATAGGTATTATATTTTTGATTACATTTGCAAATGTAGGGTATCGAAACCATGTGTGCAATGATTATAAATAACCATTTTCGCCATGAATATCATCAACAAACTAAATAAAGAGCTGTTAAAACAGGATTTCGTGGATTCTGTCTCCAACTCCAACGAGCTGAACAAATACAAAGACATAGCCCGCCAGTATGCATGCATAGAAAACGCCATCGCGGTACTGAGTGACATGCATGCCAACACGAGCTATATATATTATGGTGGATTTGCTCAGACATTAGGATTAAATGAAACAGAAAAAAACGGATTCATACATTCCATCTGGGAAGACGATATTTTCAGACTGATTCATCCGGACGACTTGTATCAAAAGAATCTGCAGGAACTCAAATTCTTTCATTTTATCAAGCATCAACCTAAAAACAAACGAAAAGATTTTTACCTGATAAATAAACTACGCATAAAAAATACTTCAGGACATTATCTTCCGGCAATACACCGCTTATTCTACATTCCCGTTGCAAATACTTCCAACACCGTGTGGCTGGCTTTATGCCTGTATACCCCACTGAGCCTGGAAATACCGGGAGCCAGCATGGTAATCTACTCTCCTACGGGACAACAGATTGAATTGGGAGAAAAAAATACGTCTCAAATTCTTTCTGAAAGAGAAAAACAAGTATTACGCCAGATACACCAAGGTATGTCAAGCAAGCACATAGCCGAAATACTCTCCATCAGTATCCATACCGTAAATCGCCACAGACAGGAAATCCTTAGCAAACTACAAGCCAGCAACTCAATAGAAGCGTGCCGGACCGCAAAAGATCTGGGAATATTATAGAACAGAAAAAAGCCTCATTTTTTTCTCAAAATTTTAGAGGAAATATTGGTTATTTCATTTTAAAAGAGTAACTTTGCAGCCGATTTGAGTCCGTGGAGGTAAACAAGTAACCGGATGAGAGCGGTTCACCTTGCGGAAGAAACCCGTTTAATCATAAAATATAATGTACGTAATTGTAGAAATTAACGGTCAGCAGTTCAAAGCAGAAGAAGGTAAGAAACTGTTTGTTCAGCACATCCAGAACGCTGAAAACGGTGCAACTGTTGAATTTGACAAAGTCTTGTTGGTTGACAACAACGGTGCTGTAACTGTAGGTGCTCCTACTGTAGACGGTGCAAAGGTAGTTTGCGAAGTAGTTTCTCACCTGGTAAAAGGTGACAAAGTACTGGTATTCCACAAAAAGAGAAGAAAAGGTTACAGAAAACTGAACGGTCATCGCCAGCAGTTTACTGAATTGACAATCAAACAAGTTATTGCTTAATCATTAAAAACGTAGAAGAAAATGGCACATAAAAAAGGTGTAGGTAGTTCTAAGAACGGCCGTGAATCAGAAAGCAAAAGATTAGGCGTAAAGATATTCGGTGGTTCAGCTTGCAAAGCTGGTAACATCATTGTTCGTCAAAGAGGAACAGTTCACAACCCGGGTCAGAATGTAGGTATGGGTAGTGATCACACTCTTTACGCATTGATAGACGGTACTGTATGTTTCAAAAGAGGTCGCGAAAACAAGAGTTTCGTTTCTGTAGTTCCTTTTGCTGAAGCATAATTCGTCTCGAAAAAGAAATTAAAAAGCTGTCCACATCAGATTGTGCGACAGCTTTTTTTGTATCCCCGTCTCCAAACAGGACCTTTCCCTATTTCCGTTTTCCGGAACATCACGTAACACCCCTGCTAACACAACCGCATTATTCTTCTCAGATTGACCATCCATCCAAAAAAAATTCACATTTTGACATCATTTTCCAAATAAATGTATAAATTTACCCCATGGAAAACACTTTTTAATAACGATTTATTCTATGGATGAACAGATAAGACAAATTGCTGAGCGTCTGCGTGGATTACGTGACGCCATGGAACTGACAACGGAAGAATTATCTCAGGAATGCGGCATCAACCAGAAAGAATATGAACAGGCCGAATCTGGCGAATACGACATTTCAGTAAGCATGATGCAGAAAATAGCCCGCCAGTACGACATTGCCCTTGATGCACTGATGTTTGGAGAAGAACCCAAAATGAACACCTACTTCCTGACACGTGCCGGGAAAGGTGTCAGCGTAGAGCGTACCAAAGCTTACAAATATCAGTCACTGGCAGCCGGATTCAAAAACCGGAAAGCCGACCCGTTCATCGTAACTGTAGAACCTAACGAGAATCCCATGCACTACAATACACACGAAAGCCAGGAATTCAATCTGGTACTCGAAGGACGACTGTTACTGAGTATCGGTGGTAAAGAACTGATTCTAAACGAGGGAGACAGCCTCTATTTCAACTCCCTGATACCACATGGAATGAAAGCACTCGACGGAAAAACCGTACGTTTTCTGGCTATTATCATGTAAAAACTCATGCCTATGTTAGAAAGATTTTTAAAACAGACTCACTTTACTTCACAACAGGACTTTATAGACAACCTGAAAATTAATGTACCCGATAACTTTAATTTCGGATACGACGTGGTAGATGCCTGGGCTGCCGAACAACCCGACAAACCTGCCTTACTCTGGACCAACGACAAGGGAGAACACCACCAGTTTACATTTGCCGACATCAAACGCTACTCCGACATGACAGCCAGTTATTTCCAAAGCCTGGGTATCGGACACGGCGACATGGTCATGCTCATTCTAAAACGCCGTTATGAATTCTGGTTCAGCATCATCGCCTTACACAAACTGGGAGCCGTAGTCATTCCGGCTACCCACCTGCTTACCAAAAAGGACATTGTATACCGGTGTAATGCAGCCGACATAAAAATGATTGTAGCTGCAGGCGAAACAGTCATTACAGACCACATTACTGCCGCCATGCCTGAATCTCCCACTGTACAGAAACTGGTAAGCGTTGGTCCGGAAATTCCGGAAGGATTTGAAGATTTCCACAAAGGAATTGAAGCGGCCGCTCCATTCGTCAAACCAGAACATCCCAACAGCAACGATGATATTTCGCTGATGTACTTCACCAGTGGAACAACCGGCGAGCCCAAGATGGTAGCCCATGATTTTACGTATCCGCTGGGACATATCGTAACAGGATACATCTGGCACAACCTGAAACCTGACAGCCTGCATCTTACCATTGCCGACACAGGCTGGGGAAAAGCCGTATGGGGCAAATTGTACGGACAATGGATAGCCGGTGCAAATGTTTTCGTCTACGATCACGAAAAATTCACGCCAGCCAATATCCTTCAGCAAATACAAGACTATCACGTAACTTCGTTGTGCGCGCCACCTACCATATTCCGCTTCCTCATCCACGAAGACCTTACCAAATATGATCTTTCAAACCTGGAATACTGCACCATCGCAGGTGAAGCGCTGAATCCGGCCGTTTTCGAGACATTCAAGAAACTGACCGGAATCAAACTGATGGAAGGTTTCGGACAAACAGAAACGACACTGACTGTAGCCACCATGCCTTGGATGGAACCTAAACCGGGCAGCATGGGACTTCCGAACCCGCAATACGACGTTGACCTGATTGATAACGACGGACGCTCGGTAGAAGCGGGCGAGCAGGGACAAATCGTTATCCGTACGGATAAAGGAAAACCGCTCGGACTCTTCAAGGAATATTATCGGGATCCGGAACGCACCCGCGAAGCATGGCACGATGGCATTTATTATACAGGAGATGTAGCCTGGAAAGACGAAGACGGTTACCTCTGGTTTGTAGGCCGTGCAGACGATGTCATCAAAAGTTCCGGTTACCGTATCGGTCCCTTCGAAGTAGAAAGCGCCCTGATGACACATCCGGCCGTAGTAGAATGTGCCATAACCGGAGTGCCCGATGAAATTCGCGGACAGGTAGTAAAAGCCACTATCGTACTTTCCAAGGATTACAAAGACAAGGCAGGCGATGCCTTAATTAAGGAATTGCAGAATCATGTAAAAAAAGTGACAGCTCCTTACAAATATCCTCGTGTCATCGAATTTGTAGACGAACTTCCCAAAACCATCAGCGGCAAGATCCGCCGGGTAGAAATTCGTAAAAACGACGAGAAATAACTTACAGAGCGTCAATCACGTTTGTAATCATTCAGCAAGAAAGGCTGCCTCAACATATCCTTTGAAGCAGCCTTTCTTTTTTAACACGGATCTTTTCAACTGATATTATTTTACTTCCAATACCACAATAGACTTGGCAGGCATCTTCACCTGCAAACCGTCTTTGGTGATTTTAGCATCCTTGAAGTTTTTCGGAGACACGATATCAGGCTGATCAAACGTATTGTACGCATCAATCTTGTCGGCTGTCAGGATACGTCCGGTCACTGTTCCAACCTTTACATCGCCCAGATTAATCGTTATATCTTCTGTTTCATCCAATGATACATTCGACAAGGATATATGGATCACTCCTTCCTGATTCCGTGAAGCAGTAGCGCTTACCAATGGAACAATACGGTCATCACGTACAATCATGCGATTACACTGCAGGTCCAAAGGCAGATATGTAGCATTCTGATGTACATTATACATTTCAAAAACGTGATAAGTAGGAGTCAGAATCATTTTGTCGTCCTTGGTCAGAATCATCGACTGAAGCACATTGGCAATCTGCGCTATGTTCGTCATTTTAATGCGGTCCGTATACTTATGAAAGATATCCAGAGTCAACGAAGCCACAAAAGCATCACGCAAAGTATTCTGCTGATACAAATGCCCCGGAATAGTACCCGGTTCTTCATCCCACCAAGTTCCCCATTCATCAACCATCAGGCCTATGCGTTTCTGGGGATCATACTTATCCATTATAGCCATGTGACGTTTCACCACATCTTCTATTTCACGGCATTTTCCCAATGTCCAATAATAATCTTCATCCGAAAACTGGGTGGCCGAACCTTTACTACCCGACCATCCAAGTACGGTATAGTAATGTAAGGAAATGCCCGACATGTGTCCGGCAGCCTTCTGCATCAGCACCTCTGTCCAATGATAGTCGTAATCACTGGCACCACTGGCTATCTTGAACAACTGATTACCGTTATAATTCCGGCAATAAGTCTGATAGCGGCGATACAAATCGGAATAATATTCCGGCAACATATTGCCACCGCATCCCCAGCTTTCATTTCCGACTCCCAGGTATTTCACTTTCCAGGGTTTTTCACGACCGTTTTCCTTACGAAGTTTGGCCATCGGACTTCCCTGTTCGGAAGTCATATATTCCACCCATTTGGCCAACTCTTCTACGGTACCGCTTCCTACATTTCCACTGATATAGGGTTCACATCCCAGCATTTCGCACAAATCCAGGAATTCATGCGTACCAAAACTATTATCTTCGACTGTTCCTCCCCAGTTGTTATTCACCATACGAGGACGTTTTTCACGCGGACCGATACCGTCCATCCAATGATACTCATCGGCAAAACAGCCTCCCGGCCAGCGTAACACCGGCACTTTCAATTTCTTCAAAGCCTCGAGCACATCCGTACGATATCCCTTGACATTCGGAATGGAAGAGTCTTCCCCTACCCATAAACCTCCATAAATACAAGTACCCAGATGTTCGGCAAATTGCCCATAAATCTCTTTTGGAATAATTTGTTTTCCCTGTTCCGGATGAATGGTAACGGTAGCCTTCTGCTGTGCAAATACAGGCATTACCGCACAGAAAGCCAGACTCAAAATTGCATTTTTCATGTTGATTAAATTTTAAAAGATTTTCATGTTCATCATTTTAAAGCAAAAATAAGCTAAAATACGAGAAGAAAGGTGGACAAAACAGACTTTTTCAGTGGACAAATACAAACGAAAAATGGAGAAATCAAGATAATAGAGTATCTTTGCATGCCCAACAAATAAAAAACATGAGAAAAAAATACATCTTTATCGTTCTTGGTATCGCATTGGTTATTCTGGCAACAGGAATAACCGGAGTCGTCACAATTTTAAGCCACCCGTTCAAAGTAGAAAAAGACACCTACATATACATAGATACCGACGACGACACCGATTCCATTTACCACAAGCTAACCACTCAGTTAAAAGCTTCCAGCTTAAGAGGTATCAAGCTGCTGGTAAATATAGGAGGACTAAATCCTGTTCATCCGGGAGCATACCGGCTAGGAAGTGCGGACAACTCCCTAACAGCTTATCGAAAATTAAAAAGTGGAAATCAGACGCCAGTCAACCTGACCATACCCAGCGTACGTACCGTAGGCAGACTACTGAAAACAGTCTCACACCAACTTATGACCGATTCCGCCAGCCTGGCCCAATTATTAATGGACAGTACGTATTGTGCCAGCATAGGATATTCTACAGAAACACTTCCCTGCCTGTTTATTCCCAATACCTACGAAGTATATTGGACCATGACACCGGAAGAGTTCGTAAAACGCATGCAGAAAGAACATGATCACTTCTGGAACGAAGAGCGTAAATCCAAAGCTCAAAACATCGGACTGACTCCGATAGAAGTAGCAACCCTGGCTTCCATCGTGGAAGAAGAAACAGCCAACAATGCAGAAAAGCCAATGGTAGCAGGCCTCTACATAAACCGCCTGCATGCCGAAATGCCACTTCAGGCCGACCCAACTGTAAAATTTGCCTTACAGGAGTTTGGCTTACGCCGCATCCTGCACGCACACCTGGAAACCGATAGTCCGTATAACACATACAAACATGCAGGATTACCCCCGGGCCCTATCCGTATTCCTTCCATTCAGGGAATTGAAAGCGTGTTAAACTATACACACCACAATTATCTTTACATGTGCGCCAAAGAGGATTTTTCGGGAACTCACAACTTTGCTGAAACTTTTACCGAACACAGGGCTAACGCACAGCGTTATCAGCAGGAACTGAATAAACGAAAGATAAAATAAAAAGCTGCCTAAACCCAAAAAGTTCGTTTATTCCGCTTGAAATATAACTATCAAACGAAATAAACGAACGCATGGAATTCAGATCAACGGATAGATTTCCAAAACTGAATAAACTTAGTATATAAGCCATAACAGACCAATCCGTCAGCTTCTGCCAGTTCATAATCTTCTGGAAACTCATTGGCAACCTCCCTCTCCAGAACAGAAATTCCCAAACTGTTCAAAACTTGTCCACCACGAATCAGAGCTATAATTTTCAAACCAAACTCATGCTCCAGGTTCAACTCATTGATATGAAATCCTACCAGCTTGGCCGGCAAATTAAACTTAAAGACAAAATGTTCTTCATCGATCTGGAAAGGCTCCACTTCTGAATTCAGTTCCAACAATTGAACCAACATACGGGCGGCATCTTTCTCAGGAGTCAGAATGCGGTCCAGCGAAAAAGCTTCCAATACTGACTTGTGTACTTCGTCTACCGCACGGGCATAAATATGCTTCACTTGAAACTTTCTAAGCAAAGAAACCACTCGCACAGAAGCACCGAAATTCTCGCCTATAGCGACAATTACTACGTCAACAGTCTTCAGCGGAAGTACCTGCAAAGCCATCTCATCCGTTGCATCAATAACAAAAGAAACAGCCATTTTATCCTTCAGACGATCCACATGCAGTTCATTCTGGTCTACCCCTACTACTTCGTGCCCCAACGCCGTCAATTCCTCGGCTAACATACCGCCATAATTTCCTAAACCAATAATCAGATATTTCATACTACATCAGTTGATTATAATATTATCACTTGGATATTTGTAATTTCGTTTACGTTCCTGTTTTACCAGTCCGGCTATCAAAGTAAAAGTACCGACACGACCGATAAACATCAATAAAATATCAATCATCTTTCCCGAAACACTTAAAGAAGGAGTCAGGTCCAGACTGGATCCAACAGTACTTAAAGCCGATACACATTCGAATGCAATTGCCATAAGTGAAGCCTGAGGTTCACAAATGCTCATTGCAAAAATACCGACAAAAACAATAACCAGGTAAGAAATCAGCGCAGCATGAGAACGACGAATGGAATCTACAGACAATTCACGTTTCAGAATCACCGTATGTTCCGAGCCACGGATAACAGACCATAAATTAATAAGGATTACAGCAAAAACATTGATCTTCACACCGCCAGCTGTTGACTGAGTGCCTCCACCCATCATCATCAGCACCAGCATCAGCAACAAAGTCTGCTTGGAAAAAGTTGTCAGCCCCACACTTGCGAAACCTGCAGTACGTGGACAGGAAGAATTGAAAAAAGCATGTACCCATTTATCAACAGCAGGCATTCCGGCAAACGCATGATTCCACTCAGTAATAACAATGATAACTGTTCCAGAAACGAGCAACAATACCGTCATGACAAGTACAATCTTCGTATTCAAGTTATATAGATGAACCCTCCTCGAAAAATGCCGAGAAGAGCGTAAAATCCTCCAGCGCAAATAACCAATATGATAAGATAAGGTCTCATAAAAGTTTACCAGAATGGGAAAACCCAGACCACCCAGCGCAACCAATAAACCCAATGTGATGTATAACAAATTATGATGTTGCATTACTAATGGATTTCCCATACCTCCAGGCAATGTGGAAAATCCGGCGTTACAAAATGCCGAAATGGAATGAAATACCGAAAAATAAAGCTCCTGATTCAATGACATTCCCAGTGTGCCATGGATATTCCACCAGATCAATACCATGCCTACCCCTTCAATAACCAGTGTAAAGCCTAATATATACAATAAGGTAGATAACAAAGAATTCAGAGAATTGGAACTGATCATATCACCTATTACCAGCTGATTGTAGAGAGATGTATTTCCCATGAAAAACATGGCAAAGAAACTGGTCAGAGTCATGACTCCCAACCCTCCTATCTGAATCAACAGTAAGATAATAATTTGTCCTTCCAATGTAAAAGTAGAAGGTACATCCACGCTTACAAGTCCGGTCACACAAGTAGCACTTGTAGCTGTAAACAATGCATCAATCCACGAAATGCCATGATAAGTAGCCCGAGGAAGCATTAACAGTCCTGCACCAATTAGAATAAAGACAAAAAAACTGGAAGCCAGAATTAATGAAGGATTGGTCCGACGTCCCAAAAGCAACACCAGACTACTAGATAACTGAGAAAATGACAGCAAAAGCAATATGCCATTTCTATAATACGGACTGTGAAAGAATAACCAGATCCATTCTATTCCGCTCCCATGATCCGGACGATGAAAAATGACAGGAATCAAAGTAAAATACAACAAAACATTCAAAATCCACGTCCACACAGTAAATTTATAAGCTGTACCTTCTTCCCGAAAAACAATCTGTACCGTCGTACAAATCAACATAACTATCCATACGGTACGATAAACAATTTCTACCCCAGTCCGTTCTTCCGGTGAAATCATAAACCCATACTCGTAAACAATAGCCAAAATAAAAGCCAACGAACATAAATAGGTTACTCCCATCATCCAGGTTACCAGCTGATGAACTTTTGGCAAAAATAACTTTTGACGGTAAAGAAACAATCTGTCCCAATAATCCATAAGATGCTTCGTTTTAAAAACGCCCAAAATTATTAAAAAATCACTCACTGCCCAGATTCCACCACTTAAACTTTCTGAACGAAGTCTGAATTATCTGTGACAGTACCAATATAACATAAAACAAAATTTATGAAAATTTGTTGGTAGGTATCATTTAATTAGTTACTTTTGGCAAAAATCTTAAAATTGTAAGCAGATATGAGCAATAAACAGAAAAAATTTATCCTACCGGAAGATGAAATTCCAAGATACTGGTACAATATCCAAGCCGATATGAAGACCAAACCGCTTCCTCCATTGAATCCCGCTACCCATGAACCGTTAAAACCCGAAGACTTATATCCAATCTTTGCCAAGGAACTCTGTCATCAGGAACTGAATCAGACAGATGCTTGGTTCGAAATACCGGAAGAAGTACGCGAAATGTACAAATATTATCGTAGTACGCCGTTGGTCCGTGCATACGGACTGGAAAAAGCTTTGGGAACTCCGGCACATATCTATTTCAAGAACGAAAGTGTCAGCCCGATAGGTTCTCATAAACTGAATTCAGCCCTGGCCCAAGCCTATTACTGCAAAAAGGAAGGAGTAACCAACATCACTACCGAAACCGGTGCCGGACAATGGGGAGCCGCCCTAGCATACGCAGCCAAGGTATTCGGACTGGAAGCTGCTGTTTACCAGGTAAAAATCAGCTACGAACAAAAGCCATACCGCCGCAGTATCATGCAGACATTTGGTGCGCAAGTCACTCCTTCACCATCTATGTCTACCCGTGCCGGTAAAGATATTCTGACCAAATATCCCAATCATCAAGGCTCACTGGGTACAGCTATTTCAGAAGCCGTAGAACTGGCACGTACCACTCCAAACTGTAAATACACACTGGGATCTGTATTAAGCCACGTTACCTTGCATCAAACAATTATCGGGCTGGAAGCCGAGAAGCAAATGGAAATGGCCGGAGAATATCCAGACATGATCATCGGCTGTTTCGGAGGAGGCTCCAACTTCGGAGGTATCAGCTTCCCATTCATGAGACATACCATATTGGAAGGTAAGCAAACACGTTACATTGCCGCAGAACCTGCCTCTTGCCCCAAACTGACCAGAGGTAAATTTGAATATGACTACGGAGACGAAGCCGGATATACCCCGTTACTGCCCATGTTCACACTGGGACACAACTTCCAGCCGGCCAACATTCATGCAGGAGGATTGCGCTATCACGGTGCCGGTGTCATCGTTTCACAACTGCTAAAAGACAAACTGATGGAAGCCGTAGATATAGAACAGCTGGAAACATTCGAAGCGGGTATCCTGTTTGCCAAATCGGAAGGTATTATCCCGGCACCGGAATCTTGTCATGCCATTGCCGCTACTATCCGTGAAGCAAAAAAATGCATCGAAACAGGTGAAGAAAAAGTCATTCTGTTCAACCTGTCAGGTCACGGATTGATCGACATGAGTGCATACGATCAGTATTTGTCCGGCAGTCTGAACAACTATTCACTGAGTGATGAAGAAATCAACCGCAACCTGGAAGAAGTTCCGCAAATAAAGATGGATTAAATCTTTATTCAGAATACACCACAAGGCTGCTTCTGCGAAACAGGTTCCTCCAGAAGCAGCCTTCATTTTTTCAGATTTACAAAATACATTATATAACAAAACGAACATATCTATGGAACAACTGGAACAGATTACTGCCACTATCAGCAATTTTTTATGGGGATGGCCAATGATTGTCCTCTTGTTGGGAACTCATTTATTCCTGACCATCCGGCTACGTTTTCCACAGCGCAAAATATTTACAGCCATCCGATTATCCATTCAGAAAGATCACGGTTCAGAAGGAGATGTAAGTCAGTTTGGTGCGCTTGCGACTTCTCTGGCAGCCACAATCGGAACCGGAAATATTATCGGAGTAGCCACAGCGGTAGCTTTTGGAGGACCGGGAGCCGTTTTCTGGTGCTGGCTGACTGGTGTATTTGGCATTGCCACCAAATATACAGAAGGATTATTAGCCATCAAATATCGAATCAAAGCCCCATCGGGTGAAATGCTGGGAGGTCCTATGTATGCCTTGGAAAGAGGTCTTAAACAAAAATGGCTGGGAGTACTTTTCTGTATTTTTACCGCACTGGCAGCATTTGGAATTGGCAATACGGTACAAGCCAATTCCATTTCACTACTGATGAATGAGACCTACGACATCAATGTACATGTTACCGGTATCGTGATTGCAATTCTAACCGCCCTGGTCATTTTTTTCGGAGTAAAAGGTATTGCCCGTGTCTGTATGGCACTGGTTCCTTTCATGGCTGTATGCTACATAGCAGGATGCCTCTACATTCTATTCGTCAACCGGGCATTCTTGGGTGAATCGCTCCAACTGATTGTAAGCTCTGCCTTTACTCCCCATGCGGCGGGAGGAGGATTCCTGGGAACGACCGTCATGATGGCTGCCCGTTTCGGCATTGCCCGCGGATTATTCTCCAATGAATCCGGACTGGGTTCTGCTCCTATCGTTGCCGCAGCGGCGCAAACACGCAACCCGGTACGCCAGGCCCTGGTTTCATCTACAGGAACATTTTGGGATACCGTCATCATCTGTGCATTGACAGGCCTGGTAGTGGTAAGCAGCATACTGGCCTTTCCCGACATTGACTATACACACGGAGGCACCTTGACTAAAGCTGCTTTCGGAAAAATCCCATATATTGGAACGACTATTCTGGCTGTGGGCATACTGACGTTTGCCTTCTCCACCATCCTAGGATGGACTTACTATTCAGGAAAAGCCATCGAATACCTTGGAGGGAAAAAATGGGTAAAACCCTATCGTGTCGTGTGGATCATCTGTATCTACATCGGTTCTATCATGAATCTGCAAGTTGTATGGAACATTGCCGATAGTGTAAATGCCCTCATGGCCATTCCAAACTTAATTTCACTCTTATTCTTATCAAACGTAGCAGTAGCCGAGACAAAAAAATATCTCTGGGAAAATCGACTGGAAGAAACAGCCACCGATGAAATCACAATTTCGAAGGAAAAAACAAGTGATTAAATCCCCTTTTAAGGGCTTCTAATGCCTAAAAACACATTTTTTCGACATTTTATTGAGTTTTTTTGTGCAAAACACTTGCAGATTCAAAAATAATCCGTACCTTTGCACCCGTGATTGAGAAACACCTCAACACAAGCAAAGGATGGCCCGTTCGTCTATCGGTTAGGACGCAAGATTTTCATTCTTGAAAGGGGGGTTCGATTCCCCCACGGGCTACCAGAACAAAGATTCGATGCGTCGAATCAAGCAAAGGATGGCCCGTTCGTCTATCGGTTAGGACGCAAGATTTTCATTCTTGAAAGGGGGGTTCGATTCCCCCACGGGCTACCAGAACAAGTGAGCTTTCATTCATAATGATGAAAGCTCTTTTTTGTATATATTAGTCTGTATCAGCCATTCGTCTTCCGGTAACTCCATACGGCCCAACCGATAAAAACAATCATAAAACCTAAAAGTTTTATCAATTGCGGTCCAAGATCAGCCAAACCGCTACCCTTCAAATACACCATACGCATCACTTCAATAAAATATGTCAGTGGATTGAATCTGGAAATCCATTGAGCCCATTCCGGCATGCTTCGAATGGGTGTAAACAACCCGCTCAACAACACAAAAGCAATAATAAAGAAGAATTCTACAAACATAGCCTGCTGCATGGTAGAAGAGTAATTGGATATAAGCAATCCAAAACCGGAAACAGCTACCACATAAATACAAGCAAACAAATAGATAACGCCCAGATTTCCAACAGGAGCAATATCATACAGCAATACAGCAAGTACAAAGCAGAGACTCAAAACGACCAGCCCGACTACCCAATACGGAATCAGTTTGGCCAGAATAAAAACAAATTTATTCAAAGGCGTTACATTCAGCTGCTCAATGGTACCTACCTCTTTTTCGCCTACAATATTCAACGAAGGCAAAAAGCCACACATCAGAGTCAGCAACATCACCATCAATGCCGGTACCATAAATTTCTTATAATCCAAATGCGGATTGTAAAGGTATAGTAAAGACACCTGTACCGGAGTCGCAATAGAGCGAAACTCTCCTACAAAATCATTGATGACAGATGACAGATAAGAAATGCCGATTCCACCCTTTGTGCCATTTATGGAGTTGGCCGAAACCTGCAACTCCACCGGTAACTCCCTGACCAACTTCTTTTCAAAATCTACAGGAATTTCCAAAATAATATCAGCTGTACCAGTCTCGACCTCGTGTAACGCCTGCTCATACCCTGACACATTGTCTACCAAATTAAAATAATCGGTCGAGGATACTTTTTCAACCAGCCGGCGAGAACTCACGGAACGGTCATGATCGACCACACAAACATTATTGTATTTTATTTCCAGGCTAGCAGCCCATGGCATCAGAATCATCATCAAACACGGAAACACAACAATCAGACGAGGAATAATGGGATTCCGCCTCATCTGCTTGAATTCTTTTTCTATCAAATATTTCAGTACCATATCATTCTTGTTTTATTCCAACCGATCTTTAAATTTCACCAAACTCAATACGATCAATACAACTGCCATACCTAACAGTATGGTGGCTTCTTTCCAAACGGCCGCAAAGCCCAAACCTTCTATCATAACTTTTTTTACAGCCAGAATATACCATTTAGCCGGAATAAGACAGGCAATTCCCTGTAAAAAGGCCGGCATGCTTTCGGTAGGAAAGATCATTCCGGAAAGCAACATCACAGGCATCATCAGTACCATTCCAGAAATCAACATGGCAGCAACCTGATTGTCAACCAGACAAGAGACGAACAGTCCCAAAGCCAATGCCACAATAATCAGCAAAAAACTCAATAGAGCCAATAGCCACAAACTTCCGGCTATCGGAACATCCAACACATAAACCGACAACAATAAAATCGTAGCCAGATTCACACCCGACAAAATCAAATAAGGAACAGCCTTTGCCAGAATAATAAACACAGAACGAACCGGCGACACCAATAAAACTTCCATTGTACCGGTTTCCTTCTCACGAACAATAGAAATAGAAGTCATCATCGCACAGATAAGCATCAGAATAAGCCCCATTACCCCCGGTACAAAATTGTAAGCACTCTTCATCTGCGGATTAAAGAGCAGATGAGTCTGTATATTCACCGGAACCGAAGGCTGCTGTTCTCCCTGAAATGCTGTAGCGATTACTCCCTGTGCATAATTCGTTGCCAGAGTTGCGGTATTCGGATCTGTCGCATCGACTACCAGCTGAATCTCTCCTTTTCCTTCACGATACACATCTTGCTCAAAATTCGGACTAAACTGAATCACCAGATCAACTTCACCACTCTGAAACACAGAAAGTATTTCTTTCGATGTATGCAGATAACGTACTACTTCAAAATAACGGTTCTCATCCAGGCGTTCCACTATGCGCCGGGTAGTACGATCCGAAACCGGATCAAGTACTGCCACACGACTGGTTTTAAGCTCCGTAGAAATAGCAAAGCCAAACAAAATAATCTGCAAAACCGGCATACCCAGCAGAATCAGCATGGTACGCTTATCCCGGAAAATGTGATAAAATTCCTTTTTAATAAAAGCCCAGAACTGTTTCATTTTAATCAGATTTACGGGTAGCCTCACGGGCCAGCCGACGAAAAACACCATCCATATCTTTCTCTTCCAACGTACGTTTCAGTTCATCCGGTGTACCCAACACCCGAATGCATCCATCTACCATAATGGAAACACGACCACAAAATTCAGCTTCATCCATATAATGCGTTGTCACAAATACCGTGATTCCCCGGTCTGCCGCCTGATAAATCAACTCCCAGAATTGCCGACGTGTCTTTGGATCTACTCCTCCTGTCGGCTCATCCAGAAAAACAATTTCCGGACGATGAAACGTAGCGACTGAAAATGCCAGCCGCTGCTTCCATCCCAAAGGCAAGGACCGAACCAACGCTTCCCGCTCCTTCTCCAGACCCAGTTCAGCCAGCACTTCCTGCGTACGACGTTTGATTTCAGCTTCCTTCATGCCGTAAATACCGGCAAAAAGACGGATATTCTCCCATACTTTCAAATCATCATAAAGAGAAAATTTCTGGCTCATATATCCAATGTGCTTCTTGATTTGTTCCTGCTGGGTATTGATATCAAAACCTGCCACCGTTCCTGTACCTTCCGTAGGATAGGAAAGCCCGCACAACATCCGCATGGCCGTAGTCTTTCCTGCCCCGTTCGCTCCCAGAAAACCAAAAATTTCTCCTTTCCTCACACTGAAAGAGATATGGTCGACTGCCGTAAAATCGCCAAAACGTTTCACCAGACCTTTCACTTGAATCGCATATTCTTCTCCCATGTTTCCCTCATTTCGCTGCAAGCCAGGCGGACAAAGAATATCTGAAAAACGTTCCAGTATAACCGCAGGAGTATCAATTCCCTTCAGCTGCCCTTCATACAAAAAGGCAATCCGGTCACACGACTTGATTTCATCCTGATAAGGAGTTGAAACGAGGATGGTAATTCCTTCTTGTTTCAATCGATACAGCATGGTCCAAAACTCTTTTCTGGAAACCGGATCGACTCCCGTAGTAGGTTCATCCAGAAAGAGTATCTCAGGCTTGTGTATCAACGCACAGCTCAAAGCCAGTTTCTGCTTCATTCCACCCGAAAGTTTTCCAGCCTTTCGTTTTTTAAAAGGTGCAATCTGACGGTAAATAGGTTCAATCAAGCGATAATTTGCTTCAATGGTCGTCCCGAAAAGGGTTGCAAAAAAATCCAGATTTTCCTCTACAGACAAGTCCGGATACAATGAGAAACGCCCCGGCATATAGCCTACACACTTACGGATAGCCTTATAATCCGTTATAGAATCGAACCCGTTTACCATAATCTCCCCTTCATCAGGAGTAAGCAGGGTAGCCAGCAAGCGAAACAGAGAAGTTTTCCCGGAACCATCGGGACCGATAATTCCGAAAATTTCTCCCGGCATAACCTCCAAGCTGACATGCCGCAATGCCTGCACTTTTCCATAAAACTTGGAAACATCCTGTATATGTACTACCGGTTTCATGGCTTTGTCCATTTTACTTCTCCATACATCCCCAGTTTCAGGAAACCATCATTCTTTACCAGGATTTTTATGGCGTAGACCAGACTGGACCGTTCATCACGCGTCTGAATAGTTTTTGGTGTAAATTCAGCCTGCGAAGCAATCCAACCAATCCTTCCATCATACGTTCTCCGGTCCTCTTCTCCGTAATCGGCATACACCTTCACTTCCTGTCCCAGCTTTACCTGAGTCAACTGATCAGCTCCGACGTACGCCCGCAGATAGACCTGTTCCATATCTGCCAGTTTGAACAAAGGCTTTCCTACAGACGTCATTTCGCCAGCTTCCGCATATTTTGCCAATACCGTCCCACGCAACGGAGCTGTAATCCTGCATTTGGCCAATTGATCTTCTATCTGCATTATTTGAAGAGTTACCGCATCACTTTCATCGGAAACTCCCTGATTGGCATTATTCAATGTAGACAACTGAGCCGCCAGCTGTCTCTTGAGTACTTCCAATTGCGACTCGATGTCATCAACCTGTTTCTGAGTACCAGCCTGCTGGTTCAACAAATTCATAAAACGTTTCCGCTCCATCTCCGCTTTGGCTATTTGTTCCCGGGTAGCCGCAACCTGTTTGGACACATCAGCTTTCCGGGAACCGATGGAACGCACATTCGCCTGAAGCTGAAGTTTTCTCAGATACAATTGAACCGAATCAACCGAACCGACCACCTGTCCATAGTCAAGCAAATCACCTTCTTCCACATCAAGAGAAAGAATCCTCCCCGTAGCTTCTGCAGAAACTACCACCTCCGTAGACTCAAACATTCCAGAAGCATCAAAATCCTGATCATTTCCTCCGCAGGAAGCCAATACGACACAAGCAATTCCTGCCACCATCCATAGAAGTCTTTTCATAGATTAATTATTGGTTACATTTTGTAAATCATAAAGTGCCTGCAACAACTCTATCTCATGCAGGACCTTGGTCTGCCTCGCCTGATTCTCTGCCGTCACTTCACGGAGCATTTCCGTTACAGACAGAGTACCGTTCTTCATCTTCGCTTCGGCAGACCGACGGATATTTCCCCGCAAACGAATCAGCTCATCATCGTTTTTCATCAAATCACGCAATTTCTCCACCTGCCGATCATACTGCTCCTGCTCCATCCGGTTATTGAGTAAAAAAGTTTCCTGCTGCACATCAACACGACGACGATTCAAGTCAATCAGTTTCCGGTCGTTTTTCAGCGTATACAAGCTTCCGAAATTCCACGTCAATCGTACACCTGCCACGTAATAAAATTCAAATCCTCCTTTCAACAGATTCAATCCTGGATCACCATAAGCCCCCTGTGCAAAAAAGCCCAGCTTTGGATAATACTGAACCGACAATCCTTTCCGCTGTACATCCAGCCGGGAGCGCTGCAATTCATACAATTTCAACTCCGGCCGACGGTTTTCTCCGGTTCCGGCTGATGGAATTTCCGGACGGACAAATACTTCGTCTGCCAACTGTTGTCTTCCCGTCAACCACCCCAATACACTGGCATAGGTTTTCCGGAAAGCCTTCAATTCACGTTCCGTCTGCTCAGCTCCCAACACCTCTACCCTCACTGCATCCAAATCGGCCTGATTGGCAATTCCTTCGGCCACACAAGCCTGGACCTGTGCCAGATTCAGTTCCAGTTGTTTCTTCAGCAGCGCATTCTGTTCCAGTTTGGCATCACACAGCAATACACCAAAAAACAGTTCATCCACACGGTCATTAAGCGCATACAATCCCACTTCCACTTCCTGTTGCTGTACCGCATGCTCAACACGGGCTGTCTGCTTCCGGTTCTGCAACGCACCGCCATCCCAAATCAGCTGATTCACTTCCAGTACAGCCTGATACTGATCTTTCTCCATCCCAAAATCAATTCCCGGAATATCGAATGGCAAACGTGTCACATCCGACTGATAAGAGACATTTCCCGAAAAACTCACCTGAGGCAAATATCCTTTTGCAATGTTTTTCAGGGTAAATTCTTCTGTCCGCTTAAGCAAATCCAACTGTTGGACAGACGGATAATTCTGCCGGGCCAGATCACGACAATCCTGCAACCTGAGCTGGGCCATTCCTACCACCGGCAAGAACAGACCATACAAACACCCGATAAACAAACCCATTTTCATAACTTCTAGATTTTTAACCGACTCCAGATTGTCTCCAGGTTCTCTTCCATACGATGCGCGATAAACTGAGACATTGCATCATGATCCAGATTCAAGATAGACTGCATGATCGGTTGGCCGATAATCGGCATAATATTCAATGAAAATATAGAAATCATCAAATCAGAAGCCTGCACCGAACGAACTTCACCCTGCCGAACAGCCTCCTCCAATGCCGCTGTCAGATTTATATACACCCTACGTAATACCGGTATTAAAATAGAAAAACAAACTCCACGACGTTTTTCATCCAGAAAAATTTCATTTAAAAGAAACAACGGCAAGCGCGGATTGGCACACAAAAATTCAAAATGCGTACGAATTAAATCGGATAATTGCTG
This sequence comes from uncultured Bacteroides sp., assembly GCA_900553185.1. Classification (GTDB taxonomy): domain Bacteria; phylum Bacteroidota; class Bacteroidia; order Bacteroidales; family Bacteroidaceae; genus Phocaeicola. The sequence continues at coordinate 96,550 of USCT01000004.1, forward strand.
TTTAAACGAAAGCTTACTGTCGAAAACCGTATCAAGCGCTTCGGCTATCAGATATACCTTCTGCCGAAATACCTGCTCAAACAAATTTTCTTTGGTACGGAAATAATAATGCAGCATGGCATGAGTTACTCCAGCCTTCTTTGCAATCTCAGTCGTTTTTGCCAAGGCGAACCCCTTTTCCAGAAATTCCATTTCGGCAGCCTGAAGAATCAGCTGTTCAGTGTTATCTTCCTTTTTCATAGTGATTTCCAGTATTAACAAATTTGTTAGACACAAATATAAGAATTCTTTTTTACCCGACAAGAAACGAAATGAAAAAACATAAACATTCATTGCCGAAAAAGGAATCTTCCTGGGTTTAAATTCATGAATTTCCAGGAAAATCATCCATACGGTTTTGGAAGAATCCATAAATCTTATTTATTTTGTCAAACATTTGATTAACCTAACAAACGATCCATGAAACTGACATTAACCATTCTCTGCCTGCTACTGACAGGCCTGAAAACCTTTTCACAAGAAACCTTTTCGTACGAATGCTTTGTTTCTTCCCAGAACGACACGCTACATTACCGGCAACTAATTCCAGCACACATGAAGACAGGCGAAAAATACCCTCTTGTACTTTTTCTTCATGGAGCCGGTGAACGAGGCTCCGATAATGAGAAACAACTCACACACGGTGCACAAATATGGCTGAACCCGTCGAACCGTGAAAAATATCCGGCATTTGTTCTGATTCCCCAATGCCCGTCAGACGCTTACTGGGCTTACGCAGAACGGCCGGTTTCCTTCCAACCGGCCGACATGCCCGAAAATCCTCCACTCTCTTCCGTATTCGGCACATTAAAAGAACTATTGGATAATTGGATCAGCAAGCCGGAAGTAGACAAGAAGCGGATTTACGTCATAGGACTCTCCATGGGCGCAATGGGGACCTACGATCTGACCATACGCTATCCGGAACTCTTTGCCGCTGCCGTTCCCATCTGCGGTACCGTCAACCCCAGCCGCTTCAGTACTGCCCAAAAACAAGTAAAATTCCGGATTTTTCACGGCGATGCAGACGAAGTAGTGACCGTAGAAGGCTCACGAGCTGCCTATAGAGCCTTAAGACAATCTGGAGTAGAAGTATATTATACAGAATTTCCCGGCTGTCAACATGCCAGTTGGAACCCAGCCTTCAGCCAGCCTGATTTCATGAGTTGGTTATTCGGACAACGAAAATAAAATAAAAAATCAGCCTGCGCATAAACAGTCATGATGCCTGCAGGCTGATTTATTAAAAAGACAGAAAAATAAATTACTTTTTACTTTGTCAAAGGATCGCCTACATTCTGCAACAGAACCATTACCTCAGCTCCATTTTCATCCATCAGCACAAAGGTACCTTCTGTCTGCCCCTTTGCAAAGGAACGAACCTTGTTCAATGCCTGCAGAATCTTTCCTTCCGTTTCCATATCCGGACATGACATCATGGTAGAAATTACCTGGGTAAAACGCAGAGAGGCAGGCTGGCCCGCTTCCTGTTCGAAACCGCCATTGATTACATTGCAGCCTGCATTACCATGCATACGCTTTTCGTCCAGATTTAAGGCAATGAACGGAACATTTTCCGTCTGATTTACTTCCGTACCATCTACCTGCGAAATAATCCATTCCCCTTTCAAATCTTCTATTGAAACAGCCGGTACTTCACGTTTTACCAGTGTAAGCACTGAATTTCCTTCGGCATCGGTCAGCACTACGCCTTCGGCTGTCTCACCATATCCGGTCACTTTATTCAGGGCCGCCAAAACTTTTGTTTCGGTTTCCATATCCGGACACATCATTCGGGTCGCACCAACCTGTGTGAAACGAATGCCTCCCGGATGAATAGAATCCAATTCAAAACTACCTAACAAGCGATTACATCCGGCATTGCCGTGCAAGCTTTTACTGGCCATGTCCAAACCGATATAAGGCGATTCATCCACAACCACTTTCTGCCCGTCCACTTCAACAATGTTCCATTCGCCCGACAAATCGACAACAGCCACTTGCTTACTTGACTTACAACTCATCATCATACATGCAGCCAGCGCTGCCACACCTAAAATTGTTTTTCTCATGTTATGTTTTATTTGGTTTCTTTCAAAAAAACAGAAAAACAGACAAAAATGTTCATGAAACATTTTCTACACGCCCATTTTCATATTCTAATACAAAAATACGCATATCTGCCAAATACTGCATTAAGTATGAAAAAAATTGTTATCTTTGCATAGTGAACGGTAACTTCATACCGGCTGATAAAAGACAAGCAAATAGATAAAAGTAAACAGATAAACAAGCAAAATAAATAAATGAGTAAAGTATTGATTATCGGTGCAGGCGGTGTAGGTACCGTGGTTGCACACAAAGTGGCTCAACATCCTGAAGTCTTTACAGAAGTGATGATTGCCAGCCGTACACAGTCTAAATGCGATGCGATTGTGAAGGCAATCGGTAACCCCAACATCAAAACCGCAAAGGTAGATGCTGACAATGTAGAAGAACTGGTGGCTTTATTCAACAGTTTCAAGCCCGAAATCGTTATCAACGTAGCTCTTCCCTATCAGGATCTGACCATCATGGAAGCCTGCCTACAAGCAGGAGTGAATTATCTGGATACGGCCAATTATGAGCCCAAGGATGAAGCACATTTCGAATACAGCTGGCAGTGGGCCTACAAGAAACGTTTCGAAGATGCAGGTCTGACCGCCATCCTGGGTTGCGGATTCGATCCGGGAGTAAGTGGTGTATACACAGCATACGCAGCCAAACATTATTTCGACGAAATGCATTATCTGGACATCGTCGACTGTAACGCCGGAAATCATCACAAAGCTTTTGCGACCAACTTCAATCCGGAAATCAACATCCGTGAAATCACGCAGAACGGACGTTATTGGGAAAACGGAAAGTGGGTTACAACCAAACCGCTGGAATTCCACAAGGATTTGACTTATCCGAACATTGGCCCACGCGATTCATACCTGCTGTATCACGAAGAACTGGAATCACTGGTCAAGAACTTCCCCACCATCAAGCGTGCACGTTTCTGGATGACATTCGGTCAAGAATATCTTACCCACTTGCGGGTCATACAGAACATCGGAATGGCAAGCATCGAACCTATCAACTACAACGGTATGGAAATCGTTCCTTTGCAGTTCCTGAAAGCCGTATTGCCTAACCCGCAGGATCTGGGCGAAAACTATGAAGGTGAAACTTCTATCGGTTGCCGTATCCGTGGTATCAAGGACGGAAAAGAACATACTTACTATGTTTACAACAACTGCTCACATCAGGCGGCTTACAAAGAAACGGGTATGCAAGGTGTCAGCTATACCACCGGCGTACCGGCCATGATCGGTGCCATGATGTTCTTGAAAGGCTTGTGGAAGCGTCCGGGTGTATGGAACGTAGAAGAGTTTGATCCGGATCCATTTATGGAAGCTCTGAACCAGTACGGACTGCCATGGCATGAAGTATTCGACGGCGATCTGGAACTGTAATTTCAGCCCGTACCCCAAACTTATTTTTGCTAATTATAAACCCACCTGTAAGAATGAAGAATACGTTTCTGCAATTCTTCATTCTTACTTTATATTCCAATAACATGAACGTAGGAGACAAAGCCCCCGATTTTCTCGGCTTAAATGAAAAAGGAGAAGAAGTTCGCCTAAGTGATTACAAAGGGAAAAAAGTAGCACTGTATTTCTATCCGAAAGACATGACCTCAGGATGCACGGCACAAGCATGCAACCTGCGTGATAACTACGCAGAACTTCAGGCTGCCGGATACGAAATCATCGGTGTCAGCATCAATGATGCCAAATCGCATCAGAAATTCATCGAAAAGAATGCACTTCCCTTTACCCTGATTGCAGATACTGACTTAAAACTGGTTCAGGAATTTGGAGTCTGGGGAGAGAAAAGCATGTACGGACGCAAGTACATGGGTACATTCCGTACCACTTTTATCATCAACGAAGACGGCGTAATAGAACGCATCATTTCACCCAAAGAAGTGAAGACCAAAGATCACGCCAGACAAATTCTTCAATAAAAACAATTGGCTTATGGCAAAAAAAGACGAATTAGAATTTGAAGGCGGAGTGGAAAGTACATCAACCGCAGCGCCAAACCCCAATAATGCCGAAAAGCTGAAAGCCTTGCAGGCTGCTATGGACAAAATAGAAAAAAGCTTCGGCAAAGGTTCCATCATGAAAATGGGAGACGACCACGTACAGGAAGTAGAAGTCATCCCAACCGGTTCTATCGCACTGAATGCGGCCTTGGGAGTAGGCGGATACCCCAAAGGACGTATTATTGAAATTTACGGACCGGAATCTTCCGGTAAAACAACCCTGGCTATTCATGCCATCGCAGAAGCTCAGAAAGCGGGAGGCATCGCAGCCTTTATCGACGCAGAACATGCTTTCGACCGTTTCTACGCAGCCAAGCTGGGTGTAGATATCGATAACCTCTGGATTTCACAGCCAGACAACGGAGAGCAGGCACTGGAGATTGCAGAACAGTTAATCCGTTCTTCCGCCATCGACATCATTGTCATTGACTCCGTGGCCGCACTGACTCCGAAAGCCGAAATCGAAGGAGATATGGGTGACAACAAGGTAGGTCTGCAAGCCCGACTGATGTCGCAGGCATTACGAAAACTGACTTCGGCCATCAGCAAGACCAATACAACCTGTATCTTCATCAACCAGTTGCGTGAAAAAATCGGTGTTATGTTCGGAAACCCGGAAACAACCACTGGTGGTAATGCCCTGAAATTCTATGCTTCCGTCCGTCTGGATATTCGCCGGGCTACTCAGCTGAAAGACGGTGAGGAAGTAATCGGAAACCAGGTACGTGTAAAAGTTGTAAAAAACAAAGTCGCACCTCCTTTCCGCAAAGCGGAATTCGACATCATGTTTGGTGAAGGAATCTCACGCAGCGGCGAAATCATCGATTTAGGAGCAGAGCTGGGAATTATCAAGAAAAGCGGCTCATGGTATAGCTACAACGACACCAAGCTGGGGCAAGGAAGAGATGCAGCCAAGCAATGCATCCAGGATAATCCGGAGCTGGCTGATGAGTTGGAAGCTTTGATATTCGATGCGTTAAAAGACAAGGAATAATCCAGTAACCCGATAATCCTACCAAACTCCTATAAAATGATTCTTTTGGACAGAAAGATATTTTATAGGAGTTTTTTTTCGCCATTTGCGACCCGTCCCGACAAAAGGACTTACCGATTAGAAAAAAAATGTTGTTAACCCATAGCTTTTAAGTAAGAATGCTAGAAAATACAGAAATAATACTGTATATTTACAACCATTCAATACAAGCTAAACAAATAAATCTATTACCCAAAGTTATGAACTGGAAATATTTACTTACAACTCTCTCTCTCTGTATGCTCAGCATACTTGTGATAGCCCAATCGAAAAAAGCCTCTTTACCCTATCGGTTCGCCACACAAGCCGAAGCGCAGATGCTTGTAACAGACATTGACTCCTATACCAGTCAGCTCAATCAATTCGACATCGAAGCCCGCCTGCAGAAACCAGACAGCCGGAAATCGCAATTACTGACACTTGCCATGAATGAAATGCAGAACTGGAGCGATGCAGACAAGGCAAAAATAAAAAAGGCCATGACAGCCATCGAGACAGAAATACAAAAGCAGAAATACCGGTTAAACCTTCCTAAAGAAATAATCCTGCTCAAATCAGGAATGGCCGAAGAAGGAGGCGCTTTTGCCTATACCCGCGAGAACTGGATCGCCATAGGAGAAAAAGCCTTGAACGAACTATCCGAACCAGACCTGCAACAACTCATGGCCCATGAACTGTTCCATCTGCTGACCCGTTCCGACCGGGCATTCAAGAAAGCCATGTATCAGACCATCGGATTTACCGTATTGGATAACGATATCAACTTCCCCGCTGAAATGATAGAGAAGAAAATATCCAATCCTGACATCAGCAACTACGACAGCTACGCCACTTTTACCATCGACGGAAAAAGTCAGAACTGTACAATGATGATATATACAGACAAGGCATACAGCGGAGGCAACCTTTTCGATTACATGAAAATTGGTCTGATTCCCCTGAATGAAGAAATGGTACCTTTGCAGACAGACGGAAAAACCATTATCTACAATCTGGATGATGCCTCTGATTTCCACACACAGGTCGGAAAAAATACTTCATACGTCATCAATCCGGAAGAAATTCTGGCCGACAATTTTGCCTTTACCCTGACCAACAAATCGGATGTCCCGAATCCGGAGATTATAGACCGAATAAAAACGACCTTAAAAACTTCGAAATAAATAAAGGATTATTATCAAGCTGAAGCCTCCTCATAATGCTCTGTGCAAAAACTGCCATGAGGAGGCTTCAGTTTGGTTCAGTAAGTAAAGTACATTTTTATATATACTCAACCCTTCAAAAGGCTTACAGTCAATTTTCAAATTCATTCCAACGATATATTTCAAATCATTAGCCGCTCTAATTTCATTTTCCATTTTTCCCAATCCGGCATTTCCTGAGCCAATAACTCATAAAAGGCTTTGGTATGGTTACGATGAACAAGATGACAAAGCTCATGCATAATCACATATTCAATACAAATACGTGGAGCGCCTATCAACCGTGGATTCAGGAAAATTTGTCCAGAAGCAGAGCAACTTCCCCAACGGGTTTCCATTTCTTTCAGTTTAAGTCCCGATGGTTTTACCTGATGACGGCTGAAACGTGAGATTAATGGGTCCGCATATTCTTTGAACTTTATTTCAGCACGTTTTCTATACCAGGCTAAAAGTAAAGCGCGCACATCCTTGCGATGCCTGCACTCTACCTCCAGGATATTTCCTTTGTAATGTACTTCATTACGTTCACTGTCAACCACACGCAGCATATACTGTCTGCCTAAATATAAATGGGACTCTCCGCTTACATATTTTCTCTCCGGCGTATGTATACCAAAAGAAGAAAAATAGCGTTGCTGCCTGTAAATCCATGGAGCACGACGATGAACGTGTTTTCTGATTTGCTCCAATGGTGCTTCCATGGGAGCCTTCACTTCCACACTACCATCCGGATGCACACAGATACCCAAAGTCTTTCTGGCTCTATATTCTACGGCATACTCCATCACAACAGAGCCATATTCTATGCAGTCTTTTATTTGATCCATAACTTTGCCACATCTACACAGCCGTCAATAACCGTATCCATATCATCAAAAGAAAAGTCAAGCCCATACTTCCGTTTCACATCATCTATCAGATAATCTTCCAGTTCTATTTTCATACGACCAATAATATCCGATTTCTGTTGCCAGTCGACCAAGACACTCCCGTCCACAATCAATGTACGGTTTATGATTTCATCAAAAGTCATAGCTGTTTCTAATGCCAATTTCTTTAAGTTAACCTGTGCGTCACCAAATATACGTTGATAGGTTTCCAATGCTAATCCGTAATAAGCTTTTGCAGCATTATTTTGCTGCAACTCTTCCGGCAATTCATTATCCGTATGAGACAATATATCGTCCTTGCATTTCAGAACCCGTTTTAAATACTCCAACTCATCGATTCGGCCTTGTTCATAAGCGGCAATAGTTTCTTTCAGTAACTGAGAGAATTTCTTATAAAACGCCGGATCTGTATCCATATTTTCCGTAATAAATTTACTGGTTCTGGAAGCAATCGTATCTGCCTTTGCTGCTGTTCCTACAACCTTCTCTACCTCCTGTTCAAAAGCTTCGGTATCAAAGATGTTCACCAACTCCGTAATTGGTTTTACCGCTCCACTCTCTACATGACGGTTTATCAGTTTCTGTATCTGACCTTCATATTGCTTGTAATCTATTGTATCTGAATAGCGTAATTGAACAGCCGACCTCAGCTTGACGAACATATTCAAGTCATCTTTGTAACGCTTGATTTCTTCGTCTGGGGTTTGCGCATGGAAATTCCGTGTAGAAAGGGCAATCTTCAAGCAAGATGCATAAGCTGTCAGTCTCTCATAAAATTCCTGCCGTCTGTCTTCCTCACGTAATGATTGGGCGTATGCCTCCAAATCTCGTTTATTTGGGATAGATTTGAACAAATCCCATAAGTCCGAATATTTCTGTGGAAGTTTAGCTATTTCTGTATCAACAGGTTCCAAGGTTTCCCGGAAAGCCTCCTGCTCTTCCTCATCATAATCAGAATATAATTCCAAGGCTTCGTCCAATTCTTTCAATACGCCATAATAATCAATGATATAGCCGAACTCTTTGTCGTCACAAACCCGGTTGACACGCGCCACAGCCTGTAACAACGTATGTCCGTTCAGTTTACGGTCCAAATACATCACTACGATCTTCGGTTCATCAAATCCGGTCAGCAATTTGTCCACTACAATCATGATTTCAGGCTGTTCCTGATTCTTGAAACGGGAAATCAGATTTTCCTGATATTTCTTAGGGGTTCCATGCTCATCCATCATTCTTTTCCAATAGGCCTTTACTTCTTCCGAAGTATCACCGTATGATGACTCTTCACCTTCACGCGTATCAGGAGCTGTAATAAGCACTTCAGAAGATACCAATCCTATCTCATCCAAATATTTTTTGTACAATACAGCAATGGCTTTCCTCGGTGTAACCAGCATAGCCTTGAATTTCGTCCCTTGCCAGTTGTCACGGAAATGTTCAGAGATATTCCAGGCAATGGAATACACCCGCTGGTCTGTCTGATTCACAAAATCGGTGCGCGAATATTTTTTCTTTAAGTCGGCCGTCTGATATTCATTCAGTCCTTCACAAACTTTGGTAAAGAAATCGTCTATGGGCCCTTCATGTACATGCTGAGGCACAATGCGCCCTTCGTAGAGCAAAGGAACCACCGCACCGTCTTCCACCGCCTGACGCACGGTGTATACCGGACGGATGATACCGCCGAACGTGTTGGCCGTATTCTTTTCCTTCTTCATCAGCGGCGTACCGGTAAAAGCGATCTTACAAGCATTAGGTAATACCTTATCCATCTTGATAGCCATTTCCTTATACTGGCTGCGGTGGGCCTCGTCAATCAAAATAAAGATATTCGGATCCGTCAGTGGATGCTTCATACGCTTTACAGCCGTTTCAAACTTATTAATGACAGTTGTGATAATGGCATCCGTCTTACTCTCCAATAACTCCACCAAATGAGTTCCAGTTGTAGCATTCATCACTTCCCGTCCACACTTCTTGAATGTATTGGTAATCTGACTGTCCAAATCCGTACGATCGGTCACCATCACAATTCTTGGATTCTGTATTTCTTTGGCTTGGACGATTGCTTGCGCCAGCAAAACCATCGTAAGCGATTTTCCACTGCCTTGCGTATGCCACACTACACCTCCTCGCCGTTTCCCATGGTCCAACGTCTTGACCCGTTCCGTAATCTCCTTTACCGTAAAATACTGTTGGTAACGGGCCAGTTTTTTGATTCCCCCATCATAGATGGTAAAATTATGAATCAAGTCAAGCAACCTCTCCGGACGGCAAAGGCTAAACAGATACCGATCCTGCTCGGTAGGCAACACATTTTCCTGTTCCATGGCATCGAAATACGCCCGCACATAACGGAAACGGTCACTGAACAGGTGTGCCTTCCGTTTTTCATCCAGCGGCGTATTGACCAGACAGTCCAGCTGCTGTATATATTCCGCCTCTTCCTTTTCTGTAACGAACATCTCCTTCCACTTGGTCCAGAATTTGGCCGGTGTTCCGGTAGTTGCATACGCTCCATAACTATTTCCTATACTGAGCAGCAAAGCACTATACAGGTAAAGGCCTCGAATACCATCGTCCTTCTGATTACGTAAATGTTGGGATACAGCCTGGTCAAGTGCCCCTTTGATATCCGGACGCTTACACTCGATCACCACAAGAGGAATGCCATTGACAAACAGCACAATATCAGGACGGTACGTATCGGCCATCCCGGTACGGGTCACCGCAAATTCTTCCGTTACATGAAATACATTTCTTTCCGGCCGATCCCAGTCGATAAAGCGCATGGTATAGCTTTTTTTGTCACCATCGATACTCTGTTCAAACGCCTTGCCCAGCGTCAACAGATTATAAACGGCTTCATTTCCGCTCAGATAACCACCTTCCATCGGGATATTGCGCATAGCCAGCACCCCGTTCTCAATATTTTGTTCTGAAAACAGTTCCTCCTTATTGCGGTTCACCCGAATGGAATTGATGCGACGCAACTGGCTGCGCAGCACATCTTCCAGCAGTACATTCGATGTTTTCCCGCCACGCATGGCTAATGCTTCGTCAGGAGTCAAATATGTATATCCCAACTTCTGCAATAGCTGCAAAGCGGGTATCTGGCTGATATGGTCTTCTTTGAATGATATTCCTTGCATACGATTCTGTGTAGATATTACGAATTAATTATCATTTCTTTATTTTGTTATGGTGAAAATCTAAAAGACGCTGAAATTCATAATCTGCCTTGATCTTGTCTAAGATTCTTTTAACCACCATATTAATTTCTTTCCCTGCACGGTAATCTGCCGGACATACAAAGTTCACACGGTTATCCTTTATAAGTTGAAGTGCAGTTGCTTTTTTGGCACTGTTGCCATTAGCATAAACCGCAATGGAATGTCCTCCATGTTCCTTGATCATCTTCATGCAAGGAATATCCGTATCTCCGTCTCCGAAATAAATCATACGTTCAAATGGAATAGGACGTTCTTTTTCCGGTATGTATTGATTGATTTTTTTATTATCACTTACTTCTTTAATCCCTTTATTGATTTTAAACAAGAACTGGGTTTTCGCCGTATAATCAATGGCAACAGCTGGCCAATAGGCAATACCGTCCACATCGTAAAGAAAAGAACAGGCGTAGATATTCTCAAACTCTTTTGCAATAGGCGTTCCCTCAATCATCTCTTTCAGCCCTGAAGAATTGATATAATGCTTAACGTCTAATCCTATACTTCTTCCATAGCCGTTGACCAATGCAAACCATTCCTTCACTCCATCAAACAATTCTACGTTCTCTCCGAATTTTTTGAACGACTCCCTACGTAAAGAAATACCATTGTTCTTTGCGGCCCGTATCATCAGATACATATAAGTCAGGATGCCATTGGCATCATTATCTTCAGACAGTTGTTTATTTTTTGCCCAAAATTCAGACTTATCTTTTCCTATAGCTTGTATAAAGCCAAATTCCTGCATGTTACCGGGAGATAGTGTCCCGTCAAAATCGTATATAAGTGCTACAGTAGGTCTCTTCTTTGTCATAATTATTGTGTTACTCGTTTTTTACCTGTTAATAATACTTGCATCAAGCCTTTCTTCTGTTGTTGAAAGCGATTCAGCTTTTGTTTGGCTAAGAGAATCTCATTATCACAAAATACAAGAATATCAGCTATTGCTGATTGCTCTTTGATGCCAGGGAGAAGGAATTTAATAGTTGAAAAGTTATCCCAACGCAAACCTCCGCGTCTATCTATAGAACCTTCCATCATTACATTATAAAGATAAATTGCACGATGTGATTTAAGCAATTTATATAAAAATATATCATCAACCACATTGCTATCTGTTTTAAATACTGTATACATCGGACTAATTAAAGCATTTCTGTAAGTACTCTGATAACCAATAGATCCTTCTTCAATGTGATTGGTCGCATAAGCAAAGCAATATTGTGGTACGACCTTGTATTGAGTAACATATTTAGAAAATACTTGTCGACCAAAATATTGTAAAGATGGAACTAAACCATCATATTTAGTACATGAAAGAACTTCCCAATTTTCATTACGGTTGTTTTTCAAGGAGACCTCTATTGCAAAATCTTTAATAGCAATTTTCTTCCACTCTCCACTAAACCCCGGCAAACGTTTCTTCCCTGTGAGCAATTGTTGCATCAATCCTTTTTTGTGCAATTCAAGTTTTTCTATGAGTTGTGTTTGCTTCTCAATGGCTTTATCCCATACATTAAAGATTTCAGCTATTTTTTGTTGTTCAGAAAGAGAAGGCAATAATATTTTCAATGATTTTAATTGACCTGCCGTTACCAATGGCTGCCCCGAGCCAAAAACCAATTTATTTAAATTATAGAATAACAATTGGTTATATGCAAAATTAAAGTTATAGCAAGATTTTACATTTAAAATCAATGTATTATCAGATACATCATATTTTCCATCAACACAATATGTAAATCCAGCATTAGCACCTACCCTTGCAATTAATATCATTAAACCATCATATACCGATATATCAGTATACCCGATAATCCCCGTCGAACCATAAACAGGATATTTCCCTTTATTCACTTTCTCTTTATTATTGCCAGACTTAATAGAATCACACAAATCGCCTAAAACTTTTACTTCCCAGTCCTTAGGAATAACTCCCAACACCGTTTCTTTATAACCTTCTGGAATAATACAATCTGCCATATCTCTTAATTTTCAGGGTTATAATCTTTTATTGCTTTTTCAATAATATCAACGATAGTCTGTTTATACCCATCCAATACTTGGTTCATATCATCAACACTGGGATATGTTCCATAAGCATATCTTTTAGTATGAAACATATAATCTTCCGCAAAGAATTGGATAATGACACTCAAACAGGTAGATACATTTTGCATCGCATAATCAGGTTTCAACTTGCTAAGCGAAATAGAAAAACTAATTGATTTAGCCTGTTTCCACATCTCTTTATCCTCCTTGGTCAGAGACCCAAAAATGAGTGGTTGACCTTGCTGCTTACAATCCATTCTTGATTCCCTATTCCCAATGGAATACCAGCAAGCGACATCTTCAAAGAAACCGAAAGCAGGTAATATCCCTTCTTTCATTTTCTGTGAATACGGAAGTAACAATCTATTATACAAATCAATCTTATTTTCTACAGTATCAGACCGAAGCAAGTTATCTCCCTTTTTCCCAGCCAACTGCTGCAACAGTTTGATCTGTTTCTGAAAATCATCTTCCTCTTCAATGCTTTCTCCTTTGGCTGCCTTGATACAGACTGTCAATACAGCTTCCAGACACTGGGTCATATACTCTATAAAAGGCACCAATTGTGCCGGTTCCGCATGAGCTCCTACGGAGGGGGTAGACCCAACCTGCACATCGCAACGGTTAAGGGCCGTCAGGTAACGGTCTTTATCTTTGCTTTTCACCACAATCATCGGATAGTGATGGCGTGTAAGAATATAATTCACCAACAGACGGGCAATGCGACCGTTACCATCCTCAAAGGGATGGATGCGAATGTATCGGTAGTGAAAGACAGCAGCCAGTTCAATAGGCGACAACTCGGCTTTCTGTTCTTCGATGTTGTACCACTCCACCAAGTCAGTCATCAAAGCCGACGTTTCTTCAGGTGAAGCATACTCGAAACGTTCACCAGTCACCGTTATTACCGAGTTGGGACGGGTTTTGTACACTCCTGCATGAATAACATAGGAAGTGGTGGTTCCATCCGGTAACTGACGATACATGGTATAATCTTCACGGAGTAAGGTATGATGCAGTTGACGAATAAAAGTTTCCGTCAAAGGATGGCTTTTATCGTCAGCCTCTTCCTGTATCATTTTCAGGCAGACATTATGGGCTTTCATCTCTTCCAGATCCTTCATGTTGGCCTCGTCTACAACCTTTCCAAAAAGCAGTAACAATTCTGTCTGCCCATAAGTCAAAGTATTGCCTTCGATGTGATTGGAGTTATAATTGAACTCCAACATGAATTTGCGGTCCAGCCTGCTCTTATCTTCGGGCTTTAATGGCTGTAAGGACAACCATTCATTATATAGTTGATCAATGTGAGTCATATTTTCCAAGTCTTAATATCCCAATTCCTTTAAATAATCTCTCATCTTAGCCTGCACCTCTACCAATTCGGCTTCGAGCGCATCAATCTCTTTCTGTACGGCCGGAATATCCACTTCTGCTTCTTCCTCAAAAGTATCCACATAGCGAGGAATGTTCAGATTATAGTCATTCTCCTGAATATCGGCTGGAGTGGCCACAAAAGCATATTTTTCTTCTGCGACACCGGGTTCAAGCTGTCCAGAGGTAAATTTTTGGTAGACAGAAACAATATGATTGATATCTTCAGGACGCAGTCTGTTCTGGTTCTTACCGTTTTCATACTCTCTGCTGGCATCAACAAACAATACATTGTCTGTTTTTTTCCCTTTATTGAAAATAGCTATGGCAGCCGGAATTCCTGTTCCGAAAAACAAATTGGCAGGCAAACCAATAACAGCTTCCAGTAGATTTTCATCTATCACCTGTTTGCGGATTTTGCCTTCGCTTGCTCCACGGAAGAGTACGCCGTGGGGAATTACCACACCCACCTTACCGCTACCTTCCTGGGCCACTTCGATCATGTGAGAAATAAAAGCCCAATCACCTTTGCTCTTTGGGGGAATACCTCTCCAAAAACGGTTATAAGGATCGTGAGCGGCTTCTTCTGCCCCCCATTTATCTAAGGAAAACGGGGGATTGGCAATCACTGTGTCGAATTTCATCAGCATGTCATCCTCTTTCAGCTTCGGATTACGCAACGTATCTCCCCAGCGAATCACCGCATTGTCGAAGCCGTGAAGAAACATGTTCATCATGGCCAACGCCCAAGTGCTGCCATTCACTTCCTGACCGTAAAGAGAGAAGTTATTGTTGCCCACCTCCTTACCGGCCTTAATCAGCAGAGAACCGGAACCGCAAGTCGGATCGCAGATACGCGCACCTGGTTTACTCTTGGTCAGTTTGGCCAACAAGGTTGAAACTTCAGCCGGTGTAAAGAATTCTCCAGCCTTCTTCCCCGACTCACTGGCAAACGTGGATACAAGATACATATAAGCATCTCCAATGATATCATTATTTTCCAAATGAGATTCATCCAATTCCAGTTCGCTGAAATCAACCAACAGATTTTTCAGTCGGGCATTTTTTTCTTTCGGCTCTCCTAAATTGGCTGAATTGAAGCTGATATTGCGAAAAATACTGCTGCCGTCTTCACTGCTCATTTTCTCCCGGTTGGCATCTTCGATGTCAGCCAACGCCATATCAATCAACTCACCAATATTGTCCGCTGTACGGTGCTGGTATAAATAATCAAATGAGCTTGTTTCTGGAATGACAAAACGCTCATGACGCATGGAGCGGGCCGCCCGTTCCTTATCACCTTCATATCGCTTTAAATATTCGGCATATTTGGCTTTGTATACATCACTGACATATTTCAAGAATAACATAGTCAGGATATAATCTTTATATTGACTTGGATCTATCACCCCACGGAAAGTGTCACAGGCTTTCCATACTACACGATTGATTTGTGACTGATCTGTTTTCTGTTGAATTTCCATATATTGATTATTTTATTTTATTCATTAATAATTGTTGTATAATGGTCTGTCTCTTTTCAATGATTGCCTGCTGTAGTTCCATTTCTCTTTTTGACAGACGAGCTATGGCTACAATCGTTTTCTGTTCTTCCAACAAGGGAACGGGTATCTCTAAATTTTCCACAGCAGGTTTATGAATAAGCGGTGTCGCACTACCAGCCTGATTACTCTTGAAATATGCCCTTACAGAAGGTTGACGCAGGAACCAGCAAAGATACTCAGGTGTAACTGCCGGTGATTTCAATCGGATTACAAAAAAGGAAGTAGAAGCTACCGCTTTTTCTTGCTCACGAAATACCACACTTAAATAATTCACTCCCTTAGAAGCAAAAAGGATATCACCTTCTTGCAATAAATTCTTCTGCATTTTAGGTGTCAACAATACCCGTGAAGCATATTTTGTGATTACAATATCAGTACAATCTTTGGTCTGCAAGTATGCTATTTCTCCATCCGGATCTGTTTTCTCATATACTCCAGACAGGATTTCTGCAAGGTTCTTTAGATATATTTTTTTCTTAGTAATCATTTTACTCTTATTTATCAATGCAAATATACATCTTATTTCTATTATTCCAAACAACACAATCTATTTTTCTAAGTAATCTGATTACTATTCAAAAAAACAACAAATCAATTTAGGAATTAGTCAGAAAGAAAATCAATTATTTACAACGAACGAAAATTTCCATCACATATAATTAATAATATTTTAACAAGTCCTAAGATATCAGTTTTCAAATATCATTAACTCGATTATCAAAGTAACATACTGCAACATAAAACTTTACAGAGTTCCATCGCATTTTACGACATATAAAAAAGAGAATTACTGCATACCCAGCAACAAAACAAAAGTTCACTCTACATATTGAGTAACAAAGATTTAGTTTCCTCCATCAGATAAAATAATGGCAGGCAAGATGCACAAATATACGTCTTGCCTGCCATTATTTTTAAAAAGATTCCATTCCTATACTTTTACGTCTTATTTTGACTTCTTATAGTCTGCTACAATCGCATCGGTAATCCAGTTTGCCAGCGCCTGTCGATTGCTTGGAATAACCAGCCGTTTCTGATCCTGCTTATTCTGAATATTGCCCAACTCCATAAAGACTGAATATGGCACGGCAGAACGCAGCACAAAAAGGTTACGCTCACTTACCGTCCCCTTGAAACCCCGGTTAGGCTGATGGCGGTCATACTTGGCACGGAATGTCCGTTGCAACTGTGTAGCCAGCCGCTTGCCATACTTGCTTCCAGGAGCATGATAGAAATAAACATCGGTCTGATTTCCCCGGCTCCGGCTATCCACATGAATAAAGATGGCCCGCTTGTAACTGCTTTTATCCTTCCGATACAGCCCATTGATGGCGTCGCAGCGCTGACGCAACCGTGCAACCTGATTCAGCGGAATCTGCTTGCCCATGCATGTTTCACGCTTGCTGTTTTTCAGGACAGCCGTATTCCGGATGCCGTCTTTCTTATCCTGAATGATAAAATAAACCTTGGCTCCACGCTTCAGCAATTCGCGTCCCAGACGCAAAACAATGTCGTAAGCATATTCATCTTCATGAAGTTCCTTTCCCTGATAACGTCCGATGCATCCCGGATCAGGCCCTCCATGACCACTGACCAGATAAAATACGGCTCCTTTCAGTGAGTGGGAATTCACTGAATACGCGGCCTGAGCCTTTCCGAACAGAGGCTCATAATGTGATTTCTTATCCTTCGCATCAAGAGAAGGACAGAGGAACAGCAGGCAGCACAAGCTTAAAATCAATAACGACCTGTTTTTCATTTGCCCAGCAGTTCATCGATTTTATTACACAGGGAAGCAAACTCTTCTTCATTGTAAAGCCGTGTCATCAATACAATCCTGCCTTCCTTGTCGATCAACACATTCCGGGTAATCCCGGCCTCGCGTTCCGCATACCTGGCAAAAATATCGGCTCCCGGATCCAGTCCCATCGGATAAGTTACCTTTGTCTGTTTTACAAAAGCTTTTACACGTTCCAAAGGCTCATCCCGGTCGATACCAAACAAAGCAAACGCGGCATTCTCCTTATGCTTCTGCCAGATATCCCTTTCGATAAAAGGCATTTCTTTCCGGCAGACACTGCACCAGCTTGCAGTAAACTGCAGCATAACCACCTTTCCTTTCAAATCAGAAAGTTTCACCTTCTTCCCGTCGGTCAACGTCATTTCAAAATCAGGTGCCATATCACCTACCTTGACAATATATCCTGCGGCATCAGGAGTAACCTGCTGAGCCTGTACGGGAACAGTACTCCACATACAGCCGAGTACGGCCAACAACATCAATAGCTTTTTCATAAAAACACATACATTTATAACTGGCCAAAGTTACAAAAAAGAAAAAGAACGCACCGAAAGTTTTAACAAGTAATGACTAAAATCATTCCAATAAAAAACGTCTGTTTTTCTCATACATAGAAAAAAACAGACGCTTTACAGGTTTTATGGTATCGCCACAGATTAAAGCGGCATGTTACCGTGTTTCTTCGGAGGATTGCTCTGGTTCTTGTTCTGAGTCATCTCCAGTGCCTGAATCAGTTTGAAACGAGTATCGCGTGGGAGAATGATTTCATCGATATATCCCTGTTCGGCTGCCCGATACGGATTTGAGAATTTCTCCTTGTATTCTTCGATGGCTTTTGCCTTTTCTTCCGGAGTAGCCTTGCGATACAGAATGTTTACAGCTCCATCGGCGCCCATTACGGCAATTTCGGCAGTCGGATACGAGAAGTTCACGTCCGCACCAATCGGCTTACTGTTCATGACAATGTAAGCGCCTCCGTATGCCTTACGTGTAATGACCGTAATCTTAGGAACGGTAGCCTCTGCGTACGCATACACAATCTTCGCTCCGTGACGGATGATACCGTTGTGCTCTTGCGTACATCCCGGCAAGAAGCCCGGAACATCTTCGAATGTAACGATAGGAATGTTGAAACAGTCGCAGAAACGAATGAAACGGGAAGCCTTGTCCGAAGCATCAATATCCAGAACACCCGCCAGATAAGCCGGCTGATTGGCTACGATACCTACCGAACGTCCACCCAAACGGGCAAAACCTACCACAATATTCTTGGCAAAATGAGGCATCACTTCGAAGAAATACTGATCATCTACCACCGGTTCGATGATGTTCTTGATGTCATACGGCATATTCGGATCGTCCGGAATAACCGACATCAGTGACTCGTCTGCCCGACGGATATCATCCGAGCAAGCCTGTATCGGAGCATCTTCCATGTTATTCGACGGCAAGAAGCTCAACAGCTCACGGATGCTCATCAATGTCTCTTCTTCGGTCTCGCACAAGAAATGAGTCACACCGCTCTTGCTGCTGTGTGTATAGGCACCACCCAGTTCTTCCTTGTCTACTTCTTCGTGCGTTACCGCTTTCACTACATCCGGACCGGTAATAAACATGTGACTCTTTTCCTTCACCATGAAAATGAAGTCGGTCAGTGCCGGAGAATAGCATGCGCCGCCTGCACACGGGCCCAGAATAGCCGAAATCTGCGGAATTACTCCGGATGCAATGGTATTCTGATAGAAAATAGAAGCATAGCCTGAAATACTGCCTACACCTTCCTGGATACGTGCACCTCCCGAATCGTTCAGCGCAATGATCGGAGCACCGTTTTTCAGTGCCAGCTCCTGTACCTTTACGATTTTCTGAGCGCCGGTTGCACTCAATGTACCGCCGTATACCGTAAAGTCATACGCGTATACATAAACCAGACGGCCATCGATTTTTCCGTAACCGCAGACAATACCGTCACCCGGAATATGTTTTTTATCCATTCCGAAATCGGTACAATGGTGAATAACCAGTTTGTCGATTTCATTGAAAGTGCCCTTATCGAGCAACATATCGATACGTTCGCGGGCAGTCATGTGACCGTTGGCATGTTGCTTTTCTACACGTTCTATGCCACCACCCTGAGAAGCCAGTTTGTCCAGCTCTTCGAATTTCTTATACTGTTCTTCCGTTGTCATAATTAATCTTCAGTTTTTTTAACGTCAAGAGTCATGATTACCTGATTACTGTTGACAGAATCGCCTTCTTTTACCAGAACTTCCTTGACTACACATTCGCTGTTTACTTTATAATTACTCTGCATCTTCATGGCTTCAATAACCACTACGATATCACCGGCCTTCAGACAGTCTCCTTCCTTCACCAGTACCTTGACAACCTTGCCCGGCATAGGAGAAACAATCTTATCCTGCTGTTTTTCTTCGGCTCCCTTACGCATGCGCAGATATTTGGCCTGAGAGTCAATAATATCAATGTTATACGACTGGTAATGTGCATTGACCGTATAACTCTTACCACCTTCTTTGCGGATCAGTTCGGCATTGTACGATTTTCCGTCATGCAGAATGGAGCAGCTGCCGTTTTCAGCCATCACAATATCCACGTCGTATGGCACACCGTCAACCGTCAACTGCACCTTGTTACCTTCCTTGCTGACCAATGTGACGTCAGCAACTCTGTTACCAATATGTATTTCCATAATTTTCCTCTTTAATGTTAGATACGCAATACACCTTTCTGCAAACCGAATTCACGCCAGCGGCTGATCGGACGATTATCTGTTGAAGCAGTCTTGTTTTCTTCCAGATTCATCAGGTAATCGATGTAAGCAGCAATCATGGCGATATTTTCCGTATCTTCTTCTTTCTTGCCGGCCCATTCCTTCAGCATTTCCTGATGTTTCGGAATAAACAAGGTATTGTAATGACCTTCCACAAAATCGGGCACATTCATGATGTGGCGCAAGTAACTGATATTGGTCTTCAAACCTGTTATCTTATATTCATACAGCACACGACGCATACGTTCGATAGCAAACTGACGGGTAGTAGCCCATACAATCAGCTTACCGATCATCGGGTCGTAATAGATGGGAATTTCATAGCTTTCGTATACATAACTGTCGATACGTACACCGATACCGTTCGGTTCCATCAACTGACGGATAACGCCCGGTGAAGGCATGAAGTTATTTTCTGAATCCTCAGCACAGATACGGCATTCGATGGCATGACCACGCTGTTTCAAGTCTTCCTGCTTGAAGTGCAACGGTTCGTTGCTTGCAATACGCAACTGTTCTTTCACCAGATCCACGCCTACCACTTCTTCCGTAATCGGATGTTCTACCTGCAAACGGGTATTCATTTCCAGGAAATAGAAATTACGGTGCTTGTCTACCAGGAATTCAATGGTACCGGCTCCCTTGTAATTGACAGCCTTTGCCGCGGCAACAGCGGCTTCACCCATCTTCTGGCGCAACTCCGGAGTAACGAAAGGAGAAGGAGTTTCTTCTACGATTTTCTGGTTACGGCGCTGGATGGAACATTCGCGCTCGAACAGATGAACGGCATTGCCGTAATTGTCTCCCAGAATCTGGAATTCAATATGATGAGGTTCTTCTACAAATTTCTCCAGATAAACGGTATCGTCGCCAAATGAAGACATCGACTCAGAACGTGCCGTATTGTATGCCTCTTCCACTTCATCTTCGGAATGAATCAGACGCATACCTTTACCGCCACCACCCATGGAAGCCTTCAGCATTACCGGATAACCAATGCGGTTACAAATTTCCTTGGCTTCTTCTACACTCTGCAACGGCTGTTCTGTACCCGGCACAACCGGAACGCCTGCCGCAATCATGTGCTTACGTGCCGAAATCTTGTCACCCATGGCATCCATCGTTTCCGGATCCGGACCAATGAAAATAATACCTTCCTGTCTGCAACGGCGTGCAAATTCCGAGTTTTCAGACAAGAACCCATATCCCGGATGAATAGCATCCACTCCATGACGTTTGGCCGCCATGATAATTTTATCAATATTCAGGTAACTTTCACGCGATGCTGCCGGACCGATCAGGCAAGCCTCATCTGCATAAAGTACGTGGCGCGCCGTTCTGTCGGCTTCAGAAAAGACTGCTACGGTACGAATGCCCATCTCACGACAAGAGCGCATTACACGTACAGCAATCTCACCACGGTTAGCGATCAATACTTTCTGTATCATGCTTTATGTATTTATTGTATGTCTTCATTTGATTCCTGCCCTGCTTACGGGCAAGCAAAACTGGCTGAAAATGCTAGAAAGAGCTTAGCACATCCAACCTAAAACTGTGCAAAAATAGAAAAAAAAGAGTAATGGACTTAATGAAAAACCGTTTTTTTGTTATTTATATACATTTAAACCAACAATAACCCATGAATTCAAACACCTCCATGTACCAAATTCACCGAAACGCCAACTCCAGTTAGCAAAAACCCAATATTACATCCACACCCTCCGATGCAACTCCCTCCATACAGACCGTTGTTTGTCGATGCAATCACACAAGCCCAATCCGCAATACCTATTTCTACTACGTACAGACATATTAACCAGACGCAAAGCACAAAATCAGATTTTACGATCACTTTCAACAAAAAAAAATGCTTCCGGAAAAACCGGAAGCATCAAAAAAAGAACAATACGCAACCTGTTTCCTTATTTGGTCCTTTTCACCGTATAAAGTACCTTACCTTCTTTATTGATCATGTGCAGGTCCAACTCTTTCTTATCGGCAGTAATCAGCGAAAAACCGGATTCACCGCTGCAGAACTTGGTTCCTTCCACCGGATTTACCTTACGGCTCAGCGAACCTGACGTATTGACCACATAATCCAGTTTGCTTCCCGGCATACGGATATGCTGGAAGTTATGGATATGTCCGCACAGATACATGTCTACATTATCATGTTTGCGCAAAACGGTATCAAGCCGCTTCTGCAAGTCCTGACGTTCGGTGTCACTTTTCGAAGTCTCCGCATAAATGGGATGATGCCCCACTACCAGTACCCAGTCTTCCTTGGCCACAGTCAGTACCGAATCCATCCAGGCCAGCTGGCGGTCGGCATCCTGCTTGCAAACGTCCGGATACTTTTCCGTATCCTTGCGATACTTGTCTATCAAAGGAGCCGTATCAATCATCACCAAACGGACTGTTACGTCATCATTTTCAACCACTTTTGTATAATAACGGGCAGGCATGTCCCAACGTGCACTGACCTGACTGTAATCCAGTACAGCCTGTGTATTCCCCCGGTATTCATGGTTACCTAAAACGGGATACCACGGAAGCATCAGTTCCGGATGGCTGTAAATCAGCTCATAATTGGTCATCCACAAAGGATCGTTTACACTTCGTACGCCTTCAAAATGATGTACATCGCCGGCTGCCACCACACATTCTATCCCGACATTCTCGGCCAGTGTGCCCATCAGTTCGGCTATCGGTTTCTGATCGTAATATCCGTTCCGTCCCAGGTCGTTTGCCAACAGGAAGTTAAGCGGTTTTTCCAATGTCTTCCATACTTCCGGCTGGGCAAAAGATGCAACGGATACCCAGACCAGACAAAGTACAAACATCATTCTTTTCATTGAAATCATAATTTATTCTTTTGAATTTTTAAACACTGAATATTTTTATTTTCCCACTCGTCATCGGACGCGGAAATCTCATGCAACTTCACGATTCTTTTACAGGCTTCTTAAAAACGAACGTCCGTATACTAAAAAACATCCGTTTGTTTCACTGAATACGTGAAGACGTTTTGATCAAAACGTGAAGGCGTTTTTCCGAAAGGAAAATCCGTCAAGAAAAGTCTTCCGCCTCCGCCTCGCATTTTCCGGACAGAATCGGATCAGCCGGGCCTCAAGACATTCGCATCCAGGATTTTTCTACCTGCAGAATCGGAGAAAAAAGTCCGATATTGAATCACTTCGATACCGGACCTAAAAAAGGAATGTATAAAAAATTGTTATTAGGGAGCTTAATTAGCCGGTTTATTTCGTTCCATAAGCACCGAAATATGACTGGATGGCCGGTGACTGATAAGACTGTCCGTTTACGGTCAGACCCCCTGCAAAATACGGAGTGATGTCACTACCCGTATAGGCACCGTTCAGTACCGGAGAGCCTGCCTGTACATGGAAGTCCCATTCGTCATTGTAAGCATAATCAGTCAGACCGACACCGTTTACATCGAAGTTGACAAACATCGGATCTTCCAGATTGTTTTCAGTAGCGATTACGCTGTTTGCGTCCACTACACCGGTATAATAGTTCTCATGATCATAATTGTAGCCTTCCCACGAATACGCTACCCCACTGTCTTCCGTAAAGACGATGTCACTCTTCTGGCTTCCTGATGCATAGAAGTTGTAATCGATGACTGATTTTGAATCATAACCTTCTTCCGGATCGTTCGGTTTCTTGTAGTTAGGAGTCATGGCTCTGAATTTACAGTTCACCATCAGGTTGTTGACTACATTGGCAAGAGCATTCTTTTCAACGTATACACAACCACCCTTTTCACCGTCACGACGCCATCCGGCATTGATAATTGTATTGTTGTATGCCTGGATCTTTGCCTGACCACGTGTTTCACTCTGACCGGAGCTGGAGAGTTTCAAACCGTTCGTATTCGGGCTGAACATAATGTTTCCGGCAACATCGGCAGTACATCCGGCCTTTACATTGACTGCTTCGGCACCGTCGTAACCGTTGGCCGCAAAAATATTGTTGGCAATGATGGCACTACCTCCCATCAGATAAATACCGTCAGACCATCCGTTACGCAAGACAGAATTGGTAATTACATACTTACCGTTAATGTTATTGGTAGTAATCTGCGGATAAGCATCGTCACCGGCTGTATATACACCGTTCGTAGCAGCAGGAGAACCTTCGATAACCTGACCTCCGGTATATTCGATGATCGTATGATCGATCAGCATTTCCTCACATGACTCAGAAGCCACGATACCTCCCCACAAGCCGGCAAATATATTATCTTCGGTACGATCGGCTTCATCAACTGACATCAGGATCGGATTTTCGGCCGTACCTTCACAATACAAATTACCGTTTACTGTAAATTCGATAGGCACATGATTGACTCCTACGCCATTGTCGTCGAAAATAACCTGAACCCCTTCTTCAATCGTCAGAGACTTTCCTTCCGGAACAACCAGATGTCCGCTGACTTTTACAACAGAATTAGCCTTCCAGACACCTTCCACATCACCCGAAACAGTTTCTTCGGTTACATTACCGTTACCTCCTTCATCCGGAGTTGTGCCATTGTTTACCGTGTCGTCATCACTACAAGCCATCAATGTCATTGACATCAAAGCTGCACCTACTAAAAACGAATTGAATTTCATAAAATAATTAATTGGTTAATTGAATTTACTCGTTAAAATATCTGTCACACTTTATATTATAATTTATATCTGATTCCCAGCATAAACGACTGCCCGTGCCATTCCTTGCGTTCTATTACATTACCGTTATGGCGTTCGGAATCCACACCTTCCGTATGGGGACCATTCTGAATGAAGCGAAGCAAAGGAATATCCAACAGATTGGAAGCCTTGGCGTAAACGCTGATACCGTTCTTCCAGCTCTTCTCTACAGAAGCATCCAGCTGAAAATATCCGTCTTCCCAAATATCGTCCTCATACCAGTTCGAAATGTCGCTCAGGCGCTTTCCGGTATAACTTCCGGCCAATTGTCCTTCCCAGCCATGCTTGGTATCCTTAAAGAGGAAAGAAAGATTGGCCACGTGGGCAGCCTGCCCAAACAACGGACGGGACTGACGTTTGGAAATAACTTCCGAACCATCCATCAGACGTTTGTCCGTAGTTACCTTGGAATGTGTATACGTATAGTTTGCCTTGATACCAAACCAGTTGAAATATTTCATAATATCTACTTCCGCACCCAGATTTCTGGCCGTACCGAAATTCATCGGCTTGTAATACGTATCCTGTCCTTCATTGATCAGACCATACTCGATAGGATTATCCAGCTTTTTATAGAACAGCCCCACCATAAACTGTTCCGAAGAATGCGGAAAGAACTCGTAACGAACATCTATGTTATCTGCCACCGTATGTTTCAGATCCGGATTACCTTTCTCCTTGTAGTCTTCATTGATAATGCTGTAAGGAACAATCTCGAAGAAGCTCGGACGATTGATGGAACGTGCGTACGAGAAACGGAGATTGGCATTCTGATGCACGTTGTATTTGGCGTGGAAACTCGGTAACACATCGGTATATTCCTGATTTCCTTCCGGATCGACATCACGCGCAAACTTCAAGACATATCCCTGATTGGTATGTTCCACACGCACACCGGCAATGAGTTCCCATTTTCCGAACGTATATTTCGCCATTCCATAACCGGCTCCAATCTTTTCGGTCGCATCATAATTCAGCGGGTCTCCGATATTTCCATACGCACGTGGCGTAAACTGGATCTCATCAAAATTATTCCAGTCTTCTCCCAGATACTGAGGGTCCTTGCTGCCAGTAGCCGAATCAAACGTATACTCATTGAAAAAACTGTCGCGTTTCTTATCACGGTACATACCTCCCGCAGAGAAATCGAATGTTCCGTTCCATGCGTTTCTCAACTTATAGGACAAGTTTACATAAAGCGCCTTGTCCTGATCGGAATTATGCTCCCACCGGCGTATGGCACCACCTGAAGTCTGTACGTGCATGCCCTGCATATAGATTTCCGCATTGTCCGGCGTTTCGCTGAAAGCCTTCGACCATACAGCCGACCAGTCCAGCTTTAAAGCTCCTCCTTCGAGAAACAAATGTTCTCCCTTTAAGGTAGAATTGATGATATACTGACGATTCCACTTCATACGTACCTGACGTTCCTTGTCATCCTGTCCGTCACGCACTTCTGCTTCACGCATATCCATGTATCCGTTGTACCAGGTCAGCTTGTGGTTGTCATTGATATTATAATCAAGTTTTAAGTGTACTCCCGTACGTGTCTGCTGGGAGGAATAGTTACGGTATTCGATTCCGTAATGAGTAGTTCCAGGCTGGTAATAAATCTGACTTTCTTTTCCACGATAGGTATTCAGATAGCTACCTGCCAGCATGACTCCCAACTTTTCGCCGAAAAAGCGATCGCCGTACGAAATGCCGGCAGTCAGATCCGGCAACGGTTTCTTCCAGCTCATCCGCAGATTGGAAGTCCGGAAATTATCCATCGTCACCTTATAATCCTCGGGCTTTCCCATGGCTTCGTAAGGAGATTTCTTGGCGATGTCTCCATAATTGAACGACTGAAAGTCACGGTCGAAATACATCGCATTGTATCCGGTAGAGATATTAGCTGTAAACTGACGTTCGGAAGGAGCGTCTTTCATAACCAGATTCACGGCTCCACCAATTCCATCGCCTTCCATATCGGCTGTCAGTGATTTGGTAACTTCCAGGCGGTCCAGCATTTCGGACGGGAAAATATCCAGCGGAACAAACCGGTTCTTGTTGTCCGGACTTGGAATCTTGACTCCGTTTATCAGGGTATAGTTGTAACGCTTGTCCATACCACGTAAGATGGCATACTGCCCTTCTCCACTGCTGTTACGTTCGACGGTTACTCCCGACATACGCTGAATGACATTGGCCACAGTAATATCCGGAGAAAGTTCCATGGCTTTGGCGCTCATGACATTGACTACGTTCATGGCCTGTTTTTCAATGCCACGGGCCCCGGCCTCCGTTCTTCCGGGATTACTGGCTATAACCGTAATTCCCTCCAGTAGTACGTCATCACTTTTTAACGGAATTTCAATTTCCGACTTACTTCCGTCTACTACAATCTCACACTTCTGATACCCTACATACGAGCAGACCAATGTATATTTTTTTCTGCTTACCGAAAGATTGAATGATCCGTCCAGTCCTGTCACGGCTCCCCGTGTAGGATCTTCCTTCACCATTACAGACGCACCGATAATCTCCTCTCCTGTCTGCGCATCCTTTATCTTGCCCTTTAAATCCCATGCATGGGCGTTCACCGACGCCAACAAACACATGCCTAATACCAATTTTGATTTCATGTCCTTTTTTTTAACTGCCGCAAAAGTACAGGTCATGATTTTCATGGTCGTTTCAAGTATATTTCAATACTGTGACATCTGTTTACAAAAGAATGACAAAAAAAGAGTCATCCGGATCTGAATCGTTCGGATGACTCTGCATATATCATAATACAATACTATTCTAATTTTACTCTGCGGAAGACATAGCAGGCAACTGAATATTCCTTACAACTTTTTCCCAATATGCCCGAAGGTCTTTCCAATGATAGAATGGAGCCGCATCGGTGGCGACAGGCAACGTAACCTCCCGTTCATTCAATAAAGGCTTTACCAGTATATCATCGCTTCCTTTCTTGCGGTAAAAAATCAACTGGATATTTCCACACATCGGAATAATATGATACGTACGATACGTATCGGCTATCTGCTGCCAGTCTTCCGTAGAGAGGGACAGCCGGTTCATCCCCATGAGGACAGCCAGCGGAGCAAGATTGGTATCATGACCGTAACGCAACGTCACCGCACGATTTCCGGATGAGATGACCGTATCGGCTGTAACAATAAAATTATCCAGCAAGTTACGCTCCAGCCTGTACATACACGCGCCACTCAACGGAGATGCACCTTTTTCATAATACCACTCAAAATTATTACGCTGCCACAGATCATACAATTCCTGTTCCGTAAACAGAAAAGCCAGGTCAGGCAGACTGTCGCTACTCTGACTGATGCCGTGTAATTCGAACAAATCGGCCATCAGACCCGACGGACGCCGAATATTCCGACTGACATATACCGAATCGGCAAACAGCTGTTTCATCAAACGTTGCGGATGGATATAGACAGAATCGGCCACCCGATATACCGAATCCATATTATGCAAATGCTGTTCCTCATAAACCGGATTCTTGTACTTGATATAATAAGCGTCGGCCTCACTGGTATTTGCCGTAATATTCAATTTCGGATTCAGCCCTTTCAATTCTATACACCCGGCTGCCATCGAAAGAAAAGCACGGGTCTTATACGTAGAACGGGCATCTACATGTACTCCGTCCTGAAATACCTGCGGATAATGCGCATACATCCGGTCTGCCAGCTGACAATGCTGCCGCACTCCTTTCGGAGTCAGTTCACCGTATTTGTTTTCTGCTTCCTCGGCCAGACGGGACACAACCTCCAACGCACGTTTTCCATCGGGCGTAAGAACACCTGCCTCATCGGCATTCCGCAAAATACCCAAAGGTTCCGTATACTTCTTTTCCTTTGTAAGATAACGGGAGCCGTGACGGGCAAAAGCAGAAATATAAAACGGCTCATACCCGTCGGGAGCCGAAGTCAGAGTAACTTCCGGAGCCTGGTACGCATAATATTTTCCTGCTGCCAAGGCAGGATTCTGACGGATCTCTTCACGTGCTGTCTGGGCCATAGCCATTCCCGCTACTCCGCACAAACAGACAACTGCAACAAAATTCTTCATATTTTCTGAACAATCATTTTACCAATGGATGCAAATGTAAGGTATCTGTAGCCTGATTATCCGCCACACGATTCATAAAAATCATCTTTCCGCCAGACTGAAACACAAACGAAACATCTTTGTCACACAAACCCGGCAAGAAACTTCCCCGTTGCCTACATTCCGATAATTTCCTGCAACACCTTCACAGCCGAAGCCACATCGGTAATGTGGGTCACTACCATACTCCGCTTTCCGTTCTGTTCGCGCAAATTACAGTATCGCGGATTCTTCGACATATAATCGATAATCTTACCAAAAGCCTGACTCTGATAATACGGACTCTCCAGATTGCTCACAAAATAAAGAATCATCTTTCCTGCCTTGAGCACAACTTTCTCTACACCCAACCGTTTGGCCAGCCGCCGCAAAGGAACAATCCGAATCAGTTCTTCACCTTCGGGAGGAATCTTTCCGAAACGATCGACCAACCGGGCCTTAAAGGCCTCTACATCCTTATCGAGAACCAGCTTGTCCAGTTCACGGTAAAGCAGCATACGCTCGCTGCTGCTCGGAATATATTCGTTGGGGAACAGCAGTTCCAGATCGCTTTCCACCTGGCATTCGTCGACGAATTCTTCACCGGATATCTTTTCCTCACCAGCCTTTATTTCATCGGCATACAAATCGGCAAATTCCTCATTCTTCAGTTCGGTCACAGCCTCAGACAGAATCTTCTGATAAGTTTCATATCCCAAATCTGCTATGAATCCGCTCTGTTCGGCTCCCAACATATTTCCAGCACCTCGAATGTCCAAATCCTGCATGGCAATATGAATGCCACTGCCCAGATCACTGAAATTCTCGATGGCCTGCAACCGGCGCTTGGCTTCCGGAGTCAAGGATGACAACGGAGGAGCCAGCAGATAGCAGAAAGCCTTTTTGTTTCCACGCCCTACACGACCACGCATCTGATGCAGATCACTCAACCCGAAATTCTGCGCCTGATTGATTATTATGGTATTGGCATTCGGGATGTCAATACCGCTTTCAATAATGGTAGTAGCCAATAACACATCGTAATCGTAATTCATGAAATCGAATACTACCTTTTCCAGTTCCTCCGGCTGCATCTGCCCATGCCCGATACATACCCGGCAGTCCGGAATATTCCGCAGAATCATGGCCTTCAGTTCCGGCAGGTTCTGAATGCGGTTATTGACAAAAAAGACCTGACCGTTCCGGCTCATCTCAAAATTAATGGCTTCTGTAATAATCTCTTCATTGAATGTATGTATTTCGGTCTGTATAGGATATCGGTTGGGGGGAGGTGTCTGAATAACCGACAGGTCACGGGCTCCCATCAGAGAAAACTGTAATGTACGTGGAATCGGAGTAGCGGTCATCGTCAGGGTATCTACATTTACCTTCAGCTGACGGAGCTTTTCCTTCACACTCACACCAAACTTCTGTTCCTCATCAATAATCAGTAATCCCAGATCCTTAAACTTGACACTCTTTCCGATAATCTTATGCGTACCGATCAGAATATTCAATTCTCCATCGGCCAGTTCTTTCAGTATCTGATGTGTATCTTTGGCCGTACGGGCACGACTCAGGTAATCTACCTTACAGGGCAGTCCTTCCAGACGCTTCTTGAAAGTCTGATAATGCTGATAAGCCAGCACCGTAGTAGGCACCAGCACCGCCACCTGCTTGTTGTCGGTTACAGCCTTGAAGGCAGCACGCACCGCTACCTCCGTTTTTCCAAATCCAACATCTCCACAAACCAGACGATCCATCGGCCGGTCACTTTCCATGTCTGCCTTCACTTCCTGTGTAGCCTTCAGCTGGTCGGGAGTGTCCTCGTAAATGAAACTAGCCTCCAGTTCATGCTGCAAAAAGCTGTCGGGACTGTAACGGAACCCCTTTTCCTGTCTGCGCTGTGAATAAAGACGAATCAAATCACGGGCAATGTCTTTAATCTTGGTTTTTGTCCGCTCCTTGATTTTCTCCCAGGCGCCGGTTCCCAGTTTGCTGACACGCGGAGGCTCACCATCCTTTCCTTTATACTTCGAAATCTTATGCAAGGAATGAATGGACACAAACACCACATCGTCATTCTGATAAACCAGTTTTATCACCTCCTGCGTAGTATTTCCATTCGGAATACGGACCAAACCGGCAAAACGTCCGATTCCGTGATCTATATGTACCACGTAATCTCCCGGTTGAAACATATTAAGTTCCTTCAGTGAAAGAGCGACCTTTCCGCTTCGGGCCTTGTCACTGCGTAAACTATATTTATGGAAACGGTCGAATATCTGATGATCGGTAAAAATACAGCAACGTAACGTATGATCAATGAATCCTTCGTGCAGCGTATGATCTACCGGTTCAAAAGTGATCTTATCTCCTCTTTCCTGAAAAATATCCTTCAAACGGTCGGTCTGCTTTACACTGTCCGAACAAATAAACAGACGATACCCCCGCTGCTGATAATCGGTCAGTGTACTGGAAACCAAATCAAAGTTCTTGTGAAAAATAGGCTGTACAGAAGTTTCGAAACTTAATGTCGCCTGGGGAGTTCCTGCCGGCTTCGCTCCAAAATCAATTCGGCGAAATTCAAGTGCCTGCCGCATGAACGTGGCTCCGTCAATCAAACGTTTCTTCAAGTCAGGTACCGATGCTTCTTCACCCTCATAGGCCATCTGGGCCTGTGGAGAAAGAACTTCGTCGTATACCGTCTGAATCCGTTCACGCACCCACAGAAGATCTTTCACCCACAGCATAGTATGTTGTGGAATAAAATCCAGAAAAGAAATATCCGTGTCCGAAGCGTCAGAAAGCTCCGGAACAATCTGTATGGAAGTCTTCTTTTCTTTCGACAACTGTGTCTCTACCTCAAAAGTACGGATACTATCAATCTCTTCTCCAAAAAAATCGATGCGGTAAGGATACTCTGAAGCAAAAGAATACACGTCCAGAATACTTCCTCGCATGGCAAACTGTCCGGGCTCATATACGTAGTCTACATGTTCAAATCCGAAATCAGTCAGCTTTGCGGTAATGGCATCGGTCTCCGCCTGTTGTCCGACTTTCAAGGTCAGCGTACGGTCGTCAAGTTCCTTCAAAGAAACAACCTTCTCGGCTACAGCATCGGCATACGTAACAACCGTAACAGGTTCTTGCTTCTCCAACCGGCTCAAAACCTCTGTACGCAGAATCTCATTGGCCGAATCTTTCTGTCCGTACTTAATAGCTCTCCGGTAAGAAGATGGAAAAAACAAAATCTGATCGTCACCGTTGACCTGTACCAGATCGTGATAAAAATAACCGGCTTCTTCCTGATCGTCGAGAATGAAAACATTGACAGCCGGATATTTCTTGATAAAACCGGATGCAAAAAGAGAAGGACATGACGCATGAAATCCTTCCAAAAATATGGTATGAATATCTTTTTTACCTACCAATTCCGCCAGACCTCCCAAATTGGGATGCTTGGCATAAATCTGCTGAAGTTCTGTAATACCCATTGTTATGTGAATAGATGATGCAAAATTACAAAATAATTGCTACATTTGTTGCAATAAACAGACAATCTAAAATTTCTATGTATAACGACGTCATCCTATTTCTAGATCAATATCGGCTGAAAGAAGCTTTTACCCAACTGATAGCCCTCATGGAAAAATCCGAAAACTGGGAATTG
Organism: uncultured Bacteroides sp.; assembly: GCA_900553185.1. Classification (GTDB taxonomy): domain Bacteria; phylum Bacteroidota; class Bacteroidia; order Bacteroidales; family Bacteroidaceae; genus Phocaeicola. The sequence continues at coordinate 129,169 of USCT01000004.1, forward strand.
AAATCGGCGGCTGAGGCTTTACAGACCACTTACAACTACATGATACAATACGCGGCACAAGGTATGGAAGACCCCGAAAGAGAAACCCTGTATGCCCAAATATACCGAACAGCCTACGAACTGGCCGACCGGGCCGAATTCACCGCCAAACTAAAAAACGGATACGGACACAATGCAGGCATCTATCAGAAATTCCAAAAGGTACCTGCCAATTCATACGCGCAGCTGGGAATGATTCTGGAATCCGTAGCCGAAGACTTAGGCGTGTCTACCCTGATGTATCCGGACGACCAGCAAAGAGAAAGCAAGCAGAAAGAGCTGGCCCAGCGACAGGAAAACGCAACCGATGAACTGTTTGACAAAACATGGGTATCCGACTGCTGGACTGAGAAAGAAGCCCAGGAGGCCGACAACCTGCTTTCATCCGTACTGATTCCCGCTCATGCGCTGGCAGTGCTGGTCAGTGCCGTAACACTGAATCTGATGCAACTCTTTGATCCCAGAAAGTTCCAGTTTCTGCTAAATGCTTACCGCCAGCGCACAGAACTGATCATTACCCAACGGGCACTCGTAGGCATTGCACTGGCAGCCTGTTATCAGGAAAAAAGACTGTCACAATATCCGGAACTGACCGCCGCCGTTTCCTTACTGGCCGACGATCCACAAATCATCGAACAGCTTCACAGCATCCAGGTTTTACTGTTATTGTCAAGAGAAACAGAAAAAATAGACCGCAAGATGAGGGAGGAAATCATTCCACAAATGATAAATAACTCACAACTGATGAATCCGGACTTGAAAATCAGTGAAATCGATATCGAGGAACTGGAAGACAAGAATCCCGACTGGGAAAAGAATATGAAAAAAATAAGCGATACAATCAGGGAACTAGGCGAACTGCAAATGGAAGGAGCAGATACATACATGGGCACTTTTGCCCAGCTGAAAAGCTATCCGTTCTTCCATCAGGCTGCTCACTGGTTTTACCCGTTCGACCGTCAGACACCCGCTATCGCAGCTTTGTTTGCCAGCAACGAAATCAAAGAAAAATCTTTCCTGAACATCATGTTGCAATCACCCACTTTCTGCAACTCTGACAAGTATTCATTCTGCCTGACTCTTCACTCACTGCCATCTGCCCAGCGCAGCATGCTGGCCAGCGACTTGAGCGAACAGAACGAGATGATGCAGGAAACCTTCGACAAAATGCAAAACGACGAGCTGACAATGGAAAAAGCCAATACTGTGGCCCGGCAATACATCCATGACCTGTACCGATTCTTTAAATTGTGGATGTTCAGAAACGAACAACATGATATCTTCACCGACCAGCTGACGCTATGGAAATGCAAAGCCTTACGTCCTCTGATTCTGACAGGGACCCGACAAAAACAAATTGCAGATTTCCTGTTCTCCAAAGATTATCTGTCAGAAGCAGCCGAACTGTATATACAGCTTTCAAAAACCCGGAACGATGATCCGGATATCTGGCAGAAATTAGGATTTGTCTACCAAAAACAAAAGAAATATCCCGAGGCCATTCAAGCCTATACACAAGCAGACTTGCTGAAACCGGAACACATCTGGACCTTGAAACATCTGGCTCAATGCTACAAACGTTCGGGCGATTACGAGAAAGCACTGACTTATTTCCAACGGGTAGAAGAAGCTCAACCGGAAAACCTGAACCTGTTGCTACAGATCGGACAGTGCCTGGCCATCCTCCGCCAGTACGATAAGGCACTGGCATATTTTTTCAAGGTAGAATACCTCGAAAAGGCACCGGCAAACGCACAAAGAGCAATCGGATGGTGCTATTTCATGACTGGCAAATATGCCGAAGCACACCGCTTCTACGAAAAACTGCTGGAAAGCAACGAAACACAGACTTCGGACTGGCTGAACAACGGACATGTATATACAGCCGAAAAAAATATCCCGAAAGCACTGGAGTGCTACCGGGAAGTCATGAAAAACTGTAAGACCCATGATGATTTCCTGAAACTCTATCTGTCGGATAAAGAAGCGATGCAGGAACAAGGAGTTTCGGAAACCACAATCCATCTGATTCCCGATTTATTATAGCAGACACCTGTTTTTATAATGAAAATAGATTCCAAAGAGGATGCTCATCACGCATCCTCTTTTTGTTTCATCATGAAATCAAGCGTTTCTCTCAATCAACAGTTTTCTATATTTCAGTGGAGAAACGCCCTTATATCTCTTAAAAAAACGTGTCAGAGTAGCCTGCTCTGAAAACGACAAATCTTCGGCTATCTGCTGAACGGTCATGTCCGTTTCGGCCAACCTCTTTTCAATTTCCTGAACAAGAGCCTCATTGATCCACGTATGTACTGTCTTATTGGACAGATTTTTAATAACCCGTCTCAAATATTGAGGGGTAACACACAAAGAAGATGCATAAAAAGTAACCGAATGTTCCTGTACGACACACTCAGACAACATTTTCATAAATTGAACATATAATTTCTTTTGACGGTCCGTATACAACGAATCATCCTTGATTTCGTCCTTACCTTTCGAAAAATAATTGGTTACACGAGCTAAGAAAATCCAGATTTGATACCTAAGTATGGTTGTCACGAACTGATTCTGTTCATCCAGAAATACATGCTTAATGTTCAGCAATGCTTCCAGAAAGGCTCCTACATGATTCATCTCTACCGATATGACCGGACAACTTCTTACTTTTAAAATATAATTGACCGTAGCAGGCATTCCTCCTCTTGTCAACCGATCCATGTATTCCTTTGTCATCAGGAGAAAATAAGCATGAAGATTCTCAGAAGCAGACCACAGCGTACAATCTTGTTCATATAAAATATCAGCCAATGTGTATCGTGTAAGCAGCTCTCTCTTTCCTTGTATATCTACTTCCAATTCTCCATCAATCACAAACAAAATGGAATGAAATCCAGTAAGAACTGGCTGAGATCTATTTCTGTTAATCAGTACAGGATCAATCTTCCACAAAGCCACCCCTTCGTCTTCCCATAACAAGACTTCATAAAAACGGATAAATTCTTGAAAGTTCATAAATGTTAAAAAGTTGTTTTCTACGGCTTTAAACATACAAATAACCTCAAGTAAAAAAGACACGATTCGACAAACAGCCTTTTTTTATCGACCAATCGGACCAAATATTTTTTACAGTTTCCAAACAGTCAAGTTATAGTAACAAATCGCCAAAGTAATTATAGAACTTATTCATTTAATTTGCCATAAATTATTTAATCAAATTAAAAAGCTAACAGTTCTAACTAAAAACTTATACTTATGTTTAGAAAAGCTGATTCTATTTATTGTTTGATATTCCTGTTAAGCAGTTCTCCAGGAATAATCAATGCTAAAACGGTTTATTCTACCGATGAAGTCCGCTCCATACGGCAAGATGAAAAGTGTACGGGTATTATCAAAGATGCAACGGGAGAATCCGTCATCGGTGCATCAGTGGTTGTCAAAGGTACCACCAATGGAACCATTACCGGTCTCGACGGAGATTTTACTTTAGACAAAGTAAAAAAAGGAGACATCATTTCCATTTCATTTGTAGGATATGTCACCCAAGAAATAAAATGGAACGGACAACCACTCGACATTACGCTCGTAGAAGATTCCCAAACTCTGGACGAAGTAGTAGTCACAGCCCTAGGAATGAAGCGTGACGCCAAAGCCTTGGGATATGCCATGAAAGAATTGAAAGGAGATGAACTGAACACCAATGTTATCAATCCCGTATCTGCCCTGCAAGGTAAAGTAGCAGGTGTGGACATCAGTCAGTCTGACGGTGGTCTGTTCGGTAGTAACAAGATTCTGATTCGTGGTGCATCTACCTTGAACTCAAACAACCAGCCTATCTATGTAGTGGATGGCGTTATCTTAGATAACAGCGTCTACGAAGGAGATGCAGATTATTCTACCAGCTCAAGTGACTACGGTAACGAATTGAAAAACTTAAACCCTGATGACTTTGAAACCGTATCAGTATTGAAGGGAGCCGCTGCAACCGCACTATACGGCTCACGAGGACTGAACGGTGCCGTAGTCATCACAACCAAATCCGGTAAAGGTAAAAAAGGAATTGGTGTCAATTTCAGTCAGACATTGGGATTTGACATTCTGACTTCCAGTCCAAACTTCCAAAACTCTTACGGAGAAGGATACCTGCCCGGTTATGTATCATACGGTGATAAAGATGAAAACGGAGATTTCTACATTTATAACACCAACCAGTTCTATACCAACGCAAACGGCGATCATACACTGATCAATCATCCGGGAGGATTGGGCTGGGGACCGGCCTACGACGGATCTTCGATAGAATATTATGACGGTACCATGCGTCCTTATGTAGCCTATAAAAATAATTACAAGGATGCCTATCAGACAGGTTTTAATTCGAATACGAACTTTGCCATCAGTGGAGGAAATGACCGGACTACATTCTATACCTCCGTATCCTACAAATATGCAGAAGGAACCACTCCCAATAATACCTTCAACCGTATTTCTCTTTTGGGAAAAGCCTCTCACAAACTGACTGACAAAGTAGAACTGGAAGGAAGTATCTCTTTTGCCAACTCCACACCCAGAAATGCGCAGAAAAATATCGGAGAATATTTTATCGACGGAACCTTTACACGCTCGTATGACTCCAATGATAAAATGAACTATAAAGGCTCACACGGAGGATTGGCCAGCAGCAGTTATGGAGACAAATACGGCTACATGCCGGGAACCAGCCTGTGGTGGTCCATTTATGAAAACGAGTACAAGCAAAAGGAAACATCCGTACGCCCGTCCTTAAAATTAAATGTAGATTTACTGGATTGGTTAAAATTCTCAGCCGAAGGAAATTACAATTATTATTACACCCGTTATGAAAATAAACAAGCAGGTAGCGGATATGCCAACGAAGGTGGTTACTACGGCATTGGAAATACAACAAAAGAACAGACCAATCTGAATGCTACATTCAATGCCAATAAATCATTCGGTGATTTTGAAGTCCACGGGTTCCTGCGTGGTGAATATTATCATTCGTTCTCACAAACCCAAAGTATGAATACCAATGGAGGGCTCATTGCTCACAACCAGTACTTCATTAATAATTCAATGAATGATATAACTTATTCCGCAGGAATTGAAGGTGAAAAAACCATGTTGTCTATAGCAGGACAGGTAGGTGCCAGCTGGAAAGACCAATTGTTCCTGGATATAACCGGACGTAATGACTGGTCTTCTTCACTGGTATACCGCGACGGACACGGAACTTACTCCTATTTCTATCCTTCAGTTTCGGGTTCCTGGCTGATTAGTACGACATTCCGAGATAAACTACCATCATGGATTTCTTTTGCTAAAGTACGTGGGTCATGGGCACAAGTAGGTAATGATACAGATCCTTATATCATCAATACAGCCTACACCCTAAACACATCTACCGTCAACAGCAATAAAGTATACGCTACTTCGTTAAGCAATACAACGTATAGCAATAACCTGAAACCGGAACGAAAGAATTCATGGGAAGTTGGTTTGGACTGGCGCTTTATCAACAACCGGATTGGTATAGATTTTACTTACTATAAAGAAAACACCTACGATCAGATCATGAAGATTGAAGTACCTTCTGTATCAGGTCAGTCATACCAATACGTCAATGCTGGAAATATCCAAAATGCCGGTGTAGAATTAGCTATCAATACGACTCCGATAGAGACCAAAGACTGGCAATGGGATTTGAATTTTACCTACACAAAAAACAATTCCAAAATCATTTCTCTGCATGAAAATGTAGCCGACTATATCATTCTGGCAGGTGAACCGCAATACGGTAACTACCGTATCGCTTCTGTAGCAAAAGTAGGTGGCGAATACGGATTGTTAATCACTGACTCAGCCATCAAATATGATAGCGAAACCGGGCTGCCCGTACTTTCTTACAATACAAGTACCAACAGTGCATACTATACCCGTTCCGGTGAAATCACAGAGATAGGCTCCATCAACCCTGACTTTTTAGGATCAGTGTCAACTTCTTTAAGATATAAGAACTGGACATTGAACGTATCTCTCGACGCTCGCTTCGGTGGTTATGTAGCTTCGTATGGTAGCCGTTACGGTACTGCGTACGGATTTACCGCCAGCTCACTGCAATATCGTGACAGCGAAAACGGAGGTGCTACCTACACTTCCATGTGGGACGGATTGACGTATTCTGACGGAGTGATTCCTGACGGTATTTTCTTGACGGGAACCGCTATTCCACAGCCTGACGGAAGTACTTATACAGTAGGATCCGGAGCCTCATCTACCGGTGAAACATTTAAGGAACTGATGGAAAAAGGCGTCATCGAACCTACACACGCCAGTGCATGGCACTACAGAAACAACCAATGGACAAACCCGTCATACGATTATGGTGTCGTAAATGACACCTGGTATACCAAGCTGAATTACATCGCTTTGCGTGAAGTTTCACTATCATACAGGTTCCCTCAAAGCATGGCTAATAAAATTAAAGCCAAAGGCCTGAGTCTAACGGCTACCGGACGTAATTTGGGATATTTGCTGAATTCCATGCCTAACGGCGAAAATCCAGAATCAGTCCGTGGTACCTCTGCAGGTGAATTCCGTGTCCGCAGCTTCGATGGAGTAACATCCAGCTTTACTTTGACTATCAATGCCAGTTTCTAACCGATCAGGTTTAATTTCATCAACTAAAAGAGTTTAAGACATGAAAAAATTGAAATATCATAAATCAATCTTATCAGCAGCACTTGTGGGAGCCACATTATGCCTTGCCAGCTGTAACGATGATTTCACGGAAACCAACCAATCGAAGGATTCCGTTGTGACAGCCGACCCTACATACTTGTTTGCCCAAGCTGTATTAGAGTTTGAACCATCATCTTATATGCTATGGTTTGCCAATGCTCCGGGATTCTACTATGCCAATCAAACAGCCGTTCCGTCTGGAAGTATAACCGATGATGTAGTAGAAGGATCAGAAAGACAAGGCATCCAAAGCATTTCAGTACTAAGCTATGTCAACGCACTGAAATACGAACGTTCACAGATGAGCGAAGAAGAAAGTGCACAATACGAAGGCGTAGCAGCGGCCATGGATGTACTATCCGTTTATTTAGGAATCTACGATACTGACATCTGTGGAGACATTCCGTTTACAGAAGCAGCCAATGCCCGTTACGGTGGTACTTTGACCCCAAAATACGATCGTGTTAAAGATTTGTATGAATTATGGCTGACCATGTTGGATAATGCCATTGAAACATTCACGAGTTCAAGCGACCAAATAGATTTGGGAACACAAGATGTCATCTACAACGGCGACTGGAACAAATGGGCCAAACTTGCCAACTCCATAAAACTGAAAATTGCCGTCCGACTGATTTTCCAGGATTATGAAAAAGCTCAATCCATCGTTCAGGAAGTAATTTCAGCTTCTTGTGGAGTATTAGACGGCGAAGATGATGATTTTCTTTTTCACAAAGCGGATGCCAATAACAGCTCCAACGATTACGTATACCATTGGAACAACACAACTCTCTGGTACAGCGGAACACATGCATCACAGCCGCTTATCGATCTCATGCTGAAAAATCAGGATCCACGCATACGATTCATTTATGAAAAGAATGACTGGAATTCCAAAGTCATCGATTACTTCCTTGCCAATAACCGTAAAGATGACATCCCTTCCTTTATTCTTGAAAATGTAGAAACTGAAACAGTAAACGGAGTAGAAACATTCAAATCCTGGAAAGGATTGGGAGAACCGTGGGTACGCTATTACGGACTTCCGGTAGCTTACAATGCACAAGCCTATGCATCTCAATACGGAGACTGGTTCAACTACAGCACCAATACATTGGCCGGAGGAAAGACCTACCGTCCTTATTCACGTTATCAGGAAGAAATGATACGAGGCCGAAATGATTTTACCCTGCCAACCATTCCTGACGGACCAGTCATCGAAGATACCAATGACCAGCCTTGGTATGGCATGTATATGACAACAGCCGAAGTTAATCTATACCTGGCAGAATTTGCAATATACGGAGTAAGCGGATTACAGGACGCTTCAACCTATTTTAATAAGGCCGTTAAAGCTTCGGTAGAAGAATATGACAGACTTGCCAGTCTGAACAGAATTCCCTATTATGGTACAACATACGATTATGACAGCCATGAAAAAGCCATCGATCTGCAAAGCGGAGAAATAGAAACCATGATGTCACATGAAGATTATCAGCTAACCGGAAACAAAGAACTCGATCTGGAAAAGATTTTCATTCAAGAAATCCTCCATTTCACTTTCCAGCCTGTCGATCAGTTTGCTACGGGAAGACGTTCGGGAGTTCCCAAATTCAATTCAACGATTTGGGCGCGAGAAGATTATTCTGACAACAATATGCCTGCCAGTTATTATCCACGAAGAACTTCCGTTACTGATCCGTCACCAACAGATCTGATGTACGATCAGATTATGCAATCGTATGAAAATCAAGGATTCTCAACATCAATGTCTAAAGGAATCCTGAATTCTGAAAGATTATGGCAAGACGAAGGCGCACCTCAATGGGGTGAAGGACCTGTGATACCATAAAAATAAATCAATACCCTAACACGTATTGAAATTAATAACTCTATTAATAATGGCCGGAAGAAATACAAAAACATAAATCTCTTCCGGCCATTTTTTTCAACCAATCTACAGGCAAAAAACTTTAAATTCGACAAATGCCTCTTTTTTATCGACCAATCAGATAAAGCCCGTTTTACAGTTTCCAAACCGACAAGATATAGTTTAAAAACGATAAGATACATACACGACAAAATCCTTTACTTTGCAGCATAGAAAGATATACGAATTGTTCATATAGCCAAAGTCCTCATTATTAGTGACGGACATCCTATATAAAGGTTGAAAAAGAAGTTTTAACATAGTTGATTTATTTTAAGTTAGAGAGAATAAATCAGGGCCGGGAGACATGCTGTGAAGCAAGTCTCCCGGTTTCCCTTTATTCCCATCATAACCAATTTTCTCCTGACATTTACCTTCACTTAAAAAAACACGACACACAATAGACAAATTGAAAAACTATATTTTCTTTTACTCCTCCTGCCTTTTGTTTATTTTTGCCTCCAAATTCTACGAATATGAACTTTTACATCCGAAAAGCAATACCGGCCGACCTGAACCGGCTCATGGAAATATTTTCAATAGCCCGACAATTTATGCAGGCATCCGGAAACCCGAACCAATGGATTAACGGGTATCCACAACAGGAACAAGTAACGAAGGATATAGATTCAGGCCATTGTTACGTCGTGGTAAATGAATCCAATCAGCCCATTGCTACCTTCTGCCTCATAAAAGGACCAGATCCTACCTACAGTTACATTGAAGACGGGAAGTGGCCAAACGATCATCCGTATTACGTAATACACCGCTTGGCCTCCGACGGTAGTTACCATGGAATAGGGAAATATTGTTTCGACTGGTGTTTCAGCCAGTACCCATGCCTGCGAGCAGATACCCATGCCGACAACAAAGTGATGCAACATGTCCTGGATCAAAGTGGTTTCTCACGTTGCGGTATCATATATGTAACCAACGGAACTCCCCGCATTGCTTACCAGAAAGAATAACCCTACAGCTGCATTTTGACAATTTGACGGGTTTTATACGAGGCATTTCGGCTTTTTACAGTAATTTTTTGTATCTTTGCCGAGCAATTCTGCATAACAAACAAAAACTAGGTATAAGTACATGATTACAGTTTCGAATGTAGCCGTACAATTTGGTAAAAGAGTATTGTACAACGATGTGAATCTGAAATTCACCAACGGTAATATTTATGGTGTCATCGGCGCAAACGGTGCCGGTAAATCTACTTTTCTGAAAGTGATTTCGGGAGAGCTGGAACCGACAAAAGGAAGTGTAACCCTCGGACCGGGCGAACGCCTGTCGGTTTTGAATCAGGACCACTTTAAATTTGATGAATATACGGTACTCGATACCGTTCTGATGGGGCATACCGTACTTTGGGATATTATGAAACAGCGTGAAGCATTGTATGCCAAAGAAGATTTTACCGATGAAGACGGTATCAAGGCAGCGGAACTGGAAGAAAAGTTCGCAGAACTGGAAGGGTGGAATGCAGAAAGCGATGCAGCAATCCTGCTGAGCGGACTGGGTATCAAAGACGACAAGCACTATTCACTGATGGGAGACCTGAGTGGTAAGGAAAAAGTACGCGTCATGCTGGCACAAGCTCTCTTCGGCAATCCGGACAACCTGCTGCTGGATGAGCCTACCAACGACCTGGATATGGACACTGTAACCTGGTTGGAAGAATATCTTTCCAATTTTGAACACACTGTGCTGGTAGTAAGCCATGACCGACACTTCCTGGATTCAGTATGTACACACACCATCGACATCGATTTCGGTAAAATAAATATGTTTGCCGGAAACTACAGTTTCTGGTACGAATCCAGCCAGCTTGCTTTGCGCCAGCAGCAGAATCAGAAAGCCAAGGCCGAAGAAAAACGCAAGGAACTGGAAGAATTTATCCGCCGTTTCTCTGCCAATGTAGCCAAGTCAAAACAGACAACCAGCCGAAAGAAAATGCTGGAAAAACTGAATGTGGACGAAATCAAACCATCTTCCCGCAAATATCCGGGTATCATCTTTACCATGGACCGTGAGCCGGGTAACCAGATTCTGGAAGTTTCTGGACTGAAGGCAGCTACCGAAGACGGAACCGTATTGTTCAGCGATGTAAACTTTACAGTAGAGAAGGGAGACAAGATTGTATTCCTGAGCCGCGACCCGCGTGCCATGACAGCTTTCTTCGAAATCATAAACGGAAACCGGAAAGCACAGGCCGGACATTACAACTGGGGAGTGACCATCACCACCGCCTACCTGCCACTTGACAATACAAGTTTCTTTGAAAGTGACCTGAATCTGGTAGACTGGCTGAGTCAGTACGGCGAAGGAAACGAAGTCTACATGAAAGGTTTCCTGGGACGCATGCTGTTCTCCGGCGAAGAAGTCCTGAAAAAAGTAAACGTACTTTCAGGAGGTGAGAAGATGCGTTGTATGATTGCCCGTATGCAATTGCGCAATGCCAACTGCCTGATTCTGGATACACCGACCAACCACCTGGATCTGGAGTCTATCCAAGCTTTCAACAACAACTTGAAGACATACAAAGGAAATATCCTGTTTTCTTCTCACGACCACGAATTTATCGAGACAGTTGCCAACCGTATCATCGAGCTGACACCAAACGGTATCATCGACAAAATGATGGAGTACGACGAATACATCACTTCAGACCATATCAAGGAGATGCGTGCCCGTATGTACGGCGACAACAACTGATATCCCGGTACATCAAAGATATTCACTACCGAACGATAAGGGGAGCAAGTCTTTTGTTCCCCTTATTTCGTATATGTCCTGACGGCTGTACAGCAGAATCCGGATCGGATGCCTGTAACGCTGTTCGGTTTCCAGCATAACCTGCCTGCAGGCACCGCAGGGAGGTATCGGAGATTCCAGAAATCCTTTCTCATTTCGTGCCGCAATAACCAACGTATCTACTGCCTCATCCGGATACCGGGAATTGGCATAAAACAACGTAGTACGTTCGGCACAAAGCCCCGAAGGATACGCCGCATTCTCCTGATTGGACCCGGTAACGATTACACCATTCTGCAGACGGACAGCCGCTCCCACCGAAAATTTGGAATAAGGAGCATAGCTGCGACGGGTTGCTTCGATAGCCGCATCTGTCAGTTCACGATCTGTTTCACTCAGCTCTTCGTACCGGTACACCCGAATACGGATATTCAGTTCTATTTCTTTCATAATAGGTCAAACAATTGGTGAATGAACAAATCTACAGAAAAAATCAGAAAATTCCTACTCCAGTTCCTGCGTACATACCGCTGTTTTTCCTGAAAAATCACATTTTTAAAATTCTTTCACCCTTTCCATCGGTGAATCTTTATACCTTTGTAAACGATGTAATTACTTAAAGAATGAAACGATATATCTTATTAGGAATATTCTGCCTGCTTGGAAGCATACTTACGACTTCTGCCCAACGGCGTAACAAAGCTTACGAAGAATACATCCACAAATACCGCGAGCTGGCCGTCCATGAAATGAAACGCTACCGCATTCCGGCCAGTATCACGCTGGCCCAAGGTCTGCTGGAATCAGGAGCCGGAAAAAGTACACTGGCCCGAAAGTCGAACAACCATTTCGGTATCAAATGCGGAAGAGACTGGGACGGAAGGAAAGCCTACCATACCGACGACGCTCCCAACGAATGTTTCCGCGCATACAAACACCCGAAAGACTCCTACGAAGACCATTCCAAGTTTCTACGAACCAAAACAAGATACGCTTTCCTGTTTGATTTAAAAGTAACAGACTACAAAGGATGGGCACGCGGACTAAAAAAAGCAGGTTATGCTACCGACCCAAGATATGCCAACCGACTGATTGACATCATTGAACTGTATGACCTGCATGAATATGACCGGAAAGGAAACGTAAACTGGGCCAAAGAATTTCCCAACCCCCACCAGCCTTATCTGGCAAACGACCTGCTGTACATCATAGCCCGCAAGGGAGATACATTCAAATCGATAGCCAAGGAGTTCGATCTCAGCAAGAAAAAAGTACGCACGTTCAACGAACTTCCCAAAGACTTTCAGTTCAGGGGAGGAGAAATTATCTACCTGGAAGAGAAACACAAACATGCTACCAACGGTTTTATAAGCTGCAAGGTTTATCCGGGAGATTCCATGTATACCATTGCCCAACGTTACGGCGTACAACTGAAATACCTATACCGTCTGAACGATATGAAACCGGAAGACGGAGTTCCTCCGGTAGGTTCCATCATCTGGTTGCAATAAAAGCCAGAAATAACCGGAACAACGGCTCTTGTCACTCGTGGTGATAAGGGCCGTTGTTCAATATGGTAAAGGCCCGATACAGCTGTTCTACAAAGATCAGACGTACCATCTGATGCGAGAAAGTCATCTTCGAAAGCGAGATCTTGTCTTGTGCCACGGCATATACTGCCGGAGAAAATCCGTAAGGACCTCCGATGATAAACACCAGTCTCTTGTTGACCGTATGCATCTTCCGCTCTATCCAGCCGGCAAATTCCATCGAACGGAATTCCTTTCCATGCTCGTCCAGCAATACCGGTACATCACCCGGCTGGAGCGCTTTCAAAATCAGCTCTCCTTCCTTCTCCTTCTGTTGTTCCATGCTGAGGCTTTTGGTATTTTTCAGTTCCGGTATGACTTCGAGATCGAAAGATGCGTAATGCTTGGTACGCTCCACATAATCGTTGATGGCCGTAACGTAATGTTTCTCAACGGTCCTGCCTACTACAAGTAATGTAAATTTCATGATTCTTTTTCGTTTGTTTTAACAACGGTTCCTTTTGCAAAGATACGAATAATCCTTACCTTTGTTGCATATTCATGAATTGAATCAAACTAATTATAATACAGAAAATATGGACGAAAAAGTTGTTAAAGATTTAATCGATCGCCTGATTGACCTTTCATTTGCTGAAGACATAGGCGATGGAGACCATACTACCTTATCTTGCATTCCTGCCGATGCCATGGGAAAATCAAAACTGCTGATCAAGGAAGAAGGCATCCTGGCCGGTATCGAAGTAGCCAAAGAAGTATTCCGCCGATTCGATCCGGACATGAAGGTTACCGTTTACATCAACGACGGAGCACAGGTAAAACCGGGTGACGTGCCAATGATTGTAGAAGGAAAAGTCCAGTCTCTGTTGCAGACCGAACGTCTGATGCTGAACATCATGCAGCGCATGAGCGGTATTGCGACCATGACTCACCGATATGTAGAACGCCTGAAAGGTACGCACACCCGTGTATTGGATACCCGTAAGACAACTCCGGGCATGCGTGTACTGGAAAAAATGGCAGTCAAGATTGGAGGCGGAGTCAACCACCGTATCGGCCTGTTCGATATGATTCTGCTGAAAGACAATCATGTTGATTTTGCCGGCGGTATCGACAAGGCCATCCTCCGCGCAAAGGAATACTGCAAGGAAAAAGGAAAAGACCTGAAAATTGAAATCGAAGTACGTAACTTCGACGAACTGCAGCAAGTTCTTGATTTGGGAGGAGTAGACCGTATCATGCTCGATAATTTTACCCCTGAGAATACCCGCAAGGCCGTAGAAATGGTAGCCGGTCGTTACGAAATAGAATCTTCCGGAGGTATCACCTACGATACGCTGCGCGATTATGCTGAATGCGGTGTAGACTTCATTTCGGTAGGCGCATTGACTCACTCAGTCAAAGGCCTGGACATGAGCTTTAAAGCTTGTTGATAAGCCATTGAACATCATTATTAATTCATACCAAAGCGCATGTATTTGCCGGATACTCATATCCTCCGAATACCATGCGCTTTTTCAAATCAACTAAAACGTAAAAGATATGTTGGTAAAAAACTTATGCAAAGTGGGATTCGTAGCATGTGTACTATGCGCCGGAACTACTTCTGCACAGGCACAGGACTGGAAGTCCATTCTTTCAGGAGTCGCAAACACCGTGGCAGAAAAGGTAACCGGAGTAAGTACATTCTCACTGGAAGGAACCTGGACGTATGTAGGCCCCGACTGTAAATTCGAAAGCGATAACGTACTGGCTAAAGTAGGCAGTGAAATAGCTGCTAAAAAAGTAGAGACAGAGATGAGTAACATCCTGTCGAAAATCGGATTCAAAGAAGGAGTTACCTATGTATTCAATGCCGACGGAACTTACGAGTCCACCGTCAACGGACGTACAACTCAGGGAACCTATACTTACGATTCAAGCACCAATGAACTGGCCTTGAAAACCAAATTAGGCTATACATTCAATGCAACGGTATCCAAATCTATTGAAAACTCCAACAACATCAGCCTGCTGTTTAATGCCGACAAACTGATGTCACTGGCACAGACTGTTTCCAGCGCATTGAAAAGTTCGGCAACCAATACCCTATCCACCCTTTTGGGACAGTACGACGGTATGAAAATCGGATTCGAGCTGCAAAAAAAGAACTGACAACGGCACATTGAACTAAAAAAGCGGAACCTCCCTTTCGGAAAGGCTCCGCTTTCTATTTTGAGTCTGTCATGTGTTTAGTTTCTGAATGCCAAAGCACCGTTGTGACATTCTACAATGATAGGTTTGCTCCGGTCTACTTCCTGTGCCAGCAACTTCTTTGACAAGTCGTTCAGCAAATAGCGCTGGATAGCACGTTTTACCGGACGGGCACCGAATTCGGGATCATAACCCGCATTGGCCAAGAAGTCAACAGCCTCGTCCGTCATCTGCAACGTAACTCCGTTATCCTTCAACATCTTCTGGATACCGTTAATCTGCAAGCGGACAATCTGTTCAATCTGCGGCTTGTTCAACGGCTGGAACATGATGGTCTCATCGATACGGTTCAGGAATTCCGGACGGATGGTCTTCTTCAGCATGTTCATCACTTCCTTCTTGGTTTCTTCTACAATCTGGTCGTGGTTCTGGTCATTGATCTTTTCAAACTGACTCTGGATGTAGGCACTACCCAAATTGGAAGTCATGATGATGATGGTGTTCTTGAAGTTCACCGTACGTCCTTTGTTATCGGTCAGACGTCCGTCATCCAATACCTGAAGCAAGATATTGAATACATCCGGATGCGCCTTTTCGATTTCATCGAACAATACTACGGAATATGGTTTCCGTCGTACGGCTTCGGTCAGCTGACCACCTTCATCGTAACCTACGTATCCCGGAGGCGCACCGATCAGACGTGACACGGTATGCTTTTCCTGATACTCACTCATATCGATACGCGTCATCAGCGATTCATCATCGAACAGGTATTCTGCCAGTGCCTTGGCCAGCTCGGTCTTACCGACACCCGTCGTACCCAGGAAGATGAATGAACCAATCGGACGTTTCGGATCCTGCAGACCGGCACGGCTACGACGAACGGCGTCGGCTACGGCTTCGATGGCCTCATCCTGTCCGATGACCCGCTTGTGAAGTTCATCCTCCAGGTGAAGCAGTTTCTCTCTCTCGCTCTGCAGCATCTTGCTGACCGGTATTCCCGTCCAACGTGATACGACATCCGCAATATCTTCGGCCGTTACTTCTTCCTTGATCAAGGCATTGTCACCCTGCTTCTTCTTCAAGTCCTCTTGAATGGATTTGATTTCATTCTCCAGTGCCTGAAGTTTACCGTAACGGATTTCAGCCACCTTTCCATAATCGCCTTCACGTTCTGCCTTGTCGGCCTCGAACTTCAACTGTTCGATTTCCTTCTTGTTCTGCTGAATCTTGTTCACCAGTTCCTTCTCACTCTGCCATTTGGCCTTGTAAGAGGTTTCCTGTTCCTTCAGTTCCGCAATTTCCTTATTCAGTTGAGCCAGCTTGACTTCATCTTTTTCACGCTTGATGGCCTCACGTTCGATTTCCAACTGCTTCAACCGACGTTCGATTTCATCCAATTCCTCCGGCAGTGAATCACGTTCCATACGCAACTTGGCAGCGGCCTCATCCATCAGGTCGATGGCCTTATCCGGCAAGAAACGTTCGGTAATATACCGGTTACTCAACTCTACCGCTGCAATGATGGCCTCATCCTTGATTCGTACCTGATGATGGTTTTCGTACCGTTCCTTCAGTCCACGCAAGATAGAGATTGAGCTGGCAATATCCGGTTCGTCTACCATAACGGTCTGGAACCGGCGTTCCAATGCCTTATCCTTCTCAAAGTATTTCTGATACTCATCAAGGGTTGTAGCACCGATACTTCTCAGTTCACCACGAGCCAGGGCCGGTTTCAGAATATTGGCGGCATCCATGGCGCCTTCACCTTTACCTGCACCTACCAGGGTATGGATTTCATCGATGAACAGGATGATGTTTCCGTCAGATTTCGTTACTTCATTAATAACCGACTTCAGACGTTCCTCGAATTCACCTTTGTATTTGGCTCCGGCTACGAGGGCACCCATATCCAGTGAATAAAGCTGCTTGTTCTTCAGGTTTTCCGGAACATCGCCCCTCAGAATACGTTGTGCCAGTCCTTCCACGATGGCTGTCTTACCGGTACCCGGTTCACCGATCAGGATCGGATTGTTCTTCGTACGACGGCTCAGAATCTGCAATACCCGACGGATTTCCTCATCACGTCCGATTACCGGATCAAGCTTTCCGCTTCGTGCAGCTTCTATCAGGTTGATGGCATATTTATTCAGTGACTGATACGTATCTTCACTTGACTGCGAAGTGACTTTCTGTCCCTGACGCAGTTCCTGAATGGCAGCCCGCAATTCCTTTTCGGTCAATCCGGCATCCTTCAGCATGGTAGATACGGTACTTTTCACATTCAGCAATGCCAGCAGCAAAGCCTCCAGCGAAACGTATTCGTCGCCCAGTTCCTTCGAATAATCAACAGCTTTCTGCAACACCTCGTTGGCATCACGGCTTAAGTACGGCTCACCGCCTGATACCTTTGGCAGCGAAGCGATCTGCTTGTCCAGGACCGTTGCGATCTGTTGTCCGTTAATGCCAAGTTTCTGGAAAATGAAGTTAGTCACATTTTCACCGACCTTCAGCACACCCGCCAGCAGATGTTCCGGTTCGATGGCCTGCTGTCCCTGGCGTTGTACCAGATTGACTGCTTCCTGAACCGCTTCCTGCGATTTGATTGTAAAGTTGTTAAAGTTCATATAATGTCTCCTTTCTTATTTTCTGTTCTTACTAATGAACCTGCTTCCGCCCCCGGATCATTTTCCGGTTTCGGAAATCAAATTCGATAAAGTATTATCAAATAGTTTGCCATTCCGTAAACATCGCCGCATATCTGTCTAAATGTCAGTCAATTACCATTTTTACATGAAAAATTGTCCGGATAAAGAACAATATGTCAGCTTCCGGAAAATCTTTTTTGTTTCTGTATTTTCCTCTTTTATTTTGGGGGGATAACTTAAGTTATTATCTTTATACCCCAAAATCAAGAATATATGGAAAAGAAAATACCTTTTGCTCCTTATGTAATGCTGGTCGATTCTTCTTATCTGGACAGAGTAGGCAGCGATCTGGCCGCTCATTTTGCCCCCATTGTAAAACGTCAGCTTCCTAAAGCCGACCTGGCCGCACTCTTGGAATACCTGGCGCTGGACGCAGGCATGCAACCGGGAAAGAACGAAATACAAGTGATATTCATTTATGAAGCCAAAGAAGAAATCATGAAGTTCTGTACGCCTTCAAACCTGGAAAAAGAACTTCATAACGTAGCATTCCAAAGCCAGCTGGGCGAATTCTCTCTATATGCTTTCCAACCGTCGGGAATGGCCAGCCGGGAAGACCTGTTCCGTGAATCGCTGATGCTGATGACCGAGTCCAGCGAAATACAGAAAGCCATCCTTGTACCGGACGAAGACGTGTATGGAAATTCACTGGACAAGCTGATTGGCTCGATGAAACACCCGTCCGAAGTAACGGTCTTTGGCATGAATCCTCCGGCACAAGAAGCCGCTTACCGTTTCGAACTGCTGGGATTCTCCATCCTGCAATCGCTGGGTATCCGTTCCGAGGAGCTTTAACAGTTTGTTTATCTAATACTTCATAACCGTGTCTGATTTCCGTCTGAAAGCCTTTTACAGCGTAGCCAAGAACCTGAGCTTTACGAAAGCCTCCCAGGAACTCTTTGTAAGCCAGCCCGCCATCACCAAGCACATCCGCGAGCTGGAAAGCCTGTATCAGGTACGTCTGTTCAACCGGATGGGCAGTAAGATTTCGCTGACAGAAGCCGGAACAGTCCTGCTGGAACACTGCGAACGGATTCTGGCCGAATATCGCCGGCTGGAATACGACATGCATCTATTAAATAAGGAGTACGTAGGCGAACTCCGCCTGGGAGCCAGTACGACGATTGCCCAATACGTACTTCCTCCCGTTCTGGCCCGTTTTACCGAGAAATACCCGAAAATAACGGTTTCACTGATCGATACCAATTCCCGGAACATCGAAACCGCCCTCCAGCAGCACACCATCGATTTAGGCATGGTAGAAGGAGTATTCCGGCTGCCGAGCCTGAAGTACGAACCGTTTCTCTGCGACGAGCTGGTTCCGGTAGTAGCCACTGACTGTCCCATCGGACAATCGGGCGAGATTTCGCTGGAAGAATTCAAACAGGTACCGCTGGTACTCCGTGAACGTGGTTCCGGCACCCTGGACGCCATCGAACTGGCTCTGGCCGAACAGCACCTGAAGCTTTCGTCACTGAACGTACGGATGTATCTGGGCAGCACGGAAAGCATCAAGTCTTTTTTACGTTACAGCCACAGCATGGGCATTGTATCCATAACCGCTCTTGCGAAAGAACTGAAAGAAGGAAGTTTCCGGATTGTAGACATTGCCGGCCTTCAGTTCAAGCGACACTTCTGTTTTGTTTCGGCCCAAGGTCAGGAAGCGGAAACCGTTGTACACTTCATGCGCTTTCTTCAGCAACAGTTATAATGTCTCGCATTTCTTTTTGACAGCCCCCAAAAACAATCCATCTGAAAAACAAACGTTCGTTTGATTTAAAATACGAGCATGTTTAAACTCATTCGTCCGGACGTTTTAAATGGAACACGAGCATGTTTTGCTGCAAACGTCCAAACGTTTTTCCACTCCTTTCATTTTCCTGCAATTTTTCTGCATTTTTTTCATTCGAATGCTTGCCAAATCAAATTCTTGTTATACCTTTGCACTTGTAAACATCACAACGGGGTATTAGCTCATCTGGCTAGAGCGCGACACTGGCAGTGTCGAGGTGAGCGGTTCGAGTCCGCTATGCTCCACAAAAAACGTCCTTGAGTATCGCTATTCAAGGACGTTTTTTTATTTTCACTGGCTCGCCTGACAGAACTTATAAAAAAGCTGTTCATTCTAAAGCAACCGCTGCTCGGCAAAATATTTCCAGAGAGGAGCCGCCATCAGCGACTGCCGGATCTGGTCGTTCACCAGCAGTCCTCGAACTTCCTCCAAAGTAAGCAGGTGGATGGAAATATCTTCGGTAGCTTCTTGGTGAGGTGCTGACACACGCTCTACTCCGGTCGCCACAAAACAATGGGTAAGATTCGTCATCGTACTGGTATTGCCCGAAATGGTCATGTGCGGCGTCCACACTCCCCCACCGAATCCTGTTTCCTCCAGCAGTTCCCGCTGAGCCGCTTCGAGCGGAGTTTCCCCTTTCTCACAAACACCGGCACAAATTTCATACCCAATCCATTGCAATCCGTGACGGTACTGACGTTCCATCAGAAACTTCCCGTCAGTCGTAATAGCTATCACATTCACCCAGTCGGGATATTCCAATACATAATATTCATCCATCACAACCCCACTCGGCAAACGGACCTTATCTTTCCGGGCTGTCAGCCAAGGGCGACGAATAAGGTATTCACTGTCCAACACCTTCCATTTCTTATCTTCATCAGAAAATTCGTTTTTCATACTTCTGTTTTTTTATTCCTGTTCCAAAATCTTCATCGCTATATCCATGTAACGGACAATATCGGTAGTAAGTTCGCGTACATACACATCCGAACGCTTATGCCCCAAACGAACCACAATGGCATTCCGGCTGGGAATGGCAATGATGTATTGCCCCAACATCCCCCGCATGTACGGATTCACCTGATCACGGTAATGCATCACCCACACCTGATACCCGTAATAATTCAGACTGTCCTTTCCCCACTGATCTTTCAAGTAAACAGCCGGCGACAAGGCTTCCTTCATGTAGCGTTCAGAGACAAGCTGCCTGCCGTTCCAGTCACCTTTCCGGAGCATCAGCCGGGCAAAACGGGCAGCATCGCGGGCCGTGGTATGAAAACAGCAGAATGCCTTCTCATCCCCCTGTTCCTTATCGAGCAGCCAGAAAGCATCCTGTCCGGCCAGCATGGGTTGCCATAATTTCTGCTCGGCATATTCGCTCAATGTCACTCCGGTAGCAGCCTCCAGCACAAAAGCCAGCAACTGGGTCTCACCACTCCGATAAGAATATTGTACTCCCGGTTCATCAACTACATCCAGGTTCATCACCAGATTGTACAAATCGTTTCCGTAATAACCATGTGTGGTAACCGAAAACAACGAAGCGTACGCCTCATCCCAATCCATACCGCCACTCATGGTCAGCAAGTCACGGATAGTCACCTCCTGCTGCCGGCCCTTTGTGTAGGCAGGCAGGTAATCGCACACCTTATCATCCACACTTCGGATAAATCCTTCATCGATGGCAACTCCAACCAGTAGCCCGACAATGGTCTTCGTACAAGAATACAGATTGGAGGTCAACGAATCGTTCCATCCTCCGAAATAACGTTCATACAAGATACTGTCATTCCGGATGACCAGAAACGAAACGGTTTTCAGCTCCGCCAGATAAGCCGAATCTTCGGGTTCCATCCGATACGTATTGTAGCAGTCAGACTGATACCAATCCCAGCAGGAATCCGGTGCATGAACCGTATGCCGGTGAAAAAGTTCCAGATCGTCGATGGTGGGATAGAGATGAATCAGTGCCTGACGGGCATAGTAAGGCAGGCAGCAGAATGTAATTCCTGCCACTGCCAATATGATGATGATTCCGGTTATTATCCAATGTTTCTGTTTCATTTATCAAATAAAAGAAGATTCTGGTAGCTTTTACTTTTTCTTTTGGCCGTCCAAAAGAAAAAGATAACAAAAAGAAAAACCGCCGACTGTAGTTTTGAGGCGGCTACGAAACGTCTTCCACCGGAAGTGCAGGAA
>USCT01000005.1 GCA_900553185.1 uncultured Bacteroides sp.
GACTGAAGAAAGAAGATGTATTGTTTATCGGAGGTTCGGACGAACACGGAGTACCTATCACGATTCGTGCAAAGAAAGAAGGAGTCACTCCGCAGGATGTAGTAGACCGTTACCACTATCTGATCAAGAAATCGTTCGAAGAATTCGGCGTTTCGTTCGATGTATACAGCCGCACCACTTCGAAGACGCATCATGAGCTGGCTTCAGATTTCTTTAAGACGCTATACAACAAAGGAGAGTTTATCGAAAAAACATCCGAACAATATTACGACGAAGAAGCGAAAACATTCCTCGCCGACCGCTACATCACCGGTGAGTGTCCTCACTGCCATTCGGAAGGTGCCTATGGCGACCAATGCGAGAAATGCGGAACCTCCCTGTCGCCCACCGATCTGATCAACCCGAAAAGCGCCATCAGCGGCAGCAAACCTGTGATGAAGGAGACCAAGCACTGGTATCTTCCCCTCGACAAACACGAAGGATGGTTGCGCCAATGGATTCTGGAAGACCACAAGGAATGGCGCCCCAACGTATACGGACAGTGCAAGAGCTGGCTCGACATGGGATTGCAGCCGCGTGCCGTCAGCCGTGACCTCGACTGGGGTATCCCTGTGCCCGTAGAAGGTGCGGAAGGAAAGGTGCTGTACGTGTGGTTCGATGCTCCTATCGGATACATTTCCAATACCAAGGAATTGCTTCCCGACAGTTGGGAGACATGGTGGAAAGACCCCGAAACGCGTCTGCTCCACTTCATCGGAAAGGACAATATCGTATTCCACTGCATCGTATTCCCGGCCATGCTGAAGGCAGAAGGAAGCTACATCCTGCCGGACAACGTACCGGCCAACGAATTTCTGAACCTGGAAGGCGACAAGATTTCAACCTCACGCAACTGGGCCGTATGGCTGCACGAATACCTGCAGGATTTCCCCGGCAAACAGGACGTACTGCGTTATGTACTGACCGCCAACGCTCCGGAAACCAAGGACAATGACTTCACCTGGAAAGACTTCCAGGCACGCAACAACAACGAACTGGTAGCCGTGTACGGTAACTTCGTAAACCGTGCCCTGGTACTGACCCAGAAATATTTCGACGGCAAGGTACCGGCCTGCGGCGAACTGACCGACTATGACAAGGAAACCCTGAAGGAATTTGCCGACGTAAAAGCCGAAGTAGAAAAGCTGCTGGACGTATTCAAGTTCCGCGACGCACAGAAAGAAGCCATGAACCTGGCCCGCATCGGAAACAAATACCTGGCAGATACCGAACCGTGGAAACTGGCCAAAACCGACATGAACCGCGTGGCTACGATTCTGAACATCGCCCTCCAGTTGGTTGCCAATCTGGCCATCGTTTTCGAACCGTTCCTGCCGTTCAGCTCCGAAAAACTGCGCCACATGCTGAACATGGAATCCTTCGAATGGGAACAACTGGGACGTACCGACCTGCTGGAAGAAGGACACCAGTTGAACAAACCGGAACTTCTGTTCGAAAAGATTGACGATGAAGTGATCCAGGCGCAGGTAGACAAACTGCTGGCAACCAAGAAGGCCAACGAAGCAGCCAACTACAAGGCCAATCCGATTAAACCGACCGTTTCTATCGAAGACTTCGACAAACTGGACATCCGGGTAGGAACCATCCTGGAATGCGAAAACGTACCGAAGATGAAAAAACTGCTGAAGTTCAAGATTGCCGACGGGCTGGAAAACCGTACCATCGTAAGCGGTATCGCACAGCACTACAAACCGGAAGAACTGGTGGGCAAACAGGTACTGTTCATCGCCAACCTGGCTCCGCGTCAGTTCAAGAACGGACTGGTAAGCGAAGGAATGATCCTGAGTGCCGAAAACTTCGACGGCTCACTGGCTGTCACTTCCGTATTGAGTGAAGTAAAACCCGGAAGCGAAGTCAAGTAATTCATTACCGACATACATTTGTTCGCAGAGACGCAAAGACACAGAAACAGGTTTCCCGGCAGGGAAACCGATTCTGTCCTCTGTGTCTCTGTGTTTTATATCCCGATTCTATGGCAGAGCAATCACTGAAAGACAAAACAGCAAAAGGACTTTTATGGGGAGGAATCAGCAACGGCGTCCAGCAGCTGCTGAACCTGGTGTTCGGAATCTTTCTGGCACGTATACTGACACCGGCCGACTACGGCATGGTAGGTATGCTGGCCATCTTTACCGCCATTGCGGGAACCTTGCAGGACAGTGGATTTACAACGGCCCTGGCCAATAAAAAAGAAGTCGGTCACCGCGACTACAACGCTGTCTTCTGGTTCAGTTTCCTGACCGGAATCTCACTCTACATTCTTCTGTTTTTCGCCTCACCGCTCATCGCAGCCTACTACCACCAGCCGGACCTGGTTCCGCTGGCACGGTTCACCTTTCTGGGATTCGTGATTTCCAGCAGCGCAACGGCACACAGCGCCTACCTGTTTCGCAACCTGATGGTCAAACAAAAGGCCATTGCCCAGATACCTGCACTGATTCTGTCGGGAACGACCGGTATCATCATGGCATGCAACGGCATGTCGTACTGGGGCATAGCTACACAAAGCCTGGTGTATATCGCCGTCATCAACCTCAGTTTCTGGTATTTCTCGCCGTGGCGTCCTACTTTCCACCTGGACTTCCGCCCGCTGAAGGAAATGTTCGGCTTCAGCAGCAAGGTTCTGCTGACCAATATTTTCATTCAGGCCAACAACAACATTTTCTCAGCCATCATCGGCCGGCTCTTTCAGCCCAAGGATGTAGGATTCTACACCCAGGCCAACAAGTGGAACACCATGGGCGCCTCACTGATTAGCGGCACCATCAACAGTGTAGCCCAACCGGTTCTGGCACAGATTACAGACGACACAAACCGGCAACAGGTCGTTTTCCGTAAAATGCTTCGCTTTACTTCCTACCTGGCTTTTCCGGCCATGTTCGGACTGGCACTCATCGCACCGGAATTCATCCACCTGGCCATCAAGGATAAATGGATGCCTTGTGTACCCATCCTGCAGACCCTCTGCATCTGGGGAGCCTTCCTGCCCATCACTACGCTCTGCTCCAACCTGGTCATCAGTCAGGGAAAATCAAACATCTACATGTGGAATACCATTGCCGTAGGAATCCTGCAGGTACTGGCTGTCCTGCTCGTCTATCGCTTCGGCATTTACTACATGATTCTCATGTACACCTGCATCAATATCGGCTGGCTGTTTGTGTGGTATTACTTCGTGCGACGGGAAATCGGACTCCGTTTCATCGACGCCGTGAAAGACATTGCACCCTTTGCGGGATCCGCCCTTGTCACCATGGGCCTTACCGAACTGGCTACACATTCCATCACATCGGAATGGCTTCTGATGATTGCCAAGATCGTCGTGGCCGCCCTGATTTACCTGTTCATCATGTGGGTATCCCGGTCACAGATCCAGCGGGAAACCCTCCGGTACTTACTCAAAAGGAAATAACCATGATTAGTGTCATCATACCCTTATATAATGGAGCTGCCTATATCGGACGAAGCATCCGCTCGGTTCTGAACCAGACCTTTCAGGACTTCGAAATTGTGGTGGTAGACGACGGGTCTACCGATGACGGGCCGCAACGGGCTGCCAGTTTCGGCCTGCCGTGCATCCGGATTGTCCGGCAAGCCAACGGAGGCGTATCGGCCGCAAGAAATACCGGAATCCGCGAAGCCCGGTACGGACTGATTGCCTTTCTGGACGCAGACGACGAATGGCTGCCCGATCACCTGGAAACCATCGTCAGGCTTTATCATACTTATCCGCAATGTGGCGTATTCGGAACTTCCTATTATTTCCAACGGGGAAACGAACAGCCAAGACTGCCGCTGGTACCAGACAAGTTTCACTTTACAGGCGACGAGGGAATACTCGACAATTACTACGAACTGGCTTCCGGTACGGATTTCCCGATGCAGACCAGCGCGTATGCCGTCAGAAAAGAAACCATACTGTCCATCGGTGGTTTTCCGGCAGGCATTCCTTCCGGCGAAGACATACTGACCCTGGCCCGCCTGCAGGCCGTATGCGAATTTGCCTATTGCCGGAAACCCAGCTCCATCTATTACCTGACTACCGGAAACAACAAGAGTCACCGTCCTATTCTGAAAAAAGATCCGCTGGACGCCATGTTCGATGCACTCTACCGGCAGGCAAGCCGGAAACAAGGCATCCGGCTGTTCCTGTCTTCCTGGCACAAACGACGCATGTCGGGGGCCATACTGGCCCATAAATATGGACTGGGAATGCGTGAATTCTGGAAAGCTTTTTGTATCTTGCCCTTCCAAAAGAAACTGTATACCTCGTTGCTGGTTACCCTGTTTGCCAGCGTAACGGGCATGAGCCTGTACGAAATAAACAAACGCCTGAAACAAGGAAACGGGCACTAAACAATAGAACGACATGAAACAGCCGGTCAATTACATCACTACCTGGTTTTACAGGGAATCAAAAGAAGAAGCAAGCTTTTATCCCCAACTGGGACAAAAAGGAAATTCCTCACTTGTACACTCCATTTACATGCAGATACAGGTTCCCTTTTTCGTAACCTTCAAACATTACAACCCGGATGCCCGGTACATCTTCTTCACCAACCTGACCGCACAGGACCTGCCCGACTACCTCACCCGGCTGTTCCGGCAACTGGAAGTGGAAGTTATCAGCCTGCCGTACACCTGCAAGCCACCCAAAGACTGGTACCCTGCCTGGCAGAATCAGTTTTATCTGTACGACATTCTGAAGTACATGGGAAAACGGATGGAAGACGGAGACACCCTGCTGGTGAGCGACGCCGACTGCCTGTGTCATACCTCGCTGAACACACTGTTCGAAGCGGTCCGGAACGAAGGAAGTGCGCTGTATGAATTCATCACCGACCGGAAACAGACCATCAACGGTATTACACTGCCACAGATGGAAGAAATATACCGGGCCTGCTACGAAACGGAAGCAACCAGCCCGATTACCTATTATGGGGGCGAATTCGTGGCCTTCCGGAAAGACATAGTCGACCGGCTGAACACGGCCTTCCCTGAATTATGGACTTTCAACCTGCAGTATGGACAACAACATCCGTTCAAGCTGAACGAAGAAGCACACCTGCTGAGTCTGCTGGCCGAACACCTGCATATCCGGAACGCAACCGCCAACCGGTATGTGAAACGTTTATGGACAACTCCGCACTTCAACAACGTACAACCGGGCGACGAAAACCTTCCCGTATGGCACCTGCCATACGAAAAGAAACGCGGCCTGTACTACCTGTACAAACAGATAGGAAGTACCTGCAGTCTGACAGACGAATCCGCATTCTGGAAAAAAGCCGGCTACTATACCGGCATTCCGCACGTCAGCCTGAGAAAGCGGCTGAAAGACCGGATTACCACCTTATGGATGAAATTCAAATAAAATTTAGCGCATCACAACAACCATGATGAAAGTACTGACAATCATCGTTTCTTATAACTTCGAGCCATGGATAGACCGGTGTCTGGGCAGCCTGAAGGCTTCTACCCTGCCCACCGATGTCATTGTCATCGACAACGGATCAAGCGACCGTACCGTCGACATCATCCGGAACAGCTATCCGGGCATACGACTGATAACGAACCATGCCAACCTGGGATTCGGCAAGGCCAACAACATAGGTATGCAAATAGCCCTGAAAGAAGGCTATGACGCCGTCTTTCTGCTCAATCAGGACGCATGGATCGGTCAAGATACCCTCGAAGCACTAGCCAGACAGTCACAACTGCATCCGGAATTCGGAATTCTGTCGCCCGTACATCTGAACGGAAGCGGAAAAGAACTGGAAAAAGGATTTGCCTCATACACCCGGATAAACACCCGGCAAGAACTTCCGGCCGGCGATGAACCGGTGGCATGTACATTTATCAACGCCGCATTCTGGTTTATTCCAGTCAGCACCTTGCGGACAGTCGGAGGATTCTCACCCCTATTCTATCATTACGGCGAAGACAAGGACTACGCAAACCGGATCCATTTCCATCGCTTCCAGATCGGGTATCTGCCATCAGTATCCGGTTGCCACGACCGGGAGTTCCGGAAGGTTTCTCTGGAAGGCTTTCTCCGAGCCGAACGTGTCTACCTGCTCTCGGAATACGCCAACATCAACTACAACTTTCTGCGGGCCTTTGCCTACGGAGTCCTGGCCGGAGGGAAAAAACTGGCTACGGCACTGTTGAAAGGAAACTGGACACATGCCAAAGGATATGTCCGGATATGCCTCTGTCTGATCGGTCAGAGTGCCGCCGTGTACCGTACACGCCAACAGACCAAACAAACATTTCACAACTATCTTGAATCATGATTTACGCACCCATTCTTTTATTTGTCTATAACCGGCCCGAACATACCCGACGGCTGATAACTTCGCTGCAGGCCAACCGGCAGGCAGCCCAGAGTCACCTGATTGTCTACGCCGACCAGGCCCGGAACGAGGAAGACCGACCGAAAGTAGAAGAAGTAAGACAATACATTCACTCCCTGCAGGGATTCGGAAGCGTCGAACTGGTGGAACGAAACGAAAACTGGGGACTGGCCCGCAACGTCATCGATGGTGTAACCACCCAGCTCATGCGCTATGACCGCATCATCGTGCTGGAAGATGATCTGGTAGTGGCCCCCTATTTCCTGCAATTCATGAACGAAGCACTCGAAACATATAAAGACGAAGAACGGATAGGACACATCCAGGCCTGCGACTTTACACAAGATTCTTCACTTCCGGATACGTTTCTGATAAAATGGACCGGAAGCTGGGGCTGGGCTACCTGGGCACGTGCCTGGAAGCATTTCAATCCGAATGGACAGCAACTGCTGGAACAACTGGAACGCAGGAAACTGACACGCACCTTCGACTTCAACGGGAACTATCCCTTTACCCGTATGCTCCGCCGCCAGATTGCAGGCCTCAACAACTCCTGGGCCATCCGTTGGAATGCCAGCCTTTTCCTGGCCGACATACTTTCGCTGAATGTCGGAAAATCACTGGTGCAAAATACCGGATTCGACGGCAGCGGTACCAACTGCGGAGGAGGAGGGCTGTACGACTCAACACTCTGGATGAAACCGCTTCCCGTCATTCCGATCAGTCCCGTCGCCGAAAATCAGAAAGCCCGGCACGCTTTCGAACGTTATTATCACCGGACCAACTGCTTCTGGGCAAAGGCCATCCGGCGCATCAGACGTACCTTACACGGTGACTTCGGAGCCTGAACCGATAGTTTTTCAGGAAATAACACAAATCTCACGGAGTTCGTTTTCCTGCGTTCAGGAAAAAATTTACCTTTGCA
The DNA here is from genome assembly GCA_900553185.1 of uncultured Bacteroides sp. Taxonomy (GTDB): domain Bacteria; phylum Bacteroidota; class Bacteroidia; order Bacteroidales; family Bacteroidaceae; genus Phocaeicola. The sequence continues at coordinate 7,342 of USCT01000005.1, forward strand.
AAAATTTAGAAAGCATGAGAGTACTGATCATCAATACATCGGAACGAATCGGAGGTGCAGCCATCGCTGCAAGCCGCCTGACAGAAGCACTGAAAAGCAGCGGAATCAAAGCCAAAATGCTGGTGCGCGACAAGCAGACGGATCACATCAGCGTGGTAGCTCTGAAGAAATCGTGGCGGAAGATCTGGCAATTCGTGTGGGAACGGGTCATCATCTGGAAAGCCAACCACTTCAAGCGCGAGAACCTCTTTGCTGTCGACATAGCCAACACCGGAACCGATGTCACTTCCTTACCGGAATTCCGGCAGGCAGATGTCATCCATCTGCACTGGGTGAACCAGGGAATGCTTTCACTGAAAAATATCCGGAAAATCGCAGAATCAGGCAAACCCATCGTATGGACCATGCACGACATGTGGCCCATCACCGGAATCTGCCACCATGCCGAGACGTGTACGCGGTATACCGAACAGTGTCATACCTGCCCGTTGCTTTACAAAGGACACAGAAATGACCTCTCCAGCCGGGTATTCAACAAGAAAAAAGAAATCTACCGCCACGCCAACCTGACTTTCATAGCTTGTAGCCGCTGGCTGGAAGGACTGGCACGGCAAAGTGTCCTGACACAGGGACATGTGGTAACAAACATTCCCAATCCGCTCAATACCAACCTGTTCAGACCACTTGACAAGACACAGGCACGGCAGAAACTTTCCCTGCCTTCCGACAAGAAACTGTTGCTGTTCAGCTCCATGAAGACTACCGACAAGCGAAAGGGAATCAGCTACCTGATAGAAGCCTGTCAGCTGCTTCAGAAAAAATATCCGGAATTCGTACATCAGCTGGGAGTAGTGGTAGTAGGAAAAGCCTCGCAACAAAACGAATCTCTTTTCCCGTTTCCGGTCTACTGCCTGGATTACGTGAAGCAGGAAAAGGAACTGGCAGAAATTTACAACGCCATCGACCTGTTTGTCACTCCGTCACTGATGGAAAACCTGCCCAATACCATTGCCGAGGCCATGTCGTGCGGCATTCCCTGTGTGGGATTCAACATCGGCGGAATTCCTCAGATGATTGACCACCTGCACAACGGTTACGTAGCCCAATACAAATCGGCAGAAGATCTGGCCAACGGCATTTACTGGTCACTGAACGAGAACAATTACCGAAGCCTGTGCGAACAGGCACGACGAAAAGCGGAAAGTACATATTCCGAACGGATCGTCGCCATGAAATACATTCAAATCTATAATCAGATAACCGGAGAAAATGCATAATATACATCATCTGCATCCTAAATTTTCCATCATTACCGTAACTTACAACGCCGGCAATGTACTGGAAGACACGATACAAAGCGTCATTACACAAACCTACAAGAATGTGGAATACATCATTGTAGACGGAGGCTCGACCGACAGGACCCTGAGCATTGTCGATCATTACCGGACAATGATCCAGCACGTTGTCAGTGAGCCTGACAAGGGACTGTACGACGCCATGAATAAAGGGATACGTCTGGCTACGGGTGATTACATCTGTTTCCTGAATGCCGGAGACGAACTGCACGAAGATGATACCCTGCAACAAATGGTACACTCACTTACCGAAAGCGAACTGCCAGACGTATTGTACGGCGAAACAGCCATCGTAGACGAAGAAGGCCACTTCCTGCGGATGCGCCGGCTGTCAGCACCCGAACACCTGACCTGGAAAAGCTTCCAGAACGGCATGCTGGTCTGCCACCAGGCTTTTTTTGCACGCCGTGATCTGGTAGAACCTTACGACCTTCGCTACCGTTTCTCGGCCGATTTCGACTGGTGCATCCGCGTCATGAAGAAAAGCAAGGTACTTCATAATACGCATCTGACCCTGATAGATTACCTGAACGAGGGAATGACAACCCGGAACCACAAGGCTTCGCTGAAAGAGCGTTTCCACATCATGTGCAAACATTACGGATACATCCCTACTATCTGCCGTCACATCGGATTCGCCATACGTCTGCTTTATAAAAAATAAACAAACAGCCACAATAAAATAAAGAAATCCGGCCGTTCCCCGAAAACAATTGACAGGGAACGACCGGATTTTTATGTAAACAAAAGAATTACCCGCAAATCCGTCATGCAACCGTCCGGTGACGACGTACACCAATCACTACGGCAATGACAGCGCCCACCAGCAGAAGGGCCAAAGCAATATAAGCCACGGTTTCAGTAACATGCAGCGATTTCGGATCGAATGTAAACTGAATTACGTGCTTACCTGCCGGAACATTCATGGCACGCAAGACATAATCGGCGCGCCCGTGAGCTACTTCTTGTCCGTCAATGAAAGACTGCCATCCCGGATAATAGATTTCAGAAAATACTACTACACCGCCTTTCGGGCTGTTTACCTCGTAAGTCAGGGCATTCGGTTCGTATGTTTTCAGCGTCACGGTATTCAGGCTGTCGGCCGTAGCCGCACTCGCCTGTATTTCTTCGGCAAACCGCTTGTCGACCACAGCGACCCGCTTAGGATCTTCGTGATGCAGCGCATCGATTTCTTCATTGGCATTGTTTACATACTTCACGTTGTCTACAAACCAGGCATTCCCCAAGGCATACGGATTACGGATAGGAACTGTGTTTCCATCCTGCAACGGGAAAATGTAATAACGTGTATTCAGCATGTTCAACACCGGAAAATGAGTACGGTCTACCCGGTTCATGTCTCCCCCAACAGCCGGAAGTTCCTTGAACAAATCGGTTATTTCTCCCTGAATATGTTCTTCAATGATTTCCTGGTACCGGCGCAGTTTGGCCGCATGATAACCACCGATACTCTTATGCCAGTACGAAGTTTCATTCTCGTTGAAGGTATTGGTAGAAAGATTCAGGACACGGTAATCGAGGGATTTATCAGCCAGAATTTCCTTATCAGTCTGCGACGGCTCCAGATACGGTTTCATCTCCGAGCCCTTGGCCACGAATTGTCCGTCGTACAAATAACGTTTGTTGACGCCCCACATATCAACCAGACAAAGCAGAGCAATCAGACCGACAGTCCATCTGGCTTTCAGCTTACCCATACCATAAAATCCTAAAATGACAAAGCCAATCAGAATAAAAATCAGACTTCTCCAGGCATCAGCTGTAAAGACAGCGACACGCATTTCTTCAAGATTAACCAGGATAGGTGCCAACTGGTCCTGTGGAATGGCTCCCTGCAACGCACTCATTTCGGCTGTAGAAACATAAGTCGGGAAGAAGAAACGCGGAGCTACGGCAAACAGTAAGGCCAATCCTCCGGTCAGTCCCAGACTGATGTAAAAAGCTTTCGCACGTTCCTTGAACAAAGAAGGATGTTCTATCACTTCCTTCAATGCCATGACTGCCAGCAAAGGTATCGTAAACTCGGCAATCACCAGGATAGAGGAAACTGCACGGAATTTATTATACATCGGTATGTAATCGATAAAGAAATCGGTCAGTCCCATGAAATTCTTTCCCCAGGAAAGCAGGATGGAAAAAAGCGTACCTCCCAGCAGGGCCCATTTCATCGGACCTTTTACCAGAAAACATCCCAGGATAAACAGGAACATTACAAAAGCACCTACATACACCGGACCGGCCGTTCCCGGCTGCTCGCCCCAATACTGTCCGATCTGATTATACAATCCGATGTAGTTGGGATCGGCCTTGGCCATAGCCGTCGTATTCTCAGAAAGCGGAACAGACGCTCCTCCTTTTACATTAGGTACCAACAGAGAGAATGTTTCTCCAATACCGTAACTCCACTGTGTAATATAGTCACGCTCCAGTCCGCTACCGGTCTGATTGGCGACATTTTCCTTTACCAGCTCACTCTTGCCACGCATACTTTCCTTGCTGTACTGATAAGTATGATACAAGTTCGACAAGTTAACGCAGATACCCACCAGTCCGGCTACCACAAGTACACCGGTAGATTTCAGAAAACCGTTGAACTGTCCTTCTTTCCAGGCTGATACCCCGAAAGCAATGGCCATGAACAACATGACAAACAGAAAGTAGTAACTCATCTGCATGTGGTTGGAAGCAATCTGTAAAGCAACGAAAAGAGCCGTTACAATGCTTCCGGACAGGTAACGTTTCCGGTACACCAGCACCATACCTGCAATGGTAGGCGGGATATAAGCCAGCGTAACAAACTTCCAGATATGTCCGGCAGCTATGATAATAAAGAAATACGATGAAAATGCCCAGATAATGGCACCCAGCGCCGACATCCAGACCTTAAAATCGAAAGCACGCAGCAAAATATAAAATCCTAACAGCATGACAAATACATACCACACGTATGTAGGAAGGAACAAATGATACAGGTTCTGAACATAATTCAGCACCTTACTGGATCCGTAACTCGGCGCCAACTGATAAGTAGGCATTCCCCCAAACAGCGAGTTCGTCCAGCGCGTGGTTTCACCTGTACGGTCATGGAATTCCTTCGCTTCCTGACCGGCACCAATTCCGGCAACCGCATCATGCTGGGCCAAAATCCTTCCTTCGGTCACCGCCGGATAAAAATACACAAACGAAATGACCGCAAAAAGTATGATTGCTACGATATCAGGAAGCAACTTCTTGAACAGATTCATAAGCAGAATACTTTATTAATTATTAATTGTTTTCGACCGACAAAGATAACACAATACTAACTGAAAAATCGTAAATTTGCCGACGAAAATCTTTTTTAACGCATGAAAATAGGAATCATCACAGCCATGTCTTCCGAACAGAAGCAACTGGTCAATCAACTCGAGAACAAAACAGAACATGCCGAAGGGCCCTTTTCCTACATCGAAGGAACAATCAGACATAACACCATCATCCTGATGCAATGCGGTATCGGAAAAGTAAATGCAGCCGCCGGCACCGTGGAACTGATCCGTAACTTTAATCCGGATTGCATAATCAGTACCGGAGTGGCAGGTGGAATAGATTCCTGCCTGAAGATCATGGACGTGGTAGTAAGCAAACAGATCGTCTACCACGACGTATGGTGTGGAGAAGGAAATGCATACGGCCAGATACAGGGAATGCCAACCTTCTTCGACGGAAACAGTACCTTGTTCGACTGTGCCCTGAGCCTGGATACGGAAACTGCGATTCACGGTGGTTTAATCTGTACCGGCGACAAATTCATCACCGATCGCCAGGAACTGAATGCCATCAAGGAAAATTTCCCGGAAGGACTGGCCGTTGACATGGAATCGGCTGCCATCGCACAGATATGTTACCTGTATAAAATTCCGTTCATCAGTTTCCGTATCATCAGCGATACACCGGGAGCCGACAAGCATTTCGAACAATACCTGAATTTCTGGGGTGAAATGGCCGACCGCTCGTTCCGCGTGACAGAAACTTTCCTGAAAGCATTACCCCATAAACTTTAATTTTATAAAGACATGAAGAAAATACCTAGTTTTACTGTCGATCACATCCACCTGAAAAGGGGAATTTACGTATCCCGCAAGGATGAAGTAGGCGGAGAAACCGTTACAACATTCGATATCCGAATGAAAGAGCCTAACCGGGAACCGGCACTTGGTCCTGCTGCCATACACACCATCGAACATCTGGCCGCTACCTTTCTGCGAAATCATCCCACATGGGCCGATAAAATCATTTATTGGGGACCGATGGGCTGTCTTACCGGAAACTACCTCGTCGTAAAAGGTAATCTGACTTCCCGTGAAATAGCTCCACTGATAACGGAAACATTCCGTTTCATAGCCGACTACGAAGGTGAAATACCCGGTGCATCGCCACACGACTGCGGAAACTACCTGATGATGAATCTGCCAATGGCCAAATGGGAAGCTTCCAAGTTCCTCCACGAAGTACTGGAACACCTGACCGAAGCCAATCTGGAATATCCCCAATAACAACAAATATCCTGTTGTGCCGGAGCTTTCGGAAAAATTTGACACAAAAAATAGGTAGCTTTCACTACCCAATGAGCATAAAAAATCAGCCGTCTTTCCTTCACGGAAAAACGGCTGATTTTTTATACGTTGCAGCAAGTAAGATTACTTACGCAAACCGAGTTCTTTTACAATAGTACGGTATCTTTCGATGTCGCGGTCTTTCAGGTAAGACAGCAAGGCACGACGCTTACCTACCAAAGTAGTCAGAGCTCTTTCAGTGCTATAATCTTTTCTGTTGAGCTTCATGTGCTCAGTCAGGCGAGAAATACGGTATGAAAACAATGCAATCTGAGATTCAGGAGACCCAGTATCAGTGTTAGACTTTCCGTACTTTTCAAAGATTTCTTGTTTTTTAGCTGCGTCTAAATACATAATTTTGACTATTTTTAAAATGTATAAATTTGATTTGCGGGTGCAAAGATAGGCATAATCTTTTAAACAACAATTCTTTTCAGGCTTTTTTTCATAAACAAACCGAAGAAGAAATCAAGAATTCCGCTCATTGGCATGTTCGATAAAAGTTGCCGATGTAATCGGCTCCACTTGTTCAAAGCGCATTTTACGTGTCTGACATTTCGTACAGGAGCAACTGCGACACTTGGCCTGTTCAAAAACAGTACAAGGATCCAGGTGTATCGTCAACTGAATCCGATCGGCATATTTCTTTTCCAGAATCTGCTTCAAACGGGCTCCTTCACGATGTCCTTCTTCGATGGTATAAAACCAGGGAAGAGTCAGGTCACAGTCCATATACAGATAATTTCCATACTTGATAACTTTGGCATTGTGAATGTCTATCCAGTCGGAAGAACGTTTTTCATTCAACTCCAAGGCAATGTCGTTCAACAGGACTTCATCCGCTTTATCCAATAAATTCGCTATCGTCTTGCGTAAGATAGAAATTCCTGTTACGATAATAATTCCTCCAAACAAAAAGGCCAGTACACTGTCAATCCAGGTTATCCCGGTAAAATAAAGTAAAAGCAAGCCCGCTACCAGTCCAATCGTAGAATATGTATCCGACTGCAAATGTTTCCCACCTGCAATCAAGGCCATCGAATTATATCGCTTTCCGATATGCACACTATACCATCCCATCAGGTAATTGAGCAGTCCGGAGAAGGCTACAATGTAGATACCCACATCCAGTTTATGTATGGCAACCGGGAAAAATAAATGATACACTCCTTCGTACACAATCAGTACTCCGGCAAACGTGATCAATATTCCTTCAACAGAAGCCGAAATCTGTTCCATTTTCCCGTGTCCGAAAGGATGGCTTTTATCCTTGGGCTTTGCCGACCAATGAAGGCTGTACAGACTGACTGCCCCGGCTACAACATTAACAATACTTTCCATCGCATCTGTCAAAATTCCGACAGAATTAGTCAGCCAATAGGCCGCAAACTTTCCAATCAGTATCAAAGAAGAAATCAATACGATCCATTTCTGCACTTTCTGCTTAAGTTGTTCTTCGTTCATCATTTTCTTATTTTTAGAAACGGACAGCAAATTTAGTGAGTTCTTGCCAAAAGTATTCAGACAGGCAGCAAGATTTGAAAAACCTTCCTGCATTTGGAACAAATCGAAATAATTTTTCCCGATACCATATTTCAAGTCAAGCTATTAAAGCCTTAGATCTTTAATTACAAACATTTGTTAAAAAAGAGAGAAGATACATACCCGTACCTTCTCTCTTTACAACCATTAATTAGTATGACACGATGACATTAATCCCAGCCCGGATTCTGAACCAGTACATTCTGAGAAAGATCTATTTCTTCCTGAGGTATAGCCCACAAATAATCTCGCTGAGGATTGAACTTCCGGGTTTCAATATAAATCTTTTCACCTGCAGGGTTTACACCGTAAACAGGCTTTGTAACGTCTTTTTCTGTCGTTTTATAACTGCGGGTATCAAACAGATGAATACCTTCAAATGCAAGTTCCAACCGTCTTTCCAAACGAATGGCTTCACGCATCTGGTCTTTCGACAGGCCGGCAGGCAAGGCCGGTAAATTCACGCTTTCACGCTGACGAATGGCATTGACGGCATCATAAACGGCCTGATCAGGTGAAGAAAGATTCTCATTTCTGGCCTCTGCATAAGTCAACAAAACTTCGGCATAACGGATGTAAATAAAGTTTGTCCAGTCATAGTTATTGATACCATCGTTATCCGGGTTGATATATTTCCGCATGGAATATCCTGTACGCGTATGGCTTCCATCTCCCATATTGTTAATATCGTACTGCTTCCCGGCTATTTCCGCTCCATTATACAGAACAGAAAACTTCAGACGCGGATCACGGTTCTCAAACGGATGGGCAGGATCATAAAGTTCTGATTCCGTAATCGGCTTGCCATCTATACAAGGATAGGCATCTATCATGTCCTGTGTAGGCGATAAGGCTTCCCATCCTCCCATGATAACAGGAGCAAAATACAAACCGATAACACTTCCTTCGCTGGAATTTTTCGGATTTTCCAGATATTCCCGGTCAAATATAATTTCATTACAATGTTCTGCAACCGGCTGGAACAGATCACCGTAATGATTATACAATCCATAATCGCCCATCTTCATTACTTCGTTTGCAGCAGCTTCGGCTACATCGTATTTATGGGCATAAAATGCCAAACGGGCCTTCAAGGCATAACAGGCACCGGCACTCGGTTTACCATGATCGGCCGTAGTGCGGATATTCGGCAGATTAGGAGCAGCTTTATCCAGCAAACCGACGATGTAATTATAAGTTTCTTCTTCCGATTTCCGCGCAGGAACCTTTTCATTCAATTCCAACGGATGATCCAGAATAGGAACCCCTCCCATATATTTCAACAATGTAGCATAAAAGAAAGCCTCAAGGAACTGAACTTCGGATGTCAGCTGAGCCTTTTCCTTTTCATCCATCTGTACATCGCCGATATGCTGATAATATATCAGACAACGACGTATTCCTGAATAGGCTTCCTGCCACAACTGCAGGAAATGAGGATTATCCGAAGTGGCCGTACCAGCGGACAACTGACCCTGTTCGGCTCCTACATGAACCGGAATGGCATTGTCCGTATAACAATCAGTCATAATGGTATGGTTCTCAGGCTCTGGAAGCCACAAATAAATACCCGTCACAAACTTGGTTGCATCTTCACTGTTTTTCCAGAAAGAATCATCGGACAACTGATCCTTGGGAATTCGATCCAGGAAACTGTCATTACAAGAACTCAGTCCGAGTCCACAACACAAAGTCAATCCTATAAAATAATATTTCAGTTTCATAATATCACGAGTTAGAAGGTTAAATTCAAGCCAAATGAATAATTTCTTGTCAACGGATAGTAATTTCCGCTGGTCGCCTCAGGATCTACTCCCTCAAAGCCTGTAATCATAAACAGGTTATCGATACTGCAATAGAAACGCATACGGCTAATACCATATTTATTCGTCAGACTGACAGGAAGTGTATATCCCACTTGTAAGTTACGCATCTTCAGATAAGAAGCATCCTGTACCCAGAAACTGGAAGTCAGACGATTCCTTGAATCACTCATTGACAGGCGAGGATAAGACGCATCCGTATGTTGAGGTGTCCATCTGTCAAGATGTTTTTCTGTCACCTTACCACCGTTATAGAACGCATAAGTGATTTCGGCGTTAGCCAAGCCCTTTACAGCAGCTGCTCCCTGCATCAAGGCACTGATGTCAAATCCCTTATACTGTGCAGACAAATTTAATCCGAAGTTAATTTTCGGAAAATAAGAGCCCAACACCTGACGATCCTGACTGTTTACTACCTTGTCTCCATTCAGATCCGCATATTTCAAATCACCAGGAACGGGTTGTCCCATTGTCTGGGTAGCATGATTGGCAATTTCTTCTTCGCTCTGGAAAATACCTTCACATACATAGCCATAATAAGCCCATAACGGATCACCAACTGATTGTCCGGGAACATCTCCTCCTTTCAAATCCAAAATCTTTGTTGTTACATAACTGAAGTTAGCTCCGATATTATAGGAAAATTCACCAATCCGGTTATTGTGTCCTAACTGCAATTCAATACCTGTATTTCTTACCACACCGGCATTCTGCATCGGCGCACTGACACCCAACATATAAGGAACCGGTAATTGTAACAGAATATCACGGGTTTCTTTCAGGAACCAGTCGGCCGTAAACGTCAATTTGTTGCCGAACAGCCCCGCATCAAGTCCCACGTTCCATTGATCCGTCTTTTCCCAGGTAATATTATTATTGGCCATTGGTGTCGTTATAGAAATACCCGATGACAAAACATTGCCAAAGCTGTAATCATTGCCAAATGCATACGTATTCTGATACGGATAATTATTGGTTGTACCATCGCTGTTTACCGTTTCCTGATTTCCAAGTAATCCCCACGAAGCACGTAATTTCAAGTTGTCGATCCAGCTTACCCGGAAGAAATCTTCTTCAGAAATACGCCATCCCAATGAGAAAGAAGGGAAAGCTCCGAAACGACCATCCTTTGGGAAACGGGAAGTCCCATCATAACGTAAATTCGCTTCCAATAAATAACGGTCGTCGTACGAATAATTCACACGTCCAAAAACAGAACGTAAAGCATACTCTACTTCGGTACCATACGTAGTCTGTCCCGTCACCTCACCGGCATTAATCTGATCCAGCGAATTGGAAGTAGGCAAATTCTTCCGATAAGCCCGCAAATAACGATACTGATTATAGATCTGTGAATATCCAAGCATGGCACCCACCGTATGCTTGCCAAATGTCTTGCCATAATCCAAATAAGCCTGCAAGTTCAGTTCGATACTCTTGATATCGTAATTCGTTATAGAATTAGTAGTAGTCTTCACCGGAGTATCCGATCCGGCCTGATAGAACGTCATCGTGTTGACATGAGTCGGATTATCGGTCAAATTAAAAGTAGTAGCCGCTATTCCCTTTAGTTTCAATCCGTCTACAATATCCAGCTCCATACCAGTACTTCCCTGGAAGTTACTGTTTATTTCCTTATAAATACCGCCTTCACGTGCATAAGCGACGGAATTATGTTCGTTTTTGAACAAGGTGTAATTTCCATTACTTAACTGTATCGGAGTAACCGGAGTCTCACGGAAAGCATAATGCATCAAATTAGAAATTCCGGCAGCAGGAGCCGTCGTATTACTGCGATAGACAGCTATGTTTGTATTGAACTTCAAACGCTTGTTTATCTTGGCCTCCAGATTGGCGCGCACACTAAACTTGTTATAATTGGTGTTGACAATCAAACCATCCTTATCGTGATAACCGAACGAAACCGAATAATTCATCCGGTCATTACCACCTTTTATACTTAAATAATGATTATGGAACAAACCATTTTCACTCAACAAAGTACCCAGCCAATCTGAATTCGGATAAAAGTCAGGATCACTTCCATCCTTGAATTTCTGTAAGGCTTCTTCTGAATAAGGTGCCTGCAGACCGTCGTTCTGATAAGCTTCATTCATCAGTACTGCATAATTATACGAATCCAGGAACTTCGGAATTCTGGTCGCACTCTGCCAACCTACATATCCATCATAAGAAACAATGGCTCTTCCCTGTTGCCCTTTCTTGGTCGTAATCAGGATTACACCATTTGCTGCACGTACACCATAAATGGCAGAGGCTGCGGCATCCTTTAAAATTGAAATACTTTCAATATCGTTCGGATTGACACTGCTCATCGTAGACTCAACTCCATCTATAATAACCATGGCACTGGAATTTCCCATCGTGCCCAAACCACGGACGCGTAATATTCCTTCATCGGCTCCAGGCTGTCCCGAGTTCTGAATGACAGTTACACCCGGCATCTGTCCGGCCAGCATATTTACCACATTCGAAGTAGTACGATTAACCAATTTATCAGACTTGATGGTGGCAACAGATCCGGTCAGATTCACCTTTTTCTGCGTGCCATAACCTACTACCACAACTTCATCCAAAGCTTCAGAATTCTCCTTCAATTTGATTTGAATGTCACGTTGAGTACCCACAGTAACAATCTGATCATCGAAACCGATATAAGAGATCTTTAATTTTGCCCCAGGAGCAACGTTCAAAGAAAAACGTCCATCCAAATCTGTTATTGCCCCGTTGGTTGTTCCAACTTCCAGCACATTCGCGCCAATAACAGGATTTCCTGCAACATCAACAACTGAACCTGTTATTTTCTTGGATGACTGTTGCATAACAGAAACCGATGAGGATGACATTCCCTGTACAGGAAATGCTAATCCAGAAAGCAGTGACAGACAAGCATATAATGATACCTTGCCAAATACATAATTTCTTCTGCCACTACGAATCTTCTGCGACTTTTTGTAACTCATAGCATTAAAATTAAGGTGTGTTTATTTAGCTAAAACCAATTTAAGTGTTTTTTATCAATATACAAAATAATAATGGCATTTTTCTATCCGTTCTGACATTTATGGAAACCCAATATATACATTAACGAAACTTATTCCTACTTTACACCGACAGTTTATACATTAACGAAACATACCGATCATACAGAAACAGAGACATGTTCACGAAAACCTGTATTCCACGTTTCACGAACAATGAAATGAGGAATTATCCCGATAAATTTATTGCCGTAAAGTTACGATAAACCCAGGAAAGACCTGTTTGTAAAGAATCCTTTTCAGCTTGTAAAGCTCATTTACAACATGTTGATATTCAAAATATATATTTGAAATTTTCTTGTATTTTCAAGTTAATATATTGTAGGTATGATATTCTTACACCATTCATCCATGATACAACAAAAACAGGCAATCTTATCCTGTCACCAATCAAAGACAAATATCATACTTGGCGAGACATTACTCAACAAAACCGGAGGGCTTCCTTACATTGGATTTTCTGATCAGTAAAAATTCCATAACATCATTTTATTCACAGGATTCTTCATTTTCAATAATTTATTGTTAAATTAGCGCCACCAATTTAATGTCATACAACCATGAGACCTTTTATCATTACCTTTCTGTTACTTTTCATACAGACTTATCACAGCCTGCTTTTCGCTACCAACGACAAAGAACTGTTGACAGAACTGGATAAAGTTCTCGACGACCAACAACTGTACGAACAGCAAATTGAAGACAAAATAAAAATCGCCAATCAGAAAGTCTTTTCTACAGCCGACAATCCCCAACAACAATTCGAGATGCTTGACGAATTATTCGAACTGTACCGTTCATACCGGACAGACCAGGCCCTCAGCATAGCCGAACAACGCATGCAGTTAGGCAAACAGCTGGACGAAACAAGCTATAAAAAAGCGATCATGAACAAGGCTGATGCGCTGAACAAAATGGGATATTATAACGAAGCGCTGGAATTACTCGAATCAATCAACACCCAGAACGAACTCGAATCTGATACATACGGCTGCTACCTGTTTCATACCATTTACCTGTCATTATACAATGAGGCTACCATTCCGCAGCAAAAGAAACTCTACCAGAAGAAGCTTGTATACTACACACAGCAAGCCCTCCGGTATTCACAACCGGATACATATTCGTATATCTCAAATTACGGTCTGTTACTCCAGTATCAAGGAAAAACGGACGAAGCCATCAATCTGTTTGAAAAGACATACCAGGATGAAAAATATGAAGACAACAAGGCCCGGCTGGAATATTCGCTTGCCAATCTGTATCTAGAGAAGAAAGACACTGTAGAAGCCAAACGATACTTGATCCTTGCTTCCATTACCGACCTGAAAGATGCCAAAAAAGTATACATGTCATTACAAAGCCTTGCCATGTTACTGTATTATCAAGGCGATATTGAACGGGCATATACCTATATATCCCGTGCGCTGGAAGACATCAGCTTCGGAAAAGCACGGTACCGGTTCGAGGACATTACAAAATATCTGCCTCTTATCAGTGCCGGGAACCGCCAGCATGTAAAGGAGCAGCAACGCATTTCTCTGATACTGATTACCATCTTATCTGCGGTAACACTCTTATTGATTACAGCATGCTTTATCATTTACAAGAAAAACAAGAAGCTGCACGAGACCAAAACAATCTTAAAAGAACAATATGATCAGTTGCGTCTGGCTTCCGAACACCTGCAACAGATGAACCAACAGATTGTTGAAAAAGATCATATCAAAGAAGAATATATTGGCATGCTTTTCAATATATGCTCGGAATATATTCAGAAACAACATACCTTATATAAACAGCTGAATCGTATAGCAACATCAGGACACTTATCCGACCTTTCGAAATTCATCAACGAGCAACAAGGAAAAGCCGAGGATCTGAAGGCCTTTATTCACCAGTTCGATACGATCTTTCTGACAATATTCCCTGATTTTGTCAATGACTTCAATTCATTACTGCGCCCTGAGGAACAAATTAAAATCAAAGAGGGAGAACTGCTCACACCGGAATTACGTATTTACGCCCTGATCCGACTCGGCATTAATGACAATTCAAAAATTGCCAGCTTCCTCCATTATTCCTTGCAAACGGTCTACAATTACCAGATGAAGATGCGTAACAAGGCACTTTCCGACAAAAAAGACCTTGCTACACAGATATTTCATTTCTGATAAAGAGAAAAATTCTTTATACAGAGCTTAACCTATTTCTAACACATCGTTCTGTAACACGCAAAAAAACAATAACTTAAATACTTTTCTCTTCATACTAACTTACTTATTTCATTCAGGGAAGCTTTATCGGATAAAGCTTCCCTAATTTTGTATTGCAGTTAAGCAACAAAACCAAGAATCTGAAAACTATTACAAAAAAACGTCCAGTATGAAAAAGGAAAAACACATCTCCCAACCCATGTGGAGAAAAAAAGAAATTGTCTGTTTCGGTTATCCAATGTTCCATACTTCTCTTGAACTGAGAATATGAAAAGATTTTGAAAGGAATATTTCCTTCTCTAAAGGGATAAATCCATTCTTGCCAGGTTACTATTTTGACAAGGAAGCATAACTGGTAATCAATAGATTAACACTTAAATTTATTACTCATTAACTTACATCCCGCCAATTGTAAAAGAAATGAAATATCAGGATTTTACTTTTGCGCCATCAAATTCATTTCATCAATAATTCTAGTAAGACATGAAAAGGAAAAACATGCATGCCTTCTGCCGAAGGCTATCAAGCGCACTACTGCTAACCCTCATTTCAACCAGCATCAGCGCACAAGACATCAATGTAAATGGTCGAGTAATTGACGAAAATGGAGATCCGATTATTGGTGCCAATGTCCTCATAAAAGGCACCAGCATAGGAACCATTACCAACATCGACGGTGACTTTACCATCGAGGCCCCCAACAAAGACGCTATCATACGAATTGGCTACATCGGATATGAAGAAATAGAAATAAAAGCCGGACAGAATCTTACCATCGTCATGAAAGAAAATTCCGAAATGCTGGACGATGTAGTAGTCATCGGTTACGGTACAGTAAAGAAATCGGATGCCACCGGTTCGGTAACGGCCATCAAGCCGGATGATTTCAACAAAGGATTACAGACTACGGCACAAGACGCGCTGGTAGGTAAAATGTCGGGAGTAAACGTTGTTTCCGGTTCCGGAGCTCCGGGTTCAAGCGCAACCATCCGTATCCGTAGCGGAGCCTCCCTGTCCGCTTCCAACGATCCGCTGATTGTGATAGACGGTGTACCGGTAGACAACTCCACCATCGAAGGAGGAGGTAACGTCATCGGTGCCATCAATCCGAACGATATCGAAACATTTACCATCCTGAAGGATGCGTCTGCCACAGCCATCTACGGATCACGCGCTTCAAACGGTGTCATCGTCATCACGACAAAGAAGGGAACCAGCAGCAAGCCTCAGGTCAATTATTCATTGAATCTGGCCATGAGTACAACAACCAAACGGCTGGAAGTTCTTAACGCAGAAGAATTCAAGGAATTTGTTCCTACTGTGACAGGAGTACCTGCCAATCCGTCTTTCGGTACCGCATCAACCGACTGGCAGGATGAAATCTACCGTCCTGCCTTCTCACAGGAACACAACCTGTCAGTTTCCGGAAAAATCAAGAATAAAACGCCGTTCCGTGCTTCCATAGGATATACCAATCAGGCCGGTGTCATCCGTAACAACGACTACCAGCGCGTCACATTCAACGGTGGAATCTCACCCAAATTCTTCGACGATCATCTCAGCGTAGACCTTAATCTGAAAATGTCATACGAAAGCAATGACAAGGTAGACGACAGCGTAGTAAGCAGTGCCCTGCGATATGATCCTACACGTCCGGTCAAGACCGGAAGTGCAACCGCTTCTACCGATCCGGGACTGGGTTACTTCATCTGGATGAACGGCAACTCACCGATGGCCATACAAACCGATAATCCGGTGGCACTTCTTGAACTGCAAAAGGACAATACAGCCATTTTGCGTTCCATCGGTAATGCAAACATCAACTATAAGGTACACAACCTGGAAGACCTGTCATTTACCCTGAACATGGGCTACGATATTCTTTCAAGCAAAGAAAACAAGGATGTCCCCGAACTGGCCGGTATGATGTATACATCGAACATGAAAGACGGAACCGGACTGATGTACGACGGTAAGCAGGAAAAGAAAAACGCCCTGCTGGACTTCTATGGCACATACGCTCCAGACTGGGGAGACAAACACAGCTTCAACGCCATGGTAGGTTACGGATGGCAGCATTTCTGGAGAAAGTATAATACCACTACCCAGTCGCCCGAAGGAGAAGAACTGTTCTCACCGACTCACTATGAAACAGAATACTACCTGCTTTCACTGTATGGACGACTGAATTATACCTACAACAACCGGTACATGCTGACAGCTACCCTGCGTGCCGATGCCTCTTCACGTTTTGCCAAGAACAACCGTTGGGGATACTTCCCTTCCGTAGCACTGGGATGGAAGATCAGTGAAGAAGATTTCTTTAAAGACCAGGATGTCATGACCGACCTGAAGCTGCGTCTGAGCTACGGTCAGACCGGACAGCAGGATATTCTGAACGACTATCCGTACATGACAACCTTCAACGTCTCTTATCCGGAATCCTCTTACCTGTTTGGAAATACCTGGTACCAGACTTATCGTCCGAATGGTTACGATCCTGACATCAAATGGGAAACAACCACTACGTACAATGCCGGTATCGACTTCGGTTTCCTGAACAACCGCATTTACGGCTCAATTGATTACTACAAGCGTCATACCAAGGACTTGCTGAATACCATCAATGTAATTGCCGGTACAAACTATGCGCCGGTACTTACCACCAATATCGGAGCCATGGACAACCAGGGTGCTGAATTCTCCATCAACTTTGTACCCATCAGTACCAAAGACTGGAACTGGAGCGTAGGTTTCAACTATACCTGGAACGATTCCAAGATCACCAAACTGAACATGGTGGATTCCGACGATAACTTTGTACAGACCGGTTCCATTTCTGATACCGGAAAAACCGTACAGGTATTCATGGTAGGCGAACGTCCGTATACATTCTACCTGGCCAAACAGGCTTATGACGAAGCCGGAAAACCCATCGAAGGGAAATATGTACAGCCAGATGGAAGCATCTCATCTACAGAAACACGTTATGCTACCGGAAAGAGTTCATTGCCTTCCTCATACCTTGGCTTCAACACTCAATTAAGCTACAAGAACTGGGATTTCGCCATCAGCGGTCACGGCTCATTTGGCAATTACATGTATAACTACGTAGCAGCCGACCAGTACGTACAGTCTGTCTACAGCGATCAGGGAAGCTATTCCAATATTCTGAAGGTAACCAAGGATACCGGATTCCAGACCCAGCAACTGTATTCCGACTATTTCCTGGAAAATGCATCGTTCTTCCGTATAGACAACATCTCTCTGGGATATACCTTCCATAAATTATGGAACAGCTCCAGTTCTCTGCGACTGACATTCGGCGTACAGAACGTGGCCGTATTTACCGGATATTCCGGCATTGACCCTGAAATCTACAGCGGTATTGACCGTGAAGTATATCCGCGGCCCAGAACATATTCACTCAGTGCAAGTCTTAGTTTCTAATTCTAAAAAAATATCGTCATGAAAAAAATATTATACAGCCTGTCTCTTATATTCGGTCTGGGTCTGGCCTTATCTTCCTGCTTTGGAGACCTGGATACCATGCCTTTGGACGAAAGTCAGTTGGTTACAGAGAAAGTTTACAGCACACCGGAAGGATACACCGGAGTACTGGCCAAATGTTACGCTTCCTTAATCCTTACCGGCCAGCAGGGCGGTGACGGTGGCGACGGCGACCTGGAAGGAGCCAACGAAGGATATTCCGGTTTTACCCGTCTGCTGTTCTACCTGCAGGAACTGGATACCGACAATTTCCTGATGCCTTCTACTTCAAACGGTTTAAGACAATGTCTGAACCTGCAATGGAGCGCATCGAATGCCTCTGTAGTGACCTGGACATACCAGCGTCTGTACATGAGTATCGCTTATACAAACGAATTACTGCGTGAATGTACCGAAAGCAAATTGCAGGAAAGAGGAGTATGGGATGACCTGAAAGACGATTACCTGCACTACCGTGCCGAAGCCCGTTTCATCCGTGCATACTGTTACTCCATGCTGTGCGACCTGTTCGGATCTGTGCCTTACATCGACGAAAATACCGGCGTAAAAGATATTCCCGAACAGTTAAGCAGAAAAGATATCTTCAATTACGCCATCTCCGAACTTCAGGAAATAGAAAACGACCTGGCAGCACCGGGAGAAAACGAATATGGCAGAATAGACCGGGTAGCCGACTGGTTCCTGCAGGCACGCATGTACCTGAATGCCGAAGTATGGACCGGCGAAAGCAAATATCAGGAAGCCTACGAATATGCCAAGAAAGTAATTGACGACGGACATTATCCGCTGGCCCCCGATTACCGCCAGATATTCCTGGCCGACAACGAAACCTGCAGTGAAATTATCTGGCCCCTGGTACAGGACGGAGAGCATGCACAGAGCTCAGCAGGTACCAACTTTTATGTCAAGGCATTCGTAAACGGCCCGATGGACGAGCTTTACCAGACCGGAGTCGGTTCAAGAGGCTGGGGAAATGTACGCGCCAAGACAACTCTGGTAGATGCATTCGATGCAGACGATGTAACGTTCAATACCGAAGATACCTGGGGAAATCAGAAAAAAGACAAGCGTGCGCAGTTCATGACCGCTCTGGAAGATCAGGTCAAGGAAACATGGGATGAAAACATGGCCATGACCAGTACCTTCACACGCGGATACGGCTATATCAAATGGAGAAATGTTACCAAGGACGACCAGCTTTGCGCAGCCGGAGATACCTATACTTCCATCGATTTTCCGCTGTTCCGTACCGCCGATGCTTACCTGATGGCTGCCGAAGCCATCCTGAGAGGAGCCAATGCTTCCAAGGCTACTGCTTTGGCATACGTCAACGAGATACGTGAACGTGCCTATATGTCCGGCAAATATGCACAGCCGGGAGTCCGTTCGGATGTTTCCGGCGACATCAGCGAATCGGAACTGACCCTCGACTTTATCCTGGCAGAACGCCAGCGTGAACTGGCCAGCGAGCTGGTAAGACGTACCGACCTCATCCGGTTTGGAAAGTTTACCAAAGGCAACAACTGGGACTGGAAAGACGGTGTACGTCTCGGACAGGATGTAGATGACAAATACAAACTGTTCCCTATCCCGGAAAGTGAAATCGTCAACAATCCGACATTGAAACAAAACACTGGATATTGATCATGAAAACACACAAAATTTCAATTCTATTCTTCGCGCTGATAAGTAGTCTGTCCGTACACGGGCAGACTACCCAACAGGAAATGTTCGATGAAATAGAAAAGACAGGAGGCGTATACTATGTATATCAGGCTCCGGAAAAAGGATCTCTGACAGCCGCTCCCAAAGGCTACAGCCCTTTCTACATCAGCCACTACTCCAGACACGGTTCCCGTTACCTGATTTCCGACAAGGACTACAAATGGGTAATCGATTTGTTTGCCAAGGCACATGAACAACAGGCCCTGACTCCACTGGGAGAAGATGTTTACACCCGGCTGATGAAAATCTGGCCCGAAGCCGAAGGAAGAGGAGGAGACCTGACTCCACTGGGAAGACGCCAGCATCAGGGAATCGCCCAACGTATGTATCAGAACTATCCGGAAGTCTTTACAGACGGACGGAAGATCTCGGCCCGTTCTACCGTCGTACTGCGCTGCGCCATGAGTATGGCAGCTTTCGGCGACCAGTTGAAAGGTATGAATCCCAAGCTGGACATCACATACGAAGCCAGCGAGAAATACATGAACTACATGAACTTCCATACGGAAGAATCGAACAAGTTCACTTCCGATCAGACCGGTCCCTGGGTAGAAGAATACAAGAAATTCGAAGCCGAACATACCCGTCCGGAACGATTGATGAACACACTCTTCTCGAGTGCCGATTTCATCCGGAAACAGGTCAATCCGCATAACCTGATGTGGGGACTGTACTGGATAACCAGCGACATGCAGGACATGGAGACCCAAGTATCATTCTATGACATCTTCGAGAAACAGGAACTGTTCGACTTGTGGCAGTGCATCAACTACAAGTTTTATGTAGGCAATGCCAACCACGCCGACGGAAACGGTATTGTCGTTGCCAATGCCAAAGCCCTGCTCCGGAACATTCTGGAAAGTGCCGACCAGGCCATTCAGGATCCCGGTATCGCGGCAACACTCCGTTTCGGACACGACGGGAACGTCATTCCCCTGGCAGCCATCCTGCGACTGAACGACTGCAACGTAGCGGTCAACAATCCGGAAGAAGTGTACAAGGTATGGTCCGACTACAAGATTGTACCGATGGCCGGTAACATACAGATTATCTTCTACAAGAACAAGGATAACCGGATACTGGTAAAGTTCCTGCTGAACGAAAAGGAAGCGAAAATTCCTCTCACAACAGATCAATATCCTTACTACGACTGGAACGAAGTAAAGAGTTATTATACGAACCTGTTGAACCAGTAACATTTTTTCAATTATTAAATTAAAAAGTGATAAGCTGATAAATCCGCAAAGGTTTACCGGCTTATTCTTTTTATTCGCCCTAATTTCCACAAGCAAACTTGATTCTCGTATTACAAATGAATATCTAATAAATTTCCCTTTTCATGTGATTCCTTTGTAGCATGAGATCTTGTCGCACATCTTTCAAGTACACCTTCTCCTCACCCCATTAAATGACTTGAGGCAATACGATGTAAATCCAACAAAGCAGCAGATGTTAATCATTCCCCACTTTAAAGACTCTTGCATAAGCAAGATTATCGGTATAGATATTTAGTCTGTATGCTCTTGATGTTTTAATCCATTTGGCTGGAACAGAAATATATTTGAAGATAAAAGTCTTGATACGACTTGTATGGGAAAGTCCAAAATCCTTTATGTTTATTCCTTTGATAATCACCCTTAAAAGTTTCTTATAAGTAACCTTATCAGAAGTTCGTTCATTATGTCGGCTGTATTGAAGTCGTATGATTTTCCTGAAACCGTGGATGTGTAAGTTGTGTTGCAGGTAGTCAGCTCTTTTATAGCACGTAGAATCGTATCAGAACTGCATGTCTTGAGTTTGGGATAAATCCATTGTTTGCAAGCGATGTGAAATCAGATCAGTCTTTCTATGAATCCGAATATCAATTGTTTTATATTTATCTTCACTCATAAAAATATTATCCGTATCTTTATAAGACTTTTACAAGACATAAATATAAAACACAAGACATATGAATGCATCTGTTAATTCGCAGAAGGCCGAATCTTACCTCTTGAAGAAAGGAATCAAGATAGAAGATATTGCCAGCTTTACTTTTATGCAACCTTATAAAATCCGAGCCAGACGCTGTAAACCTTATTGGCACAATTTAGGTGGAACAGGCATTTTCATTTTCACCCTTCAATCCGGTTTTGTACGTGCCATCCAGCTTGCTCCTTTTCAAGCCCACAAGGCTACGGCCATCCTCCAACTGTTAAAACAGCATGCTATTCCGTTCAGTAACTATCAGCCCTTGCAGACGGTGTCAGATGCACCGGTTTCTTCCCGCACTTATCACCGATACTCCAAGCACATGTCTGTTTCCGTACAGGTTATGGTATGGATCCTTATTTTGCTGTTATCCATGATATATGCTTTACCCAATACCCACACTCTTGTCGCTTTTTATCTTGCCGTTTTCTCAATCGGGTTCGCGGTTTTAGGCCTATTCCTTATAATATACATGACTTTCTTAGTCCAACATTACTTGATACTGGATTCCCATCACATAATATTGAAAGGACCGTTCCACAGCCATGTTTTTGCATACGATGATATCCGGAAACTGAACTTCGATATCAGAGTAACGACCAGATGCGACGCACCTCTATACATAGAATTCATCGACAAAGATTTCACCTACCACGTTTTTGCCACCGACTGGATAGAAAAGTCTTATATCGGCGAAATAACAGAGATATTAAAAAGTAAGGGAATTGATACAACCGATAGTACACAATTTCAATGGTAAAAGAATATACCCTATCAACTTTATTCGCCCAAAACCAAGATTTTCACTATAATTATTGAAGAAAAAATCGTACCTTTGCGCACAAATTATAGGTATAGTATGCAAGATATTAGAAACATTGCCATTATTGCCCACGTTGACCACGGTAAAACCACCCTCGTGGACAAGATGATGCTGGCGGGACACTTGTTCCGTAATGATCAGACCAACGGTGAATTGGTATTGGATAACAACGATCTGGAACGTGAAAGAGGTATTACAATTCTTTCGAAAAACGTTTCCATCAATTACAAAGGTACAAAAATCAATATTATCGATACTCCGGGACACGCCGATTTCGGTGGTGAAGTAGAACGTGTGTTGAACATGGCCGACGGATGTATCCTGCTGGTCGACGCTTTCGAAGGTCCGATGCCTCAGACCCGCTTCGTATTGCAGAAAGCATTGCAAATCGGACTGAAACCGATTGTGGTTGTCAACAAGGTAGACAAACCTAACTGCCGTCCGGAAGAAGTATACGAAATGGTGTTCGACCTGATGTTCAGCCTCAACGCAACAGAAGACCAGCTGGACTTCCCCGTTCTATACGGTTCAGCCAAAAACAACTGGATGGGCGAAGACTGGAAAACACCGACCGGTACCATTACTCCGCTGCTCGACGCCATCATAAAATATATTCCGGCTCCACAACAACTGGAAGGAACTCCGCAGATGCTGATTACTTCACTGGATTATTCTTCTTATACCGGCCGTATCGCCGTAGGACGCGTACATCGCGGTACCCTCTCGGAAGGCATGAACATCACGCTGGCCAAACGTGACGGAACCATGGTAAAATCAAAGATCAAGGAAGTCCATACTTTCGAAGGCCTGGGACGTAAGAAAGTACAGTCAGTATCATCGGGTGACATCTGTGCCGTCATCGGTGTAGAAGGATTCGAAATCGGCGACACCATCTGCGATTTCGAAAATCCGGAACCACTGCCGCCTATCGCCATCGACGAACCGACCATGAGCATGCTGTTTACCATCAACGATTCTCCATTCTTCGGTAAGGAAGGCAAATACGTAACCTCACGTCACATCCACGACCGTCTGATGAAAGAGCTCGACAAGAACCTGGCCCTGCGCGTACGCAAGACAGAAAACGAAGACGGAAAATGGATTGTATCCGGACGTGGCGTATTGCACCTGTCAGTCCTGATTGAAACCATGCGCCGTGAGGGCTACGAACTTCAGGTAGGTCAGCCCCAGGTTATCTTCAAGGAAATAGACGGTGTAAAATGCGAACCGATCGAGGAACTGACCATCAGTGTACCCGAAGAATTTGCCAGCAAGATGATTGATATGGTAACCCGCCGTAAGGGTGAAATGGTTTCCATGGAAACTCAGGGCGACCGTGTGAACATCGAATTCGACATGCCGTCACGCGGTATCATCGGTCTGCGTACCAACGTGCTGACAGCCTCTCAGGGTGAAGCCATCATGGCACACCGCTTCAAGGAATACCAGCCGTACAAAGGCGATATCCCCCGCCGTACCAACGGTTCCATGATTGCCATGGAAAGCGGAACCGCTTTTGCATACGCTATCGACAAGTTGCAGGACCGCGGAAAGTTCTTCATCTATCCGCAGGACGAAGTATATGCCGGTCAGGTAGTAGGCGAACACGTACACGAAAACGACCTGGTGGTCAACGTTACCAAATCAAAGAAACTGACCAACATGCGTGCTTCCGGTTCTGACGACAAGGCCCGCATCATTCCGCCGGTTATCTTCTCACTGGAAGAAGCTTTGGAATATATCAAGGAAGACGAATATGTGGAAGTAACTCCGAAGAGCATGCGTATGCGTAAGATCATCCTGGATGAAACCGAACGCAAGCGTGCCAACAAGAACGCTTAAAAATACAGAACAGACAAACCGTTATACCATCAGTCAGAACGTCCTCACGTCCGATTGAAAACAAACGTTTGTTTTATAAAAAACGTCCTCATGTTTCACTCAAGACACGAGGACGTTTTTTTATTTTGCTCCAGTCAAAGGGAAAAAGCCTTCAGAATAGCCTTTCCGACCTTCTTCTGCCCTACTTTGTATCGGCAGGAAAGACCGTTTTCTCTACGAAATAGCGCGGACGGCGCTTTACCTCCTTATAGATTTTACCTACGTACTCACCGATGATTCCGCAGGCCAGCAAGATGGCTCCACCGATAAACCAGACGGAAACCAGCAGAGAAGTCCATCCCGGAATGGCATTGCCTTCTACAAATGAACAAAGTCCGTAAACAATGGCCAGCAGGGAAATCAGGATAAACATCAGCCCGAGATACGTAATATAACGCAACGGGCGCACCGAGAACGAGGTAATTCCGTCGAGGGCAAAACTGAGCATCTTGCTGAAAGGATATTTCGACTCACCCGCCAGACGGGGACTGCGGTTGTAATAAACAATGGCCGAAGGATAGCCCAACGACGATACCATGCCACGTAGGAACAGATTCCGTTCGGGAAAAGAAACCAGTGCCTGCAACGTACGCCGGCTCATCAGCCGGAAATCGGCATGATTATACACGATGTCGCCTCCCAGTCCACGCATCAGCCGGTAAAAGGCCTGCGCCGTATGTTTCTTGAAGAAAGTATCTGTCTTACGTTCTTTCCTGACTCCGAATACCACATCGATGCCTTTATTGAAATAATCCACCATCAGCGGAATGGCTTCCACATCGTCCTGCAGGTCTGCATCGATAGATACGGCCGCATCGGCATGTACGGCAGCCCATTCCAGTCCGGCCCACAAAGCCTGCTGGTGTCCTACATTATGTGCCAGTTTAAGACCCGATACACAAGAATAAGAGGCCGACAGACCTTCTATCAGACTCCAGGTCTTGTCACGGCTTCCATCGTCTACATACAAAATCTGTCCTTCATCAATCCGCCCTCCTTCGGTCATACGACGAATGACTTCCGACAAACGGGAAGTCGTTTCGGGCAATACTTCCTCTTCATTATAACAAGGTACAACAATTACCAGTTTCATAGTACATCTCTTTTTTTCTTTTCGCTGAAAACCCAGCGGACCAATACGAAATTAACCGGTACGGCAATGGCAAATACCGGAAACGGCGCCCATTCCTCGCGTACACCCAACCAGAGAAACAGGTTGAGCAGAGCCAGATGAAGCAGATAGTTTACCGCATGAGCCCCTCCCATCCCGGTCAGCTTTTTCCACGAAGGAGCCGAACGGAACGTAAAGCGGGCAGTCAGGTAAAAATTTGCCAGGAACGAAAGGACATAACCTATGGTATAAGCTACATTGACATTGATCATCCGTTGCAAGACGTAATAAATGCCATAATGCAATGCCGTGGCAAACACGCCCACCATACCGAAGCGCAATGCCTGTCCTCCCAGTTTCTTCCGTTCATTCGCCATGTTTCCAGAAACGATAAAAATGAATGATTTTATGATCGTCACAGCTGCGGTGTCCGCTGTCAAACACTTCCTCCACCTGATAAGCCGGATATGCCTCCTTGAAGTCTTCAATTTCAGCATTACCCACAATCAGAAATCCTTTCTGAGGCTCAAACACATCAAAAGGAACGACCCGGTCGCCCAGGTAAAAATTGATGGTAAACGGATGCATCCGGTTTCCCGGAGTAATATCCGTACGGTAAGAATATAATTTTCCTTCCGGAACAATGGAAGCAATGCGCTCAGCTATCGGCTTGTCTGATTTTACATTCAGTACGGCAGGCTGGAAAATTCCGTCAAGCCCCAGGAATATGGCAACGATTACACCGATTACGGCATAAGGCAGACGAACCGCAGACTTTCCCTTTTTCAGGAAAGAAACGAACCAGACAATGGATCCGGCCATCATCAGCAACAGAATCCACGAAACAATACCCAACGGTACACTTTCAAGCGCACGCTTGAAAGCGATGTTCTGATCTGCGTGACTACCCGAAAAGATACTGTCGGGTATCCATCCCATCCGGAGAGAAAAGAAGACTACCAGCAGCAACCCTGCCAGCACCGCCATCACACTACCAAATATCTTCACCACCCTTACATGACGACGGGTCAGATAAACCAGATACTCGGCCAGAAAATATGCCAGGAAAGGATAGACAGGCAGCAGATAAACGCTGCGCTTACTCTTAGGAATGCAGTAGAAAACAAAAATCAATACAATACTGAGGAGGGAAAACAGGCGGACATCGTCCATCTTGCGGACATACGCACGGAAACGGTTCCACCATGCTGCCGGTTTACCCGACCACTTGCGGTATTTCAAGGCAAAAAGCGAAATAAGTACCAGCAGTGTGTAAGGAACGTATCCCGCTATTACAGTAATCAGATTATAATAAGCCGGATTCTCATGCGATTCATAACTCATCTTTCCTAACAGGCGATATACGTTCTCTTCCAGTACCAACTGAAGGAATTCATCTCCTCCCTGACGGTATGCGGCTACATACCATGCCAGCGGCAATACGCACGAAGCCAGTCCGACTCCCAGGAAAGAAAGAAAAATCCGGCCGAACTTCATACCGCGAATCCACAGAAAGACAGCCACGACAAGACAAGGGAGCGCCATTCCTACCGGACCTTTGGTAAGAAACGCACCGCTCAGACACAGAATACCTGTCCAGGGGACTCCTTTCAATCCTTTTTCTCCCCACCGGTAAAGCTGATAGAGCGCCAGTACCATCAAGGCAGACAGCAGCATATCCACGCGGCAATTGGTCCCGGCACGGTGCACTTCAAAATTTGTCAAGGTAATCAGCCCCATCAGAAAAGCAAGTTCACTTCCCCGCCGGCGGGCATAAAACCCGTATCCGCCCAGCACCATCAGGGCCAGTGCCACAGCCGAAGGCATGCGGGAAGTATATTCCGACACTCCACCGGCCACTGTAGAAAACAAAGCGATACACCAATGAAACAAAGGCGGTTTATATGCCATATCTACTCCATTGTTGACCGGCAGAATCCAGTTTCCGTCCTGCAACATCGACAAGGCAACCACAGCTTCCCGGGGCTCTCCCCGGGTATTGAACAAAGATTCTCCCAGGAACAGGAACAGACCGACTACACAAAGAGCGGCCAGTAACCACGCATATTTTTCTTGCTTCTTCATATCGTATTTATATTACATCTGTCCGCTTGTTTCGAAATAACGCCGCATAACCATCAGCTGGAGAAGTTCTTCACGTTTCTCGTCCCGGAACTGCGCCACATATTCATGGGCATGACGGATAATCTCTTCAGCTTTCTCGGGGTGTGAGATATAGTAACGAAGTTTCTCTTCAAAATCAGAGAAATCTTCCTTCACCTCCACATAGTGATAGTCGGGCTTCAGCGTACCCTCCATAAACCACGTCTCGCAAGTAGGACGTGTCATGACGGCCAGCGAATTGGAAGACATCACCCACTTTAAATTGGAGGCGACATCGTTTCCTTCCAATGCGATGATGAATTTATAATCCAGATGTTCGCGAATGGTCTTCTTTTCGGTCATCCATTCCTCCGGACATCCTTCATTCCGACCTACTACCCCACAGTCGCACAACGAACTTCCAAAGAACTTCTCCAGAAAACGGGTACGAAGGCGACTCTGACGGATCTTTCCCCGAAAGATAGCACAGTCTTTCTTCTCACGAAACGGCTTCGTATCGTACACATACATAAAATGGCGAAGCTTATCCAGCTTCAGCAAGACTGAGTTCTGATTGTCGGAAGCCAGCAAACGGCTTTTTACCACCGTAGGTACATCGGGCGTGAAATAAACATCACCCGGACAGAAATTCCAACGCAACTGAGGCGGAAACCAGCGGGTAACGTCATGCTGATCAAAATAATAAGCGGTATGAAACATCTTGCGCCGATAGTCGCCAATGGCTCCCGTATAATGAATCCAACTCCGGTCGCGCACCAGCGTATCCTGCCCGGAAATCGTCCACGAATGCCGAATACGCATATAATAATCTACACGCTGTTTCATGTATTCATAATCGGGACGATAACGTACAGCTTCCAGCTTCTGTTCCAAACGAGACCGATACCATGCGTCGGGGACCAGCAATCCCAGAAAATTTTTCAGAAAATTAAGGAACTTGACGGGCTTGCCACTCCGCAGTTTATAAAGGATATTATCTGCCATAAATCTAAATGAGCCTTTCCAGTGAATAAAATGTTTCCTCACAAAGATAACGCTTTTATATGAATATCTTATATCTTTGCAGAAATGAATGTAAAACACCCCAACCCAAGCATGATACACATCGCCTGCAACATCGACAGCAATTACGTACGACATTGTGCGGTAACGCTCGTTTCCTTATTCGAGAACAATCAGACAGAGGCTTTTACGGTTCATATCATCGCACGCGACCTTTCGGAAGCCGAACGGGAAACACTGACACAACTGGCCGCACGGTACCACAATCGGGTCTGCTTTTATGAACCGGACATCAAGATGCTGGAAGGATTCACCATCCGCAAGTTCAGCAAACGTATCTCCATGGCTACTTATTATCGCTGCATCCTTTCCGAACTGCTGCCAGCCGACATCGACCGTGTACTTTATCTGGATTGTGACATTGTGGTATTGGGAGACATCCGTCCTTACTGGAATACCCCGATAGACCAGGTGGGAGTGGCCGCTGTAGAAGACATGGGGTGCCGCGAACCGGAACGCTATGAAATATTAAAATATCCCATGCAGGATTCCTACTTCAACGCCGGTGTCCTGCTGATAAATCTTGCCTACTGGCGTCAGCACGACATAGCCCATGCCTGCATAGACTACTTCCACAAGTACCCGGAACGGATTCTCTTCAACGATCAGGATTTACTGAACAGTGTCCTGCACAAAGACAAACTGTTGGTAGACTTAAAATGGAACGTACAGGATGCTTTTTATCGTCGCCCGAAAGCAATGGACGAAAACTGGAAGAACAAGTTTGCCGAAGTACTGAAGAATCCAGTCATCCTACATTACACCAACCGCAAGCCGTGGGAATACGACAGCCAGCACCCGTTACGCCAGGCTTATTTCACCTATCTGGACATGACTCCGTGGAAAGGAGAACGTGTATTAAACAATCCTTTAAAACGGATTAAACGCTTCTTCCGTCTGTTTCCGTTCTACACAGGCATACGAAAAGCCAAATACATCCGGCTAAGCGACATTTGATAAAGACTTAACAACATGCTCATGAAACAGCTCGTAAAAATCATCATTCCTTTCTACAAAGAAGAACTCAAAGAGTGGGAAAACGCCGCACTGGACAATAACATGAAAAGACTGGCAGCTTACCCCGTTGTATTTCTCAAGCCTGAGGGACTGAACATCGACTCATACATACACACATATCCGCAGGCCGAAGTAATCAGTGTATCGACAGACTGGCTGGGAATCAAAAGAGGAATAGCCGGATACAATGAAATGATGATGTCTGAGTCTTTTTATCAGCTGTTTGCAGATACCGAATACATTCTGATCTGCCACACAGATGCCTGGATATTCAGCGATCAGCTGCAGGAATGGTGTCAGAAAGGCTATGATCTGGTAGCGGCCCCCTGGCCCACACGCCCGCGCTACAGACATTTCCCCATGAAGCAGTTCATCCAACTGAAAAAATGGCTGTTCACTTCTCCCGACAAAATCTCCCGCATGCAAATGTATGACAAAATCGGAAACGGCGGATTATGCCTGCGGAAAGTATCGGCTTTCAGCAAAGCCTGCCGCAAATATGCAAAGGAAATCCACGATTTCAACAGCCGGCCAGACTCCATGCACAACGAAGATATTTTCTGGGCATTGATACCTACCGAGTTCAATTATCCCGATGTAGGGACAGCCCTGCAATTTGCCTTCGACTTGAAACCCAGGGTGTGCTACCAGCTGAATCACCGACAACTTCCCATGGGGTGTCACGGCTTCATGCATAAAAGCCGTATCAAGTTCTGGGAACCGTTTATTCCTTGCATAACCCCCAAGCAGCCCTGACATCCGTTACTTTACTGCACATATTCAATAGGTGGATAAAATGTAAGTCCATCACGACACCCTTTTCTGACTGCCTCGAGAAACTCCTTACGCTCCTCCTTGGGTCTGCGACTGATACGATGCTTATACACACGATACATATTCCACACAGAAAAATAAAACAACAACTTGTTTCCTCCTTTCTGACGCTTGATGTAACAACGGTTACGAGCCTGATAATAAAAACGCCAGGCCATAGATACCGGAGCTTTCTCAATGGAAGGCGCATAATTGGAAGCCGTTTTATGACAAACTACACTTTTCTCTACATAAAAGCACGGATAACCTGCATCCGAGATGCGTAAAGTATATTCAATGTCATCGCACCAGATAAAAAATTCCTTCACCGGAAGTCCCAGTCTGATAACAGCTTGTGTATTTACCAACACGGAAACAAAAGAACACAGACTGCAATAAACGCCCGATACATCTCCTATACACTTCCGGGCCGGATTCTTTTTCTCTTTATCCGAATAAATCAATCCGCCGGCCTTATTCATCACATGAGGTTCTCCGTCCGTCCAGTTCACCCTGCTGCATACAAAACCAATCTCCGGTTCGAGCGTAGTAGCCTCAACCAATCTTTCCAAAGCTGCAGGCGAAGGAATCGTATCATCATCCATCAGCCAGATATAATCACAGTGATGCAGGACCGCCACTTTCATCCCATGGGAAAATCCCCCTGAACCGCCCACATTTTCTTTCAAACGTTCAATTACGTAACGGTTATCCTTTGCCTTTTCAGCCAGGAATGCAGGGGTTTCATCGGTCGAGCAGTTGTCTACTACAAGATGTAACATTTGAGTAACTAAAACTCAAAATAAAGCCATTGGCAGAATTCACTAAAAACATTTAATTCTGCCAATGGCTTATATAAAGTTAAACACATTGAATCTTTTTATCCGACACTAGTCTCCTCCCCAAAATTAATGAGTGAGTTTTCTATAAAAACAATACAATTTGGCATATATATTCCAACAATATACCAATACATATCTCCTACAATGATATCCAGCCCCTAAACCTTTCACAGAATCCTTCTCCTGAATGACTGACAAACAGTAGGCCTGCATCTGTTGGTATGCTGGAGTAACCGGTAAAAGCAATAACCTGTTCAACAAATGGACACAAGTACGGAATAGTTTTCCTGAAGCTTTCTCCCACAAATGATGTTCTTTACAGAAACGGTTTTGTTCCGCTAAAGCTTTCACCATCTCATAACGCCAATCCATATCTGTCGATTTGATTCCGTTAGTCAAACTACCCGAACGGACTGAATAATGATATTTAGGTTGTGACAAATAAACTACTTTATTAGCTTTAGACAACCATTGGGGAGAAACAATCAAATCCTCGAATTTCCTCTTCTCAGGAAAAGTTATGCCATCAAAAAGTTCCCGCCTGAAAAGTTTATCCCATAAAAAATTCAATATGAACCGTTCCTGTCTCAAAGCCTCGAAGGCATCTTTGCGTGAAAATTCCAGGATATCCGCACCTCCACCTACTACGACTGTCCGTTTTTCCTCTTCCCGACAATGGGCACAACACACAACATCCGCTTGACGTTCCGCCATCAGTTTCCATAAAGATTCATACATATCCGAATCTATCCAGTCGTCACTGTCTACAAAAGCCAGATAAGCTCCTTGAGCCAAAGACAAACCTAAATTACGGACAGCTCCGACACCTCGGTTCGGTTGAGAGAACACCCTGATGCGGCCATCCTCCATCTTCAGTTTTCCACATATATCCAATGAATCATCTGTAGAACCATCATCTATCAGGATGATTTCCAGATTCTGATAAGTCTGTTTCATCAAAGAACGAACACATCGTTCTACATAATCCTGTGCATTATATACAGGGACAATAACAGAAATAAGAGGTAAAAAATTCTTCATCATCGACTACATTTAATCATTACATCATCGGGAATTTTCCTGTTTCCACTTCAACCATTCTTCTTTCGTCCGTTTCCAGCGCTTGTGGGTCCAAAGCCAATAAGCAGGCTGATGACGGATACTCTTTTCCAGCAAACGGGCATATTGGTCTGTCAACTCGTAATCCGGAAACTCTTTCGGATGAAGTGTCATCAGCCGGAAAGTCACCTGATAATAACCACGTTTCACACGTTCCACGTCTACATAATAGAGTGCCGCATCCACCTGTTTGGCGATTCGTTCGGCCCCTATAAAGAAAGAAGTATCATGATTCAGGAAAGTAGTCCAGTGATTCATATTCTCCCACTTGGGAAGCTGGTCGGAAATAAATCCGATCATGACCTTTTTCTCCTGGTTGCGCAAAGTCAGAATTCTCCGGAGCGTATCTTTCATCAAAATTGATTCCCCGCCAAACTGTCCACGCAACTTCAGAAACAAATCATCAAAAGCCTGGTTATAGATACGGTGATAAATCTGTCCGCAGTGAATCTCCGGCAACCAATAAGATAAAGAAGCAATGTACTCCCAGTTACAGTAATGTCCCAAATACAGGAAACAGAACTTCTTGTCTTTCAACTCTTCCCGCACCTGCTCGATACCGAAAAACTTCATTCGGCGCATCATCTCTTCTTTCGAAATAGAGAACAGTTTGATGACTTCTACCAGATAATCGCAGAAGAAATGATAGAACTGACGTTCTATAGCCCGTCTTTCCTGCATACTTTTTTCTGGGAAACACTCATCCAACTGTTTCTCGACCACTTTCCGACGATATTTCACGACATGAAACAAAGGAAAGAACAGTCCGTCCGAAAGCAGATAAAGAAGCCTCATCGGAAGCAAAGACAACAAATATAAAAGAAAAAATAATATGTGATATACAAACTTCATCAGGACACCGGATTATAATTCAGGACAAAGCTACAAAAAAATATACAATCCTCCCGATACGTAAACTTCAATTTTTACAGAAAGGATGTCGCAGCTAAAGTTTTTTGCACTATCTTTGCAGAATACAAGCAGTTACATTCCCTATTATGAAAGAATTCCTCCAACTCATGCGACGCTTTGTGTCGCCTTACAAGAAATATGTCAGCTGGGCTATCATTCTAAACATACTTTCGGCCATCTTCAATGTATTCTCTTTTTCCCTATTGATTCCGATTCTGAACATCCTGTTCAAGACCGGAGCACAGGAGCGGGTCTATCAGTATATGGATTGGGAATGGTCTGTCGACTCACTGAAAGAGACAGCCATCAACAACTTCTATTACTACGTCAACCTGCTGATTGATACATACGGACCTACTACTACCCTGTTGTTTCTCGGTCTGTTTCTGGCCGGAATGACTTTCCTGAAAACCGCCTGTTATTTCGGCTCTACAGCAGTCATGGTTCCTTTACGCACCGGTATCGTACGCGACATCCGTACCATGGTCTATTCCAAGGTAACCTACTTACCGTTAGGATTTTTCTCGGAAGAGAAGAAGGGAGACATCATTGCCCGTATGAGTGGAGACGTAGCGGAAATAGAAAATTCCATTACCAGTTCTTTGGATATGTTACTGAAGAACCCGATTCTGATTATTTCTTATTTCACTACCCTGATGATTATCAGCTGGCAGCTGACGCTATTCACCATTCTGGTGCTGCCTACCATGGGATGGGTCATGGGAAAAATAGGCCGTAAACTGAAAAGACAGTCTCTCGAAGCTCAAGGGAAATGGGGAGAAACCATGGCACAACTGGAAGAGACACTGGGCGGCCTGCGTGTCATCAAAGCCTTCACGGCAGAAAAGAAAATGATTGACCGGTTCAACAAATGCAGTAACGAATATCGTGACGCTACCAGCCGCGTATCCATCCGCCAGGCATTGGCACACCCCATGAGCGAATTCTTGGGAACCATATTGATTGTCATCGTACTCTGGTTCGGAGGTTCACTGATTCTCGGAAACAATTCATCCATCGATGCCTCTACCTTCATTTATTACATGGTTATTCTCTACAGCATTATCAATCCGTTGAAGGACTTCTCGAAAGCCAGCTACATGATACCACGTGGACTAGCTTCCATGGAACGTGTAGACAAAATTCTGAAAGCTGATAATCCGATTGTAGAGAAACAGCATCCTCAACACCTGCCGGCTCTCGACCAAGACATCCAATTCAATCATATCACCTTCAGTTATAACGGACAGCACCAGGTGCTGAAAGATATTAACCTGCGGATAAAGAAAGGAGAAACCATTGCATTGGTAGGACAAAGTGGTTCCGGCAAATCAACGCTCGTTGATTTACTTCCCAGATTCCACGACGTACAGGGAGGAGAAATCCTGATAGACGGCACCAATATCAAGGATGTATCCATCAGCGACCTCCGCTCATTGATAGGCTATGTGAATCAGGAAGCCATCCTGTTTAACGACAGCTTCTATAACAATATCACTTTCGGCGTAGAAAATGCGACCAAGGAACAAGTGATAGAAGCCGCCAAAATAGCCAATGCCCACGATTTCATCATGGAATCCGAACAAGGTTATGACACGAACATCGGAGACCGTGGCTGCCGGCTTTCCGGAGGCCAACGCCAGCGTATCTCCATCGCACGGGCTATTCTGAAGAATCCAGCTATCCTCATCCTGGACGAAGCTACCTCCGCCCTCGATACGGAAAGCGAACGACTGGTACAGGAGGCTTTGGAGCGGCTGATGAAAACACGTACTACCATCGCCATTGCCCACCGTCTTTCTACCATCAAGAATGCTGACCAGATTTACGTTCTGTATGAAGGACAAATCGTAGAAAACGGCAAGCACGAGGAACTGCTGGCCAAAAACGGCTATTACAAGCGCTTGAACGACATGCAGGCTCTGTAAAACCTAACTGACATATACGTATCGGGCCGGTATACCTTGAGAAAGATATATCGGCCCGATGGTTTCTCCGATAATGGATTCAATCAATATTTTCCTAACTTCTCACGGACACCATCCCGATAGGCTTTCCAGAATCTTGCCACATCACGCAGGGTATACACATCCTTAAAAGGAGCCGTCGCCAGCGCTATCGCCATATATCCCAATACCGCATGGAAACTACGCAGGTAACGTACGGCCCAGTTCTTACCATACCGATGATTCAGATAAGCGGCATTTCTAACCTGATAAAAACGTTTCCATTTTTTCTTCTTACTGCGTTCTTCCCAATTATCATCGGAAAAGAATTTCTGTTTATCCATCAGGGCCGAAGGAATGTACAGAATCTTATAACCGGCCAGAACTGCACGCAGACAATAATCCGTATCGTCACAGAATATGAACAGGTCCTTGTTCGGAAGTCCGATAGCTCCCACCGCCTCCCGACGGATGCAGAGCCCCTCGAATGCCGTTCCACAGATTTCAACCGGCGCATCCACCTGCTGCTTTTTCAGTTTTTTCTGATACATGGAAGCAAAAGGATTGGTCAGGTTTACCTGCTGGAAATCATTGGTGAAAATGTTTCCTTCCATCAGCCGTCGGGGAGCCAGAATACCTACAGAGGGATCATCAGCATGCTGTAGCAGATGTTCCATACAGTCAGGCCTCGGGAAAACATCGTCATCCATACACCAGATCCAGTCGGCTCCCATCTGGAAAGCCTGCTGAATTCCCCGATAAAATCCTCCTGAACCACCCACATTTTCCTGGTGAATCACTATCAGATCTTTCTGTTCCGTCAGCCATTCGGTCGTACCGTCTGTACTTCCATTGTTAACCACTACAATAGAGGCTACGGGCCGGTTAGCCCGCAGGCACGACAGATTACGCTTCAACAGTTCTCTTCGGTTATAAGTAACTACTACCGCAATAACATTCATAGGCATCTTAATAAAGTCCGTCTATCTTTCCAGGTTGTGTACTTCGATAAGCTACCATCAACTGATAGCATTCTTCGGCATTGAACCCGCGTACCTTTGCATACTCCTCGGCCAACACCCGATGCATGTGAGGAGTAGCCGGCAAGCGCTCCAGATTCTTACATCCGGCTTTCATGTCCAGCGGACCGATAGCCAGCCTGTTCAAATCTACTATTTCGATCGCTATTCCATGCGCCGTTTGTCCAAACAGGATATTTCCACGTCCGTAATCCTTATGAGCATATCCGTGTTCGTGAAGTATGGCTGTAGTATGCCCTACTGCCCGAAGCACATCATCCTCGTAAGCAAACTTTTGTTTAAAAAGAGCTTCATACGTATACGGACAGGGTGACTCATACGTCACATAATAACTCCGATCGAACGATAATCCTCTACGGATATTCAAATAGCCCACAGGCTTAGGTGTACCGACTCCAATGTCCAGAAACATCCGTGCATGCACAAAAGAACGTTTGGCTTTCGACGGACGGAAAACACCGTATACCCACCGGTTAATGATATTCGGGGTATGAAAAGACTTGATGACAAAAGTATTACCCAGATAAGTCATTTTCCTCAACTCATTCCGTCCTTTGTGAATAACAGTACCCTCACCTCTGGCGAAACGCTTCGGAATAGAAAGCATAAAATCACGTAACTGTTCGCAGTCCGGACTCAGCACCAGCGTCTGATGATTTATAATACTCATACGTTACAGCTTAAATTTTATCCAGACCTTTTGTATATTTCAACCAGTAATATTTCAACGGATTCTTATACTTCAACTGCTTCCATGGCCGGCTTCCGTGCGGACGATGCCAGACAGGCAACACTGTAAACAGGTAATTCTGAAAACCTTTTTTCAGCGCTTCGTGAGAAATCGTTACATCATACCAGTTTTTAGTCGCATCCAACTCATGGAAATCGAAAGCCTTCAGAAATGCAGGTGTCAACAGGGAACAACAGAAACTGCAATGTTTCTTCTCCGGATAGACCTTTCCTTCATTCCCTTTAGCATGCAGGTACGGATAATTGATGATTCCAGCCTCATCGACTGTAACCGCAGCGGCAATCGCACAATCCGGACGGGCCGATGCGCCATCGAACAAGCCCTGCAGGGTATCCTTCTTGACTACCACATCCGATTCCACAATCAACAACCCCGCATCTGCCTCGATGGCCTCCTGCTGGGTCTTCTGAAGAACCAACAAATAATTCGGTGAGGGATGGT
Organism: uncultured Bacteroides sp.; assembly: GCA_900553185.1. GTDB lineage: Bacteria > Bacteroidota > Bacteroidia > Bacteroidales > Bacteroidaceae > Phocaeicola. Next base: position 45,047 of record USCT01000005.1, read on the forward strand.
CAGTCAAATCGGACAAATTGACCAAACGGAAACCCATCTTTTTCGACTGCTCTTCCAGAATCCGTGTATTTTCTTCGGTACTGAAATCATTATATACCGTATATGTATAAGGAACAGTCAGTTCCGATTCCAGAATCGCTTTTACCGTTTCCAAAGTAAACTCGATAGAATCTTTAACTGGTGTGATAATATGCAGACTTTTCATGCTCATATAGTTTGTAGTTCTTCTTTGCACAGTTTTAAGGCAGCCTCTATCGTATCATCCATATCGGCATACGTATATTGGGCGAGACGTCCTCCGAACAGAATCTTTTCTTCTTTCCGGGCCAACTCCTGATATTTACTGAATATTTCTGAATTACGGGTATCATTAACCGGATAATAAGGTTCTTTACCGGGAGCGAAACTGTCCGGGTACTCATACGTAATAACTGTTACCGGCTGATTACCGAACTCAAAATGTTTATGTTCAATGATTCGGGTATAAGGAATCTCCCGCTCCGTATAATTGACTACAGCATTTCCCTGGAAATCTTCCATATCTAACAGTTGCTGTTCAAACCGCAAGCTTCTGTACTCCAGAGACCCACACCGGAAACCGTAAAACTCGTCAATACATCCGGTAAACAATATTTTCCCGGCTATTTCATCCCAATAAGAACGATTCTCGAAATAATCGGTTTCCAGCCGGACATCACTTCCTTCCAGCAGTTTATCAATCAACACATTGTATCCTCCTTTCGGAATGCCCTGATAAGCATCATTGAAATAATTATTGTCGAAAACAAAACGGAACGGAATGCGCCTGATGATAAAAGCAGGCAATTCTGTGGCCGAACGTCCCCACTGCTTTTCCGTATATCCTTTAATCAAGATACGATAAATATCCTTACCACATAACTTTAAAGCCTGTTCTTCCAGGTTGGCCGGTTCCGTAACAGACTGGTAACAACTGCGTTGTTCTTCAATCTTGGCCTTTGCATCAGCCGGTGTCCGGACTCCCCACAGCTGATAAAAGGTATTCATATTGAATGGAAGATTATACAGTCTCCCTTCATAACAAGCCAAAGGAGAATTCGTAAAACGGTTGAATTCAACAAGCTGATTTACATAATCCCAAATCTCCTTTTTATCTGTATGAAAAATATGTGCTCCATATTTATGTACATGAATTTCGGCCACATCTTCACAATATACATTTCCTCCTCGATGTTTCCGCTTGTCAATCACCAAACAGCGTTTTCCGAGCTTTGTCGCTTCATGAGCGAAAACTGCGCCAAACAGACCGGCACCAACAATCAGGTAGTCATATTCTTTCATTATCCAATATCGATTAAGTGAATCATATTGGGCAAAGATAGGAATAAAATAGGACTTATCGGGTTTCAGACCCTAATTATAGTATTACCATGCTCTAAAACAGACTATAATACATCATTCGAGCTTAGTGGCTGTTAATCCAATCAGAGACCAATAAAAATATGAGAAAAATAATCTTCAAAAAAACCTTCCAACAAAATCATTAAAATTTCTACCTTTGCCCTCCAATCTTTATACCATGGCGTTATGAAAGTAATCGTAGACAACAAGATTCCTTATATCCAAGGAGTCATCGAACAACTGGCCGATGAAGTAATTTACCTTCCGGGAAAAGCGTTTACCCCCGAAATTGTAAAAGATGCAGATGCCTTACTAATCCGTACACGTACACTTTGTAACCGCCAGCTTCTGAGTGGCAGTCACGTAAAATTCATCGGAACAGCGACCATCGGATTCGATCACATCGATACTGAATTCTGTAAGGAAGCAGGTATTGCCTGGAGCAATTGCCCGGGATGCAATGCCGGAGCTGTAGAACAATACCTACACGCAGTGCTGCTTTTGCTTCAAAAAGAGAAAGGCATCCAGCTTCAAGATTCCTGCCTGGGTATTGTAGGAGTAGGCCATGTAGGCAGTCGCATAGCCCAACTGGCCCGTCACCTGAACATACGTGTTTTATACAACGATCCTCCACGAGCCGACCAAGGAGAGAAAGGATTCTGCAGTCTGAAGCAAATAGCAGAAGAATGCAACATCATCACCTTCCATACACCACTCATAAAAGAAGGTGTCTATAAAACTTTCCATCTGGCAAACGATGATTTCTTCCAGCAATTGAAGCATAAACCCTACATCATCAATACCTCACGTGGTGAAGTCATTGATACCCAAGCTATCCTGACAGCCTTGAACGAAGGGCACATTTCCGGAGCTGTCATTGATGTATGGGAAAACGAACCGGACATCAACCGGGAACTGCTGGACAACGTTTTTATCGGTACGCCACACATTGCCGGATATTCGGCCGATGGTAAAGCCAATGCCACCCGCATGGTGCTGGAAGCCTATTGCCGTTTCTTCGGGAAAGAAATGAAATTCAAGATCGCTCCTCCCGAAGTTCCCCATGAGGTCTATGATCCCAACGAAGAAATCCGAATCCTGCAGCAATATAACCCACACAGAGACTGTGACGCCTTACGGGCGCATCCGGAACTTTTCGAACAGTTGCGAAGTGATTATCCACTCCGGAGAGAAAAATAGCCACACCGACAGCGCCTTTTGCATCAGGACGCATATTCATACAATGCAGAATCTCAATTCCTAACTACTGAGAACCCCAAAGTACCGGGAAATCCTAGGTTTTCAATGCTTTTCCGTGCACACAACCTATAAAATTGTGCAAAAAACCGCATTTATTTGCCTGAATATTTGTTTAGAACAAGAAATATTTATTCCTTTGCACCGAAAAATCAAACAAAAAATTCTATTTATAAACTTAAAATTTGAAAATTATGTCTGAAATCGCATCAAAAGTACAGAAAATTATCGTTGATAAATTGGGCGTAGAAGAATCAGAAGTTGTTCCTACTGCTAGCTTCACAAACGATCTGGGTGCAGACTCATTGGATACAGTAGAATTGATCATGGAATTCGAAAAAGAATTCGGTATCTCTATTCCAGACGATCAGGCAGAAAAAATCCAGACTGTAGGTGACGCAATCTCTTACATCGAAGCTAACGCAAAATAATTAATTCTATCGTATGGAATTAAAAAGAGTAGTGGTAACAGGTCTTGGTGCACTTACTCCCATCGGCAATACCGTTCCCGAATTTTGGGAAAACCTGCTGAAAGGTGTGAGTGGAGCAGGGCCTATTACTCATTTTGACGCTTCCAAATTCAAGACTCAGTTTGCCTGCGAAGTGAAAAACTTCAATGCGACCGATTTCATCGACCGCAAGGAAGCACGCAAGATGGACCTCTATACACAGTATGCTGTGGTAGCAGCTAAAGAGGCCGTAACTGATTCAGGACTTGATGTTGAAAAAGAAGACTTAGATAGAATCGGAGTAATCTTAGGCGTAGGTATCGGCGGTATCCACACTTTCGAAGAGGAAGTAGGCGGCTACGAACGCACCAAAGATACAATTGGCCCGAAATTTAACCCGTTCTTCATCCCGAAAATGATTGCCGATATCGCTTCCGGACAAATCTCTATCATGTACGGATTCCACGGCCCTAACTTCACTACGACTTCTGCATGTGCATCATCTTCCAATGCCATCGGTGATGCATTCAATTATATCCGACTGGGTAAAGCCAATGCCATCATTACAGGAGGTGCCGAAGCAGCTATCTTCCCCCCGGGAGTAGGTGGCTTCAACGCCATGCATGCCCTGTCTACACGCAATGACGATCCGGAACATGCTTCACGTCCGTTCAGCGCAAGCCGCGACGGATTTGTAATGGGCGAAGGTGCAGGATGCCTGGTACTGGAAGAATTGGAACATGCCAAGGCACGTGGTGCAAAGATCTATGCCGAACTGGCCGGAGTCGGCGCTTCAGCAGACGCTTACCATCTGACAGCTTCTCATCCGGAAGGTCTGGGTGCGAAACTGGTTATGAAAAACGCGCTGGAAGATGCCGGTATGAAACCGGAAGATATCGACTATATCAACGTACATGGAACTTCTACTCCGGTAGGTGATGTTTCCGAAGTAAAAGCCATCAAGGAACTCTTTGGTGAACATGCCTACAAACTGAATATCAGCTCTACCAAGTCGATGACAGGTCACCTGCTGGGAGCTACCGGAGGTGTAGAAGCTATTGCCAGTGTATTGTCAGTCAAGAATGATGTTGTACCTCCTACCATCAACCACGAAGAGGGAGATAACGATGAAAACATCGATTATAACCTGAACTTCACATTCAATAAAGCACAGCACCGTACGGTACGTGCCGCATTGAGCAATACTTTTGGTTTTGGTGGTCACAACGCATGTGTAATCGTTAAAAAATACACCGAGTAAACTGTGTTTGACAATATAACAGATAAGATAAGACTTCTCTTCCGGAAGGATAAGGAGCCTTATCTTTGTTTTTACAAGATGTTGGGATTCTATCCGCGAAACATCGACATCTACCAGCAAGCCTTACTACACAAATCTTCTTCCGTAAAGGAAAAAGGCCGTCTGCTGAACAACGAACGCCTGGAATTTCTGGGAGATGCCATCCTGGATGCCGTCGTAGCCGACATCGTTTACAAACGATTCGAAGGAAAACGTGAAGGCTTTCTGACCAACACCCGTTCAAAAATAGTACAGCGTGAAACCTTGAATCACGTGGCTGTAGAAATCGGGCTCGACAAACTGATAAAATACACCACGCGCCAGTCCTCGCACAACAGCTACATGTGCGGAAACGCTTTCGAAGCCCTCATCGGAGCCATCTATCTGGATCGGGGATACAGAGCCTGCAAGAAATTCATGGAAGAACGGATTATCGGGAAATACCTGAATCTGGAAAAAATCTCCCGCAAGGAGGTTAACTTTAAATCGAAACTGATTGAATGGAGTCAGAAGAACAAGTTCGAAGTAGAATTCCAGGTAGCCGGACAATCGGTTGACGAAAGTCAGAATCCTATTTTTGAAACGGTAGTTCTGGTAGAAAAAATAACCGGAGGACGAGGAAAAGGATACTCCAAAAAGGAATCTCAACAGGAAGCCGCTCATCAAACCATGAGCATGATCAAGAATGATCCTAAATTCATCGACGCCATCTTTGCGGCCAAGACAGCCCGCGAACAAATGCAGAACGCAACGGGAACAGATACGTCGGATGCAATTCAACCCACAGCCGTAGAAGGAGTTACACTTGCGGAGGTTACTGTAGAAGAAGAAATTCCTACAGAAAAATACGACGATGTGGAGCGCATCATCAACGAAGCCGAAGAGGCCGCTTTTCTCGAATCGGAACAGGGAGATGATGGTTCTGCCAGTGAAACATTAAAGAACTAAACAAGGTTGTATCAGGATTACTTTACGTCCGTTCTGATACAACCTCATTTATTTTTCAAAGGCTTTCAGCCATCAAAAGTAGTAACAATGACTACCGTTTTAAAAACGAACGTTCGTATTCATTAAAACATCCAGACGTCCGGATGAATACGAACGTTCGTTTACTTGCAGACGCGAGCCCGTTTTTTATCGGGCCGTTAGCCGAAACAAACCCCCATCCGCCGGCCCTGCTGAATCAGGTCATGATCAGGTGTAACCAGTTTCAGCCTGCCAGCCACTTCGCCCAAAGGTACTGAATCTATACGGTCTCCCTTCAAGGCAATCATCCGGCCAAACAATCCTTGTGCAATCAGATCCGTAGCATGACCTCCCATCCGGGTAGCCAGGTTGCGGTCGTACGCGGTAGGACTTCCTCCCCGCTGGATATATCCCAGAACGGTTTCACGGGTCTCAAAACCGGTCTCATATTCTATTTCTTCGGCAATGTACTGGGCGGCTTTCTTTCCGTCCATGGTCTGAATACCTTCTGCCACAACAACGATGGAATAAGGCTTTCCGCGTCTCAGACGGTTGATGATGGTATCTCCTATCCGATGAATATCATACGGAATCTCCGGCAGCAGAATAATATCTCCTCCTCCGGCCATACCCGAATACAAGGCAATCCATCCTGCCTTATGCCCCATTACCTCAATTACCATCACCCGCTGGTGAGAACTGGCCGTAGAATGCAGGCGGTCGATGGCCTCCGTCGCGATGGAAACAGCCGAATCAAATCCAAAAGATACATCCGTCCCCCAGACATCGTTGTCTATGGTCTTTGGAATGGAAACAACATTTACCCCCGATTCCATCAGTTTTGCCGCCGTTTTTTGTGTACCGTTACCACCGATGCAGACAATGCAATCCAATCCATGATCGCGGATAGTTTTCAACATCATGGCAGGCTTGTCTTCCGAATCCAGGTTTCCGCGGCGCTTGAAAGGTTTTTCACGCGAAGTTCCTAAAATTGTTCCTCCCATATTCAGCAATCCGGTCAACGAATTTTCGGTCAACGGAATAATATCATCGTCCAGCAAACCTCGGAATCCGCTATGAATGCCGTATACCTCTATCCCATAATGATTTATTGCTGTCTTACAAACCCCACGGATCGTGGCGTTGATACCCGGACAGTCACCACCTGAAGTTAAAATTCCTATCTTCATATTTCTTCCCAATTGAGATTGTAATGTAAAGGTACACAAAAATGTGCTGAAATACCTGCCATATAAAAAAAATAATTGTACATGCCTATAATTTAATCAGAAATAACCTACCTTTGCATGGATAAGGATTGAAACATTACAACCAATGAATTCAACGAAACTAATAGGGAAGTTATTCAGTTCCAGACAAAAAGAAATCGACCTGTATGCCACTCAGGCAGAAGCGATCCAGAACCGGATACTCCACAAACTGATACAAAACTCCAGCGCCACCGAATGGGGACGGAAATACAGATACGCACAAATCAAAGAATATACTGATTTTCAGCAGGTACCTGTACAAACATACGAAGAGGCCAAAGGATATATCGACCGCATGCGCCATGGCGAAGCAGACGTGTTATGCCCAGGAAAAGTCATCTGGTATGCCAAATCATCAGGAACGACCAACGATAAAAGCAAATTTATCCCGGTAAGTCCGGAAGGACTGAAAAACATTCACTACAGAGGAGGAACGGATGCCGTAGCCATGTATCTGCGCGAAAATCCGGAAAGCCGTTTTTTCTCTGGCAAAGGATTAATCCTGGGTGGAAGCCACAGCCCGAACTATAACGTAAAGGACAGTCTGGTAGGTGATCTTTCGGCCATCCTGATACAGAATATCAATCCGCTGGTCAATCTCATCCGGGTACCCAGCAAGGAAATAGCGCTGCTGAGCGAATTCGAAGAAAAAGTAGAACGCATAGCCGAAACAACCATCCATCAGAATGTAACCAACCTCTCAGGGGTCCCTTCGTGGATGCTGGCCGTCATCAAACGGATTCTGGAAAAGACCGGTGCCAAACATCTGAACGAGGTATGGCCAAACCTGGAAGTGTTCTTCCACGGAGGAGTCTGCTTCACACCCTATCGCGAACAGTATAAACAGCTGATACCAAGCGACAAGATGCATTACATGGAAACGTATAATGCAAGCGAAGGTTTCTTCGGACTTCAAACCGACCTGCACGATCCGGCCATGACACTGATGATAGACTACGATGTGTTCTACGAATTCATTCCCATGGACGAACTGGACAACCCGAACCCGAACGTAGTACCTCTTTGGGGAGTAGAAACCGGTAAAAACTATGCCATGCTGATCAGTACCTCCTGCGGACTCTGGAGATACATGCTGGGTGATACCGTAAAATTCACCCAAAAAGACCCTTACAAATTCATCATTTCCGGAAGAACCAAACATTTTATCAATGCTTTCGGAGAAGAACTGATGGTAGACAATGCCGAAAAAGGACTGGAACGTGCCTGTCAGGAAACAGGGGCACAGGTTCTGGAATACTCGGCAGCACCGGTTTTCATGGACTCCAATGCCAAATGCCGGCACCAATGGCTCATAGAATTCAGCGTCATGCCCGATTCAATCGAGAAATTCCGGCATGTACTCGACAAGACACTGCAAGCCATCAATTCAGACTACGAGGCCAAACGTCACAAAGACATTACCCTGCAGGAACTGGAAATCATTGTCGCGCGGCCGGGATTGTTCCATGACTGGCTGAAACAGAAAGGAAAGCTGGGAGGACAACACAAAGTGCCCCGACTGAGCAACAACCGTGAGTATATCGAAGAAATGCTGAAATTAAATTAAAAAACTACGGGGATTCACAAAAATTTCCCTTCTTTGTGAATCCCTGTTTTGCTATTTATACCAAACATAAGAAATACATGAAACCCATTCCCAAATATCTTGCCATCCTACTCGTTCTGATTGGATTTTATGCATGCGCAAGCCCAGGAACTCCCGACGGAGGACCTTACGATGAAACACCTCCCAAGTTCGTACGTTCCAATCCCGCTCCAAACGCAGTCAACAATACCCGCAAGAAAATCACCATCGAATTCGACGAATACATCAAACTGGATAAGGCTTCCGAAAAAGTCATTATTTCTCCTCCCCAAAAGGAAAGCCCGGAAGTAAAGACAAGCGGACGCAGTGTAGTAGTAGAATTCTTCGACAGCCTGAAAGCCAATACCACGTATACCATCGACTTCGGAGATGCCATTGTAGACAACAACGAAGACAATCCGATGGGAAACTTCGCCTATGCGTTCTCCACCGGTCCTGCCATCGATACCATGGAAGTATCGGGTACCGTACTGAATGCACAAGACCTGGAACCCATCAAAGGCATTCAGGTAGGCCTGCACCGCAACCTGAACGACTCAGCCTTTACAACGTTGCCGTTCGACCGTATCTCGCGGACAGACAGCCGCGGACACTTTACCATCAAGGGAGTAGCACCGGGCAAATACCGCATCTATGCCCTGATGGACGGAAACCAGAACTACCTGTTCGATTCAAAAACCGAAGCAATAGCCTTCCAGGATTCCCTTGTCATCCCCAGTATGGAAGGCGCAGTCAGACAAGATACAATCTGGCATGAGAACGATTCACTTCATTATGACACGATATTGCAAGTGAAATATACCCGTTTCATGCCCGACAACATCGTCTTACGTGCCTTCAAGGAAGAAAACACGCTTCAGTATCTGGCCAAGAGCGAACGCGAACAGTTGAACCGCTTCTCCTTGTATTTCAGTGCAAAAGCAGATACCTTACCTACCGTCAAAGGACTGGATTTCGACGAAAAGGACGCCTTTGTCATCGAGAATACAGCAGGAAACGACACGATCCGTTATTGGCTAAAGGATACTACCTTATGCGAACGGGATACCCTGACCTTGCAACTGACCTATCTGGCTACAGATACCCTTGGGAAACTGGTCCCCAAAACGGATACGCTCCGCATGACCAACAAGATAGACAAGAAACGCCGGATGGCACTGGAAGAGGAACAGCGCAAGAAAGAAGAAAAAGAACAGAAGAAAAGAGCCAAGAAAGGTGACACACTGGAAATAGCCAAGACAGAATTCCTGAAAATGAACGTAGACGCCCCTTCGTCCATGGATCTGAACCGGAACATTACGTTACAGTTTGAAGAACCTGTAGCCCGTATCGATACCGCCGCCTTTCATGTCACGATGATGGTGGATTCCGTCTGGCAGGATATACCCTTCCTGTTTATGGCCGACAGCATAACCCCACGGAAATACCAGATCCTGGCCGAATGGCAACCGGGACAGGAATACCAACTGAAGATAGACTCCATGGCCATTCAGGGACTCTACGGACTCCATACAGACAAAGTGGAAAATAAACTAAAGATCAAGACCCTGGAAGAATATGGCACGCTTTATCTGAATATCCGGGGAGAAGGACCGCATGCCATCGTCCAACTGCTGAACAGCAGTGATGCCGTCGTCAGACAACAGCCTGTGAGCGACAAACATACGTGCGATTTCTACTTCCTTCAGCCAAGTACCAAATACTACATCCGCCTGTTCAACGATACCAACAACAACGGAAAATGGGATACAGGAGATTACAACCAGAAAATTCAGCCGGAAGAAGTCTATTATTTCCCTAAAGTATGGGAAATGAAAGCTAACTTCGATTTCGAAGAAACATGGGATCTGAAGGGTACTCCGCTGGATAAACAGAAACTGGATGAGATAAAGAAACAGAAACCCGATGAGGCCAAAAAAGTAAAGGACCGTAACAAGGAACGGGCTCGTAAACTAGGAAAAACAACATGATGAAGAAATGGATGATCTGTCTATGCCTTCTCATCGGAGGGCTGACAGCAAAAGCACAATGTGGTGCCGTAAACGATGCGATTAAACCCGGTGAAACGCTTTCTTACGAACTGAAGTTTAACTGGAAGTTTATCTGGTTCAATGTAGGATGGGCACAAATGAACGTCCATCAGACAGAATTCAAGGGCAAACAAGGCCTGCAAACCGACTTGCTGACGTACACCAACAAGCGAGCCGACCGCTGGTTCAAGATGAGAGACACCTTGACGTGTATCACGACAGACGATCTGATTCCCGTTTATTTCCGGAAAGCGGCCGAAGAGGGGAAAAGATATTCCATCGATGAGGTACATTTCAGTTACCGGAACGGAAAATGCATTGTCGACCAGCAACGAACCCTCAGGGGACAGACCAACAAACGCCACGATGAAGTAGGTGTCTGTGTATACGACATGCTGAGTATCCTGCTGCAAGCACGTTCCTACGATGCTTCCGACTACAAACCGGGACAAAAGATTCTCTTCTCAATGGCAACAGGCAGAGAAATCGAAAAACAGACCCTTATCTACCGGGGAAAAGAAAACTACAAGGCCGAGAACGGTACCACATACCGTTGTCTGGTATTCTCACTGGTAGAATACAAGGACAAGGAAGAAAAAGAGGTCATTACCTTCTATGTTACCGATGACCGCAACCATCTTCCGGTACGCCTGGACATGTACCTGAATTTCGGATCGGCCAAGGCATTCCTGACCAACATCAAAGGAAACAAATATCCACTGACTTCCATCGTAAAGAACAAATAAAAACAAGATCGGGGGAAATGCGCCATTCTACATGATGCATTTCCCCCGATTCCGCTTTCAGCCTTTCTACAGGCCACAACTACAAGCTAACTTCCAGTTTCCGGCCCGAATAACTGATCTTCTTGTCAGGCTTTACCGTAACGGTTTCGGCCGATTGTTTTCCTGGCTGCATCAACGTAACACAGAAAGTGCGGTGTTTCAACATCTGAGGGAATTCACCTTTCCGGTCGCTGATGGTCAGCGTCCGTGTTGCATCGTTCCAGTTGAATCGAATGGTAGAAAACATTCCCTTTTCATAATTATAATTATCAGCCTCGTCTTCATAAAGAACAAATTCTCCATCGGCTCCCGGATAAATACAAAGATCAAGCTTGTCCCATTTCTTTTCGGCAGCATATTGCACTTTCGGTCCCAATGGAAGAATACTTCCGGCTTTCACATACAGCGGCAGTACATCTATCGGACATTCCCGGCTGATTTCCTGTCCGCCTTCTTTCATCTCATTGGTCCAGAAGTCTATCCACCGGGTACCTTCAGGCAAATAAACCTGTACCGGTGCAGAAGCCTTAGCCACATCGGGGACGGTCGTAACTCCCTTGTTCCCTTCTATTTTCCGGGTATAAAGCGGTTCCGTAACCGGACACACCAGCATATTCTTTCCGAACATGTATTCATCATCCAGCAAAATAGCCTTCCGGTCGGAAGCAAAATCCATAATCAACGGACGCATCAGCGTACCATTTTCCTGTACCACCGCTCCATTCAAACTGTAAATATAAGGAAGCAAACGGTAACGAAGTTCAATTATCCGTTTCTGTGCATCGTAAGCCCAGTCGCCTTCCTTACCAAAAGTATATATCTCGTTGACCATGGGCGAAGAACAGTGATTACGCATAATCGGCTGGAAACATCCCCACTGGAACCAGCGGACATGCAGTTCCTGATAAGCCACATTCTTCACGTCATCGTTATACTGCCATCCGAAAAATCCACCCAGATCGGTTGTCCAGAAAGGAATGCCGCACAAGGTATAGTTCAATCCTGCCGGAATCTGATTTTTCATCGACTCCCAGCTGGAAGCTACATCTCCGCTCCAACTGAACGAACCGTAGTGCTGCTGTCCCAGGTAAGATGATCTTGTCATCAGAAACAGGCGCTTGGAATCGGAAACTTTCCGCTGATGTTCGTATATCCCCTTATTGGTCATCAGAGGAAACGCATTGTGTACGGAACGGAAAGAGCCATCGGCCGTCATCATGTCAAAATCAGACTCCTTGACATTGAAATGATCCGGTTCGGTAGAATCGGTCCACCAGGCATCCATTCCCATATCATACATGGGTTTAAGATAACGCCAGTACAAATCGCATGCTTTCTCATTAAACGGATCGTAGGCCGCAGTACCGGAATTCAGCGGCCAGGTATCAAACGGGAGCAGCGCATTCATTGCTTTCAGTTCCTTATACTGGTCGGTCCAGGGACCGAAACTGGCCCAGATAGAAATCATCAGATGCGCATGACGCTTATGTACATAATCTACCATTTCCTGCGGACTTTTAATACGCGGTTGCGTAGTTACGAGCAAGGTATCATCCGCATTATGTCCCTTCGGTATGTATTTCATCCACTCCTTGTCGCCTACCTTGTTGATGTAACGCGGATTCATAAACTTCATGGCATTCCAGTTGGAATCACACCCCCAGTACTGCCAGTCCTGCACAATGGCATCGATGGGAACTTCAAGTTCACGATACTTGTCAAGCACGCCACACAATTCATCCGGACTCTTGTATCGCTCCCTACACTGCCAGTATCCCATGGCCCATAACGGAAACATGGTAGCTTTCCCCGTCAGGTCACGGATACAGGCTATGACACCATCCTGCGTTCCATCTTTATAAAGGAAGTAATAATCCGAACAAAGACCGACCTGTGAAGAAAAAGAAGTTTCATAAGGAGAATCGCTGAAATCGGAAATACCCGGATTGTCCCAATACACGCCATAGCCTTTTTCCGATGTAAAATAAGGAATGCAGATGTCTGTATTCACATTCGACAAATGTATCTGCTGGTTTCGGTGATTCATTGCTCCGCTCTGCCGTTGTCCCAAGCCATAAATAACCTCCTCCGGATCAAGCCTGAAAGTCTGAGAGACTGTATATGCGTCCCGGTTGACATCTCTCCGGGGGATGAAATTAGTCCCTTCTTCTTTTTCTTTCAACAGACTTCTCCCTTTCAGGTCCTCATAAGTTACCTTTCCCGTCGCAACATCCAGTGTTACCACCATTTGTCCGGCGGTCATACATACCCTGTTTCCATCTTGTTTGTACGAAATATTCACCGCTTCCGGCTGCTTAATCACGGGATAACTTTTCTTATCGGGCATTTCGGCCGACGGATATTTTACAATACGCACTATCGAAGGAGAATAAAAGATCACTTCTCCATGTAAGACAGGTTGTGCTGTCTGGAATTTTCCTCCCTGAGCCGTTTTTTCAAAAATCTGTCCCCACAATGTCAGACAAGATGCCAGGGCAACGCACATTAGCAGTTCTTTTTTCATCTTATCAAATGTTTTTCTTACACATAAAAGTTAACATCTCAAATGTAAGAAGAATCTTTGTCTTTTAAGCCCTGATTAAAACATTTTTAACCGGCCAATAAACAAATAATCAGTCATTCAGAAATACCTTGCCGGGAAATAGACTTTTCAAAATGTTCCAACCTGCCTCTCTTTTTTAAACGAAAACCAACATAAAAAAACTCGACTACTCAAAAACAGTAATCGAGTTTTTCCAAAAATATCTGTAGCAAATATTCAGGGAATTTATAACAAAATCTCCCCCTATACTTGCAAGAACAATGTTTACTTATTCAGCTTCCAAGTAAATCCGTCTTTGGTATCCTTTACTTCAAAACCCAGTGCAGCCAGGTTATCACGAATCTTATCGCTTGTAGCCCAGTCCTTATTGGCTTTGGCCTGCATACGCTGTTCCAGCAGCATGTCGACTACCTTTCCGTATGCCTCTTCACGGGCCGCATTGTTCTCTGCTTCTGCCTTCAATCCCAAAATATCGAACACAAACAGATGGAACACACTCTTCATCTCTTCCAGGTCTTCGGCACTGATGGTCGCTTTCTTATCAATCACCGTATTGATCATGCGAATGGCGTCAAACAGATGAGAAATGACAATCGGTGTATTCAGGTCATCATTCATGGCCTCGTAGCATTTTTCACGCAGGCCCGCAGGCTCAATGCCCGAAGTAGTCTTGGCCGGTGTAATACGCTCCAGATTCTTCACGCCTTCCAACAAACGTTCCAGTCCCTTTTCGGCAGCCTGCAGCGCTTCGTTACTGAAATCGACCGTGCTGCGGTAGTGTGCCTGCAAAATGAAGAAACGGATAGTCATCGGAGTATATGCCTGTGCAAGCAACTTGTTGGAGCCCGTAAAGAACTCATCCAGGGTAATGAAGTTCCCCAGTGACTTGCCCATCTTCTGTCCGTTGATGGTAATCATGTTGTTATGCATCCAATAACGTACCATATCGTGTCCCTGTGAAGCAACGCTTTGTGCGATTTCACATTCATGATGCGGAAAAATCAGGTCCATACCGCCTCCATGAATATCAAAGGTCTCACCCAGATATTTGCGTCCCATGGCCGTACATTCACAGTGCCAGCCCGGGAAACCGTTGCTCCAGGGTGAAGGCCAACGCATGATGTGTTCAGGCTGCGCACATTTCCACAAGGCAAAATCAGCCGGATTATGCTTTTCCTGCTGTCCGTCCAGTTCACGGGTAGTATTGATTACATCATCCAGATTACGTCCGGAAAGTTTCCCGTAGTGATGGTCTTTGTTATACTTGGCTACATCAAAATATACCGATCCCTGGCTGACATACGCATATCCGTTTTTCAGAATTTCTTCTACCAGCTGAATCTGCTCGATAATATGCCCCGAAGCGTGCGGCTCGATACTTGGAGACAATACGTTCAGTGCCTCCATGGCCTTGTGGTAACGGTTCAGATAATACTGAACCACTTCCATCGGTTCCAGCTGTTCCAGACGCGCCTTCTTGGCAATCTTGTCTTCTCCGTCGTCTGCATCGTGCTCCAGATGACCTACATCCGTAATGTTACGCACATAGCGTACTTTATAACCTAGATGAGTCAGGTAACGGAATAAAATATCAAAAGTGATGGCAGGACGCGCATGTCCCAGATGAGCGTCACCATATACGGTAGGACCACACACATACATTCCTACATGAGGAGCATGCAAAGGAACAAACAGTTCCTTCGTACGGGTCAGGGTATTGTAGATGAAAAGTTTATTATTCTCCATGATTCAATGAGTTAGATTGCAAAGTTATAAATTTAAAACAGAAAAGCGTGATTTCTGCTAAAAAATCACGCTTCTTTGCCTCAAAAATGACAAGCCTTATTCCGTAAGAATAATTCCTCCCTCGGGCTGAATCACAACTTTCACTTCTGCCGGATTTTTGATTTTCAACTCTTTCAACACAGGCTGTCTGTCCTTGTCATCCAGGTAATAAGATACAGCTGTACCCTTTTCCCACATCGGCAGAGCCAATGTCAGTTTCAAAGGTTCTTTCTGTGCATTGACACCTGCCACATACCAACGGTCACCGTGACGACGTGCCAGCACACAATATTTCCCGGGATAGCCGTCAAGAAACATCGTTTCATCCCAGGTAGTAGGCACCTGTTTCATGAAATCGATGGCCAGCGCCGGTGCGTCGGTCAGATTGTTCGGAGCCAGTGCAAAGTTCTGGATCGGATTCTGGAACAATACGGCTGTAGCCAACTGAAATACATCCGTAGTCTTACGGACAGTACCTCCGTCGTTCGTCCGGTTATGACGCTTGTTCAGCAGTGTACCTCCAAATTCCATACATCCTATCGCATTGCGGATAAACGGATGCAGACAGGCATTATAAGCTTCCATATCATCAAAATGCTGATTGAAAATCAGGTTTTCGGAGGCCAGTACCGCCTCACTGCCCACGTAATTAGGATACATCCGTTCCCATCCACGGGGAATGGTACAGCCATGGAAAATAATCATCAGTCCGTATTCGTTGGCATCGGTCAGAATATCTTCATACACTCCCATCATCTGCTGCTTGTCACTGCCGAAGAAATCTACCTTCAATCCTTTTACTCCACATTTCTGAAGCCATTTCATCTCTTTCTTGCGGGCTACCGAATTACTCATGCACTGCTTGGCGTCCTGAGGCGCATCGTTCCAGTAACCGTTGGAATTATACCATACGAAAACGTCCACATTCTTCTGATGGGCATACTTGAAAAGTTCTTCCATCTTTTCACGACCGATATTCTTTTCCCAGCCACCGTCAATCAACGTATATTCATACCCCATTTCACTGGCCAGGTCAATGAAACGTACCTGATCGTCATAATTGATACTCGGATCTTGCCACATGATCCAGCTCCAGGTAGAACGTCCGAACTTGTAATCCTGAGAAGGTTCGTACAACGGATCGACCACATCGAAGGGAACGGTGGTTTCTACAATGGGTTTCAAGCTATTTCCTACCGTAATGGTACGCCAGGGAGTCACCCCCGGCAAAGCCAGTCCCGGAGTAGACGAGCCAAGTCCGTTCATTTCGCCCGGATTCGGAAAGGCAATGCTGTACAATCCTTCTTTTGTTGCGTCACTCAGGTGAGAAGCACAATACAAACTGCGCACGCCGGTCTCCGATACCAGTGCCCAGCACTCGCCTACATGGAAAAGTGCCGGAAACGTATAGCCTTCTCCGTATCGGGAAGGAGTGGCTACCGGTTCATCGGGTACATATTCTTCTTCGTAACTGGGCTTGGTACGCTGCCAGCCAATCATCGGATCACTCTGTGGAGAAAGGAAAGTCGTAGTATACGAAGGGAAATCAAATCCGGTCATTTCCCTTTCAATCACCATACAGGCTGTTTCTCCATATTGAGGCATTTCATAACGGAATGCAATATCGTTGTTGCTCACCTGAAACACGATGTCCAGCTTCTTCTTTTCCGCATTTTCAAGCGTCACTACCAGCTTATTGGCCTTATAATTCACCGTCGAACATTTGATACGGCTCTGCGAATACGTTTTTTCTACCTTATCCGTCTGCTGCCCGACAAAAGTCAGCTGCCGGCTAAAATCTCCCACATTGGATACAAATCCAAGCGGAGAACCCTCCAACACGGTTTTTCCATCGTAAGTCACTGAATATACAGGGCATCCATCCTGTAAAAGGAAATCAAGTTGAAGGCGGGAGTCAGGTCCTGTTACAACCGCCTGCTGGGCAAATGCCTGAGACGCCAGAAACATCAACGCACAAAAAAGTCCTTGTTTTTTCATAGATATTTTTCAAGTAGTTAATAATCAAAGCAAAAATACGTAATAAGTGTGAAACTTACAACAAAGATCATTCAAAATATCCGGTAACGAAAAAAATGCCGTTTCAAAGCCCAGACACTCCTCAACGGCATTGTTCAATTCATCCGTCAGAGACTTACGACCGGCCATCCGTCCGGTGTCCAGGTCATTTTCCGGATAATCAGTTTAGGCGTTCCATCTTCGGCCATCGAATAGGCATGAGAGACATAATAATCTGTCCCGTCGAAATGATAGACGGCATTGTGTCCGATACCGGCCCAATCCTTATTCCCCTGGACGAACAGCGATCCGCCTCCCTGAGCCAGCGAACGTCCTTCCTTATCCAGATAAGGCCCTGTCACTGCCTTGGAACGCCCCACCATGACTTTATAGGTACTTTCGGCCCCCCGGCAACAATAATCAAAGGAAACAAACAGATAATAATACCCCCCATGTTTAAAGATGAACGGTGCCTCTACAGCTCCATCACCGGCATCCGCATCATCCAGTTCGGACGAACGTTCCCTCCGGCAGATACCATGCCATTCTTCCGGCTGTGCCACCTGCATCAGGTCCGGAGTCAGTTTCACCAGCTTAATGCCATCCCAAAACGAGCCGAAAGTCATCCAGGGAGTACCTGCCTCATCAATCACAATATTCGGATCAATAGCGTTCCACATGTCCCGATACGGTACCGACTGAATTACCTTTCCATGATCGGTCCATTTAAAATCAGGAGAGGAAGGATTCAAGACAGGATTGGTCGCATGACCGATAGCCGACGTATTTTTCCCAAAAGCCGAACAGGAATAAAACAAATGATACAGTCCGCCATGATAAACGATGTCAGGTGCCCAGGTATGTCCCTGATACCCCGGAATCAGATCGACGGCCCACTGAGGAGCCTTATCAAACACCGGCTTTTCGATCTTCCAGTGCTGCAAGTCGGGAGAAGACATTACGGAAATTCCCATACCTGTAGCAAACAGATAATACGTATCTCCTTGCCTTGCCATTACCGGATCGTGAGTCATCACCTCCGACAAAGGAAGTATTTGTTCATCCGGTTTCTGTTCTTTGTTCTGGGCCATACACAGACTTGCCACGGCCACTAAACCTGCTGTCAATAAAAGTTGTTTCATAGCATTCGATGATTTATTCAGTTTCGCAAAACTAAACAATCACCTCCGATACCTGGTGGACAAATTCCCCTAATAGGTAGACAGTCAGGTGACTGTCCTTCATATTCCATCAGGCAAACCATCGGAATCCTTATTCCTTGTCCTTATCCTCCATCATGCTGCTTGGTGTCACATTGAAATGTCTGGTAAAACAGCGAGTGAAATATTTCGGATCATTAAATCCTACCTCATAAGCAATTTCCGATACGTTCCTGGCATGCGTTTCCCTGTTACGTATCAGCAGCTCACGGGCCAGATTCAACCGATAGTTCCGGATAAACTGGCCTGCCGACTGTCCGGTAAGGCTTTGCATCTTCTTATTCAGCAGGTTCTTGCTGACTCCCATCGCTTCGATGAAATCACTGACATCAAACTCGGAATTTCCATAATTCTCCTTCACAACGCTGATAGCCTTGTCAAGAAACTTCTTATCACCGGATTCCTCTTCCACTCCAAGTTCCCTGACATCCAGACTTAACGCAAATTTCTGCTGGAAACGTTTCCTGTTTTCCAGAATATTGGATATGCGGACCAACAGCAGATTCTCGTCAAACGGCTTCAGCAAGAAAGCGTCGGCTCCCATCTTGTAACTCTCCAGCCGGGCTTCATCCGATGTCTTGGCTGTCAGCATCAGGAACGGGATATGTGAAACTGAAAAATCGTTCTTCACCCGACGGGAGAACTCCATACCGTCCATAACCGGCATCATCAGATCACTGATGATAAAATCAACATTATTCGCCTTCAGTACCTGCAAGCCCTCTTCTCCCTGGGAAGCCTCCAGTACGTTATAATATTCCGACAGGATGGAACGGATATAGTCACGCATGTCTTTGTTGTCTTCCACTACCAGGATAGTCATCCGGCTGTTCTTAAACCGTTCTACCGGCAATTCATCTTCTTCCGCTGTTTCTTCCGGCAACGTATCCGAAGAACCGCGTTCTACCGGCAGCACAATATTGAAGGAAGATCCTTTCTTCCGGTTATTTCTGGCCTGTATATTGCCCCCCAGCAAAGCAATCAGTCTCTTACAGAGGTACAGACCGATACCGGTTCCACTCTGGCCGCTGACTGAAACCTGATTCTGGTTGTCTGACTGATAGAACCGGTTAAATATCCGTTCAATATCAGATTTCGGAATACCTTTTCCCGTATCTTTCACACCGATAAAGAGCTGTTCCCCCTTCATGGAATTCAGTATAGCGACATAAACAGACACTATTCCTCCCTTAGGCGTAAACTTCAGGGCATTACTGATCAGGTTGGTCAATACCTTCCGCATGATGTCTTCATCAAACATCAGATAAGGATTTTTTATACGATACAATGCCTGAAAACGAATTCCCTTATCCTGTGCATACGCTTCAAAAGGAGGAAGCATTTCTTCGAGGAAACGCTTCAGATTTCCATGATGACTGATTATTTTCAGGTGTCCTTCTTCCACCTTACGGAAATCCAGGAGCTGATTGATCAGCGACAACAGATACTTCGAGTTACGTTCCACCAGCTTCAGCTGCTCAATGACCTGTGGATTATAACTCAACTTCAAGGCTCTCTCAATCGGTCCCACAATCAATGTCAGCGGAGTACGGAACTCGTGCGTAATATTGGTAAAGAAAGTCAGTTTGTCGACCGTCAGTTCCTCCACCCGGCGAGACATCTCCAGAATCTTGTTTTTCTGGTCCGTAATCTTCTCGTTCTGTTCCTTCAGCAATCCGTTCTGGCTGGCAAGTTCCTCCTTCTGGGCCGAAAGCAGCTTTTTCTGTTCCTCCAGTTCATGCGTACGTTCTTCCACCATGGTATGCAGGAGTACCTGCTGCTTTTTCATGATCCGGTAACGCCACAGCAAGATACGGTACAAGCTAAACCCGATCACCAGAATGACGGCCAGTACAAACCAGAATGTCCTGTAAAAATACGGCTGTACATCAATTTCCAGTTCTTCCGTTTTCGCCTGCCAGTGTTTGCCGTCGGGAGCATACTGCACCTGAAACACATACTTGCCAGGCTTCAGGTTGGTATAATATCCCCAGCGTCGGCTGGCCGGTACAACGTTCCATTTCTCATCGAATCCTTTCAGACGATACGAATAAAGCGCCTGTGAAGGAGCAGAATAATCCAGTGCGGCAAATTCGATGTACAACGCCTTGTCACGTTCGTGCATCACGATTCCTTTCGGACCGCTGTAAGTTTCCTGATCGAACACCCGGATGTGTGTAAAGACAATCGGATGATTAATGACCTTTTCCACTTCCATCAACGAACGGATTTCTGTCAGTCCGCCTACAGATCCCAGATACAGAATCTGCCTGTCGGCCGATACCGCTATGGCCTTCCAGTAAAACTGATTCGAAGCCAACCCGTCATTCTTGGAGAAATTTCGGAAAGACTCTTCAACGATTGAAAACCGGGAAAGGCCGTTCAGTGTCGTTATCCAGAGATTTCCGTACCAGTCTTCCACAATTCCCCGCACATTGTTGTTCACCAGACCATCCTGAGTCGTATAATCCTGGAAGACATAACGGTTGCCAGACTTCACCCGTTTATAGAATCCGTTTCCATTGGTGCCGATCCACAACGTACCGTCTTTCGACTGAAAGACAGAAGTGACCCGCTCATACTGCCGGGAAGCAGGCGCGTTCAGTTTCCGGGTATAGATCTGATAAACCAGTTTTCCGTCGCGGTAAGCCTTCAGATCGATCTGACACAATCCGAAGGAAGCGGCAATCCACAGTTCTCCATCCTCCGTAATGCAACCTCCCAGCGCATTCCGGTTGATATAAGTCCGTTTCACGCTTGCAAAAGGATTCCGTACCTCATCCGTTTCCGGATTATACGTATACAATTCGGTACCCGTACTGATCCAAAGTAAATCATTGATGGAATCATAGATCAGGTTCGAGATGAACAGGTCATCCACAGGTATCGGATGAAAACGTTTGTCCGACAGATTCTTACGGTCAATCCACCCCAGACCTCCTCCCCACGATCCGACATACAGCCGGTTCCCAGCGTCGAGGGCCAAGGCACTGACCGAATTATGCGCCAAATGGGCGGGAGCGTCGGTCGTATAATGGATGAACCGGTCTGTTCCGGGCAATCGGCAATTCAGCCCTCCTTCCACGACCCCCACCCAGAGTTTACCGGTCTCATCCTCCACTATGGCATTGACAATGTTTTTCGAGAGACTTCCCGGCTGGTAAGGAGAATGACTGTAATTGGTAACCGAAAGGTAAGAAGGATACATCCTGGTCAGTCCACCGGTTTCCGTTCCTATCCAGACAATCCCATCCTGACCATCGGCATACAGCGTATTGATAAAATTGGAATTCAGGTTAAAGACATTCCACGAATTATCATCGTGCTGGATGCGGTCGAAAGCGTCTTGTGCCGGATCGTACACATTGATTCCCCACAACGTACCTACCAGCAGCAGGTCGTTGGCCGTAACAGCTATCGATGTGATATAGTTCTGCGACAGGGAATGCACGTCATCGGCCCGATAATAATACGACTTGAAAGAATCAGACAACAGATTATAGCGGAACAGACCGATACTGGTACCTATCCATACATCGTTCTGCCGGTGATACATACAAAAGACATTCAGGTACCTGGGCAACTGCAATTTAGCCGAAACTCTCATGGGCTGCTGAGACGCTGTTCCTTTTTCCCTAATGCGGCAAACCTGCCCCTCCCACTGAAACCAGACATAACCGTCTACTTCACAAAGGAAAGCCCCACGATCGTTCATCTGGACAGGAGCCATGTCATAAATACCCGAAACATTTCCTGCCTCATCGAATACAATCTTATAGATCCGCTGTCCGCTACAAGCCCACAGACTGCCGGATTCGCTCTTCATCAGAAACGTGACCGGCCGGTGAAACAAAGTCGAATCAACCTGTCCGGCCGTTGCCAGTTCCCTGTAAGTCAACAATTCCATATCACGGGTATCCAATACGTCCAGCCCCTGTTCGCTGGCCATCCAGATACGCTTGAAATTATCCTCACAAAGATTGTTCACAAAATTGCTGCGCAAAGCATTCCGGTTGCCCGTCGCGTTAAACACCAGAAATTCGTTGCCGTCATAACGTGCCACTCCTCCTCCCTGGGTAGACACCCACAGATACCCTTCACTGTCTTTCAGGATATCATCTACAAAATTATGGGGGAGACCGTTCGACATGGTTATTTCAGTCAGCGCATACCGGCTCAAATAATGTTCCAAAGACGGCGCCTGCGCCCACAACTCACCAATGATTCCCCAGACGACACAAACGATCCAGAGCCTTTTTCTCGTGTTTATCATAGCCAATCAGGTTTATTATGAAGCAAATGTAAAAAGCTTTTCGAAAACATCTCCGTAATTTCAAATTAAATTCATAGCTTAGTACCAAAAATCCACCAAACGATAAAAAAAGTCCACCTATGGCTCAACCATAACCTATATTTTTGCATTATGATAAACCTGCATCAGGTTTAGAAAGGTTAGTTGATATAATTATGTAGACAAGTTGTGCCGCCCGCCGGTACACTTGTACTACATAAATTAAAAGGACTTTAAATTAAAATCTAACGAATATGAAAAACAAATTCGAACTGTTCAAGTGGTCTCTCTGCTGCCTGTTCGCCCTTTGGGGAACAACCTCTCTGCACGCCGCCGGAAAAGATACCACGTTCGTAGCGACTACCAATCCCATCGTGAAATACAAATACCTGGGCGACCCGGCAGCCATGGTGCACGACGGTACCCTGTACATCTATGCCGGGCACGACGAAGCTCCCGCTCCCCAGCAGTTCTACCTGATGAACGAATGGTGCATTCTCTCCACCAAGGACCTGAAACATTTTACCGAACATGCCTACACACTGAAGGCCACCGACTTTAAATGGGCCAAAGGTGATGCCTGGGCCAGTCAGGTCATTGAACGCAACGGGAAATTCTACTGGTACGTCACCGTAGAACATGCCACCGTTCCCGGCAAATCCATCGGAGTGGCAGTAGCCGACTCACCTGTCGGTCCGTTCAGAGACGCGCGCGGCTCGGCGCTGATAACAAACGATATGACCACAGCATACACGTCCATCGCATGGGACGACATTGACCCGACGGTCTTCATCGACGATGACGGCCAGGCATACCTGTTCTGGGGAAATACGCAATGCTATTATGCCAAATTGAAAGAAAACATGATTGAGCTGGACGGCCCGATCATGCCGATTCCGCTTCCCCGCTACACCGAAGCGCCCTGGATCCACAAACACGGAGACTGGTACTACCTTTCTTTCGCATCCGAATTTCCCGAGAAAACCTGTTATGCCATGAGCAGAAGTATCAACGGCCCGTGGGAATACAAGGGAATCCTGAACGAACTGGCCGGAAACTCCAACACCAACCACCAGGCCATCATCGATTTCCAGGGCCGGTCTTATTTCATCTATCACAACGGAGCCATCAATCCCGACGGATGCGGATTCCGCCGTTCCATCTGCATCGACCGGCTGGAATACAATCCGGACGGTACCATCAAACGCATCCAAATGACTACCGAAGGAGTCGTTAAATAAAAACACCATAAATTATCACACCATGAACAAACACTTTACTTTTTTAAGCGCCCTCGCACTTTCGGCCGGACTGACCCTCCATGCACAGGATGTCAATCAGCTGGTTGTGCAGGCAAATAAGCTGGGAGCCGAAATCCAGCCCACCATGTACGGACACTTTTTCGAAGACATCAACTTCGGAGCCGACGGAGGCCTGTATGCCGAACTCGTCAAGAACCGTTCGTTCGAATTTCCGGACAGATTTGCCGGATGGGATATTTTCGGAAACGTCACCCTGCAGAGTGACGGCCCGTTCAAGCGGAATCCGCACTATGTCCGCCTGGGATATGCCGGCCATTCCCAAAAGCATACGGGAATAGAGAATGAAGGATTTTTCGGTATCGGACTGAAAGCCAACGAAAAATACCGGTTTACGGTCTGGGCCCGCGGAGAGAACCAGAAAATCAGGGTCGAACTGATCAACAACGCTTCCATGGACGAAAGCCAGGTCATCACCTCGCAGGACATGGAAATCAATTCCAAGGAATGGAAAAAATACGAAGTCGTACTGACCTCACCCGTTACTTTCGAAAAAGCCCATCTGCGCATTTTCCTGACCTCGGGGGGTACTGTCGACCTGGAACACGTCTCTCTCTTCCCGACAGATACCTGGAAAGGACGTGAAAACGGTCTGCGGAAAGATCTCGCCCAGGCACTGGCCGATACCCAACCGGGCGTATTCCGTTTCCCGGGCGGATGCATCGTCGAAGGAACCGACCTGGCCACCCGCTACAACTGGAAGAACTCGGTAGGCCCGGTAGAGAACCGTCCGCTGAACGAAAACCGCTGGCACTACACCTTCCCGTACCGCTTCTTCCCCGATTATTTCCAGACTTACGGCATGGGATTCTACGAACTCTTCCTGCTGGCCGAAGACATGGGAGCCGAACCGCTGCCGGTAGTGAGCTGCGGACTGGCCTGCCAGTTCCAGAACGACAGCCCTGACGCACACGTCAAGGTATGCGACCTGGGAAGCTATATCCAGGACGCACTCGACCTGATAGAATTCGCCAACGGAAGCACGGATACCCAATGGGGAAAACTCCGTGCCGACATGGGACATCCCGCTCCGTTCAACCTGAAGTTCATCGCTGTAGGTAACGAACAGTGGGGCCCCGAATATCCGGAACACCTGAAACCCTTCGTCGAAGCTATCCGCAAGGCTTATCCGGACATCCACATCATCGGTTCGTCCGGTCCCAACTCGGAAGGCGACCAGTTCGACTACCTCTGGCCGGAAATGAAGAAGCTGAAAGTAGACCTGGTAGACGAACACTTCTACCGTCCGGAAGACTGGTTCCTGAAATCGGGCAACCGTTATGACAATTACGACCGCAAGGGACCGAAAGTATTTGCCGGCGAATATGCCTGCCACGGAAAAGGAAAGAAATGGAACCACTTCGAAGCCTCCCTGCTGGAAGCTGCCTTCCTGACTGGTGTGGAACGTAATGCCGACATCGTTCACATGGCTACCTACGCTCCGCTCCTGGCTCACGTAGAAGGATGGCAGTGGCGTCCGGACCTCATCTGGTTCGACAACCTGCGCTCCGTACGTTCCTGCAGCTGGTATGTACAGTCACTCTACGGACACAACAAAGGTACCAACGTGGTTCCACTCACCATGGACAAGCAGCCGGTAAGCGGACAGGAAGGACAGAACGGTCTGTTTGCCAGCGCCGTTTGGGACGAACCGACTCAGACTTACATCGTGAAGGTGGCCAACGTATCCGACAAGGCACAGAAACTGAACGTGGAATTCAAGGGACTGAAAAAATCCGTTCAGTTGGGCGAAGGCACCTGCATCACCTTGCACTCCGATAACCTGGATGCCGAAAATACCCTCGACAATCCGAACCTGATTGTTCCGAAAGAAAGCAAAATCAGCATCGAAAACAACGTACTGAATACCGAAATCGGCGCCAAGACATTCGCTGTCTATAAGTTTGTGAAAACTGGCAAATAAACGGGTTCAACTGTATTGCCTTTCAAAAAGACCTGCCCAAGCTCTGTAAAACACACAGAGCAGGCAGGTCTTTCATTTTGACACTTTGATTATCCGAAACGCTGAGAATGCCGCTTTCCGCACGAGAACCTGAAATGCCGAAGAAATCTGAGTTCTCGCCGGACCTTTAAAAAGCAGAAAGACAAATTTTCAAACGAAATTCCAGACAAAGAAACAAGCACATCGACGATCTGCTGAATAAATCAATCCACACCTCCTCATCTGCAAACAAACTGACACCCGGAAACAGTCCATCCGTCCGGTGCTTCCAGCTTCGGATTCTCCGTTTTTGCAGCCTCAAAAAGTCTTTTAGCAAGCTTCCGGCAAAGGTCTGATCGTTTTAGGGGAAAGAATAAGACGTTTTTGCGCAATTGTCCGGTTGTTTTCTGAAAAGAAATAAATATCTATAGAGTTAAATAAAAACAGCATTTTAACAAATGCACTTATTATAGTAACATTTCTACGCATCAAATAATAGATAAAAATTAACAATCTTATATATCCAAGATAATCTACTCAATAAATAAGTTAGCATTTTTCAATATATGCTATAATACTGATAGTAAATCTATATATCTAAAAATAAAATGATATTACCATATACATAGTATCAGTAAAAGACACATCAAGATGAATAACAGAGATTACAACATCTATTTTTATCCCCAAACCCGTTAACAAAACTTTCACGACAAAAAGAATTTCTTAAACTGTGTTATAGAACATAAGTTTTTAGTTGGATTACTTGCGTATTTTACAGTATTCCGTACCTTTGCATCGTGTTTTTCATAGTATTAGATTTTAAGGTTAACAAAGGTTGGAGTACAGCGGTACTCCTTTTTTATGCCCTTTACTCAGGTTACATCAATTTGTCATCTACCTGATATTCTCTTTTCTATTTCTTCGTTGAATCACATTTTCATCAATTTGTCACCAACGTATCCCGCATAAAAACAAAAGAATAAACTTGCCGTCAGCCGTTTGCAAAGATATGTTACAAGTTTATCCACCTATAAAGTCCGTTTGTCCACCTCAATTTTCATTTGTCCTCCTACATTTGTGACGTTATAAAAACCGTATTGTTCAACCAACTCATAAATAATTCTCCATACCATGAAAAACAACAGGCATACGAAAGTAATCGCCATTCTGATCAAAGACGTTCACAGAATCCGGTTCCCGGAATAACCACTCTGTATTCCATGTATGTATAAAAGCAACCTTCAGGCAGCCGATGACAATGCATACAAAAGCCTGTTCTTGTCAGGTCAATAATTATCTAATCATAATTTTAAATTTAATACCTCTAAACATGAAAAAACAATTCATTTTTTCCACAATGCTGGGCTTGTGTACCTTGGGCGGTGCAGCGGTATATCCAACAACCGCTATAGCTGCCGTGACACAATCGCCAACCATCAAGGTCAGTGGACAAGTTGTCGATGAACAAGGCGAGCCCTTGTTGGGAGCTACCATCAGAATCAAAGACGGACAAGGCGGAACAACGACCGATCTGGATGGAAATTTCCAGATGGAAGTTCCGGGAAATGCTGTCCTCCTGATCAGTTACGTAGGCTATAAAGACCGTGAAGTGGCTGTCCGCAACCGGGCCATTCTCGAACCGATCCAATTACAGACAGACGACCTCATGCTGGAGCAGGTAGTCGTTGTGGGCTACGGTACACAAAAGAAATCCGACTTGACCGGATCTGTAGCCGTAGTAGACACGGAAGCCCTGAAACAGGTATCTCATTCCAACATTTCCACCATGCTCGAAGGTAAGGTGCCAGGCGTACAAATCACTTCCGACGGTCAGCCCGGTGCCGATCCGACTGTGCGTATCCGCGGTGTCGGTTCCTTCGGCGATACTTCCCCACTCTATGTCATCGATGGTGTTCCGATGGGAACTTCCATCCGCGACTTCTCTTCCAACGACATCGAAACCATCCAGGTGCTGAAAGACGCTTCGGCAGCCGCCATTTACGGTTCACGTGCAGCCAACGGTGTCATCATCATCACCACCAAGCGCGGACAGAAAGACCAGCCGCTGAAGGTAGATTACAGCGGATATGTAGGTATAGACAATATTCCCAAAGGAGTGTACGACGTAATGAACGCCGATCAGTACAGCCAGTACATCGGCCAGGCCTGTACAAACTCCAATACTCCTGTCCCACTGGGTTACAGATTCGACAATACGACAGGCAAATATTATTTCCAGGATGAAACGGATACCGACTGGTTTGACGAAGTATTCAAGACAGGCATCCGACAGAACCACAACGTAAACCTGTCTGGCGGTAGCGCACACAGTACGTACAACGTATCACTGGACTATTTCAACCAGAAAGGAACCCTCGAAGGTGCCGGTCCTAACTACGAACGCTATACGGCCCGTGTGAATAACTCCATGGATACCAAATTTATCAAATTCCAGACCAGTCTTGTCTACTCTCACTCAGACCAGGACAATATGGGATTGTCCAATGCTTCCGAATATGTTCAGGGCTTATACGGCGACGTAACCAACGTACTGCGCGGTACCCTGCTGATGCAACCCACCATCAAGGCATACGACTCCTCTACATGGGTGCTCGATGACAAAGTGGGCATAGCCAACAACTTTAACTATGACGCATACGGATACGGCGTTTATTACGATACCATTCACGGTGATATTTCTGCCTCCAACCCGCTGCTGGTAAATAATCTGCTGCAACGCAATACGCGTGTAGACCGCTTTGTAGGAACCGCTTCGGCCGATGTAGACCTTTTCAAGATGCTGGGTATCGAAAGCAAGAATCATAAGCTGAACTACCGGATCAACCTTTCTTACAGCAAAACCCACTGCAAGGACTTCACTTGGATTCCTGCCTGGGTACAGAGCAACCGTGTTTATCTGGCCAAGAGTAACGAACGGTTGACCAAAGCTTCACGCGACTATTCGGACGCGCTGATTGAAAACGTTCTTACCTACGACGGTACCATAGGGCAACACCACATCAACATCGTAGCCGGTCAGACATACGAAGAAGAAAATACAGACCTACTGACCGGATGGGGTATCAACTTCCCGGAACCTTATTTCCTGCAGCTCCAAAACGCTTCGGACACCTACTCTGAAAGTTTCGAATACAAGCACGCCATCCTGTCGTATATCGGCCGTATCAACTACAATTTTGCCGACAGATACCTGATTTCGGCGACCGTCCGTCGGGATGCAAGCTCACGCCTGTCTAAAAACATCCGCTGGGGTACTTTCCCCTCCGTATCTGTAGGCTGGCGTTTCGATAAGGAAAACTTCTTCCCCTTCAATCCTGAAGTAGTAAACATGTTCAAGGTCCGTGCCAGCTACGGAGAACTTGGTAACGAAAACATCGGTGAATACATGTATCAGGCTGTTATGGCACGAAACAACATGACTTACAGTTTCGGTAATACTCCCATTACCGGCTCTGCCATCTCTACATTCGTTGACAACAACCTGTCATGGGAAAAGAAGAAGACTTACAACGTAGGTGTAGATCTCGCCC
This sequence comes from uncultured Bacteroides sp., assembly GCA_900553185.1. GTDB lineage: Bacteria > Bacteroidota > Bacteroidia > Bacteroidales > Bacteroidaceae > Phocaeicola. The sequence continues at coordinate 74,781 of USCT01000005.1, forward strand.
TCTTCAACAACCGTCTGGAATTCACCGCCGAATGGTACAAGAACATCAGCGACGACCTGCTGTATGCCGTTCCTGTTCCGGAACAGGCCGGTGTCTCCAATACCACCGTTACCATGAACGCCGCTTCAATGAACAACTCCGGTTTTGAATTCGCCGCTACCTATCGCAATCACGATCACGACTTCAAATATGAGATCTCGGCCAACCTCAGTACATTGCGCAACCGTGTAACCTCACTGGGCTTTGGAACTGACTCTTATATCTCAGGTGCTTACATCACCAACGTAGGCCAGGAAATCGGCCAGTTCTACGGCTGGGTCTATGAAGGAATTGCCCGCACACAGGAAGATCTTGACAATCATGCCGTTCAGGAAGGTGCCAATGTAGGCGACTGCCTCTATAAAGACGTAAACGGAGACGGCAAGGTAGATGCAAACGACCAGGTAGTACTGGGCAGCGGCCTGCCTAAGATCAACTACGGACTGAACGTACGTTTCGAATACAAGAATTTCGACCTGAGCATTGCCAGCTTCGGTGCCCTGAATTACCACGTGGCCGATGATATCTACAACTCACTCAACTCCTGCTACGGCTGGGGAAACAAGAGTGTAGAAATGCTCGACGCCAACCGGTTCAGTGAAGACGGTACATACATTTCTGATGTTCCACGTACCTATGTAACCAACAGTGCCAGCCTGGCCTGGAACGACCTGTTCAGTTCACGCAAAATCCAGAATGCGGCGTACTGGAAGATTGCCAACGTAGAATTGGGATATAATTTCCCTGACCAGTGGTTCGGCAAATACATATCCAACGTACGGCTCTACGTATCGGCACAGAACCTCTACACATTTACCGGATATAAAGGTTACAACGTAGACTATGCAGGAGGAACCTTCACACCGGGTTATAACTTCTGTTCATTCCCGACTGCACGTACATTCATGTGTGGCGTTCATTTTACATTCTAATTGTTATCCAGTATCTAAATACCAAAAAACAAACCGTATGAAACTAACATTGAATAAATATACACTTGCTCTGATGCTGGGATTCGGTACCATGACATCTTGTATGGATAAGCTGGAACTGGTAAATCCGAACCAACAGACCTCAAGTACTTTCGGCTTCAATGCCGATGATTTGGAAGAAAGCGTGATTGCAGCCTACAACCACATGCGCATGGAAGGCTCCTATGCCCGTGTAGGTTATACCATCGACGTATGCCGTGGCGATGAGGCCTGGAATTCTTCACAGGTATGGTATCTGCCCTTCGACGACCTTAACGCGGAAGTCACTTCCGATATTACCTGGTGGCCCTGGCGCGAATGGTATTATACCATCAACGTATGCAACTTTGCCATCACCCGTTGTGGAGAAGACAACAGTGTGCTTTCTGAAAAGATGAAACGTATCAAGGGACAGGTACTCTTTATGCGTGCCCTGGCGTATTACAACCTGGCCGGTTATTACCAGAATCCGCCGCTCATCACCGATTACAATACCTATTCCTCACTGGACGGACTTTACGGAGCCAACAATACCTACGACGAAGTACTTGATCAGGTAGAAAAAGATTTCAAGGAAGCAATGGATCTACTGCCGTCACGCAACGAAGGCGGAGAATGGGCAGGCGGACGCGCCACTTGCGGTGCCGCAGCCGGTTACTATGCCCGTACCCTGATGGTACGCCACAAATTCAGTGAGGCTTTGACCGTACTGAAAGACATCATCAATCAGAAATACGGCACTTACCGGCTGATGGAAAACTATGGAGACAACTTCCGTGAAGGTCCGGCTTACGAAAACAACGACGAAAGCCTCTTCGAAATACAGTTCCTCGACCTGGAATCACAAGGTACCGACGATGAATGGACTCCGGTAAATACCAGCCCGAACGCCACGCAAGGTTCCGCTATCGAAAGTAACTTCGGACCGGGTGTGTATGGCGGCTGGGCCGACATCTCGGCTTCTCCATGGCTGTATCACCTCTTCAAAGAAGAACGTACCACATCGGGCACACTCGACCCGCGTCTGTATTGGACCATCGGTACTTATGAAACCGACTGGGAAGATTTCGAATATGGAAATGTGGCCTATACCCAACCACTGACCGCTCAGGATGAACTCGTAACCAACAACACCTACGGTGGATTGCCCATCGCCAAATTCACCAACCTGCGTACCGGCCTGTACAGCACCATCGTCACCGGTCTGCATGACGGTATCAACCTGCGTATGATGCGTTACTCCGATGTGTTGCTCCGTGCGGCTGAATGCGAGAACGAAGTCAACGGACCTACACAGCAGGCTATCGACTGGATCAATCAGGTTCGTAACCGCGCAGGTCTGGCCGGCTTGAAACTGGCCGACTTCAATACAGCCGACAAACTTTTCGAACAGATTGCCAACGTAGAACGCCCGAAAGAATTCGGTTGTGAATTCGGTCGTGGCTTCGACCTTATCCGCTGGGGATTCTTCTACGACCAGGGACGTCTGCAGCAATTGAAAGAACACGGTACCTTCCGTCGTTCAACCAAAGGAGTAAAAGAACCGGTCAGCTACAGCAATATCGGAACCGACTCCGAACTGAAGAGTTCTTATGATACGTACCGTCCCGGACATGAATTCCTCCCGATTGTACAGTCGTTGATGAACAACAATCCGAATCTGGAGGGCAACTCAGCCAACAACAGCACCGACAACTCTGCATACTTCCAGGAAAAAGGATGGAAAGTACGTCCGGTAACCAGTCTGAATTAAATAAAAACAAGAAAAAGATTCTTCCCCTCACTGACATACCGCAGAGAAGCAGGAAGGGGAAGACTCAATTTATTTCCATTCATATTCTTAATACAATGAAACATCTCAATAAAATACTAACTGCCTGCTGTTCGATAGCCCTGGGGCTGTTCGCTCTGACAGGCTGTGAGGGTGGCGAACTCTATAACGTAAACGCCCCCGACTGGATTTCTGAAAAAGTAGATTCCATAGCCAATTCAAAGAATCCGGGAGAAGAAGAAGTACTTGAAGGTATGCAGGAAGATGTATATACCATCGGCAACACGGATTTCACCAGCGGCTGGTGGTCTGCTTTCTCCAAGTATTACGTAATACCCGACGGTGAAAAATGGAATGCGGTATTCAACCTGCACATCAATCCGGACGATAACACCTATTACAAAAACTTTGCCCTCGTTATCACCAACGATGTCGATCGCAGTGGTGACGGATATGCGGAATACGGTGCCTTCCGTTTCGATGCGACAGGCGATTCGTTAAGCTTCAATTCGCAATGGGGAAATCATCTTTACTTCAAGTACACTACAAGTACGCTGATTCTCTCGCCGGTAGACAACATGGATGCCAACGTACAGAGCCTGGGCGGTAAGGTAACACTCACCGTCGACCGTACCAGCGAAAGTGCCTTCAACATCAAGATAACCAACGGTGTCGCGACAAAGACTTATGCACAACCTTACAAGGAACCTAACCTGAACCCGGACGCAAGCAACACCAACATCCGCTGTTTCCTGGTTCCCGAAGGTTCCTACATCGATTTTCTGCAAACCAACATCGTTCCTATCGGCGGCCTTACTTCTGCCAACGACAAGAATCCGATTTCCATGGAATTGCAGAATGTCCCCGATCAGGTCAACGTAGGTACTCCTCTGGATTCGGCCATGATGAATGTCTCGGCCGTTGTCACTTTTGAAGAAGGTGTGACAAAAACAGTTACGGCTTCCGAGCTTCATTTCTCTACCATCCCCGATATGGATGCACCGGGAGTGAAAAACCTTGTAGCCATCTACAACAAGACCTTTAAAGGAGAAAACTGCGAGCAACCGGTCGTTGCCAACGCTACTTTCGAAGTGGTAGAGAAAATAGCGTCGATTGAAATTACGACTCAGCCTGCACGTAAACAATATTATTACTACACATCTGACGCTACCAAAGACCTTACAGATCGTACACTGGCCTTCGATCCTACCGGCATGGAAATCACTGCAACGTATGTCAACGGAACTTCTAAGGTAATTGACAACTCAAAACTGACTTTCTCTGCCGTTCCTGCCACGGCTGGTTCTCACACTGTCACCATTACCGCAGACGAAGGAGTAACCGCACAGACAGAAGTTACCGTAACGGAATCTGCAGTCACAGCCGTAAAGAACAGCGCTGCGGTAGTAGGAGCCGAAGATAACTCGACAGCATTTTGGGGAGCCTTCTCCGATGACTTCAACGTCCCTGCAGGAGAAACCAGATCCATTGCATTCACCAACTACAGCAGCTTGGCCGGCAACTGGAACCACTTCGTCGTAGTCCTGCGTGGTGCGGCACTGAATGAATATGGAGTTGTCCGTGCCGACAATTACGGATGGGGAGACGGTTATGCAGCTTGCCGTGCCGGCGGTACGCAAGGCGACTGGGCTACCTGGCTGGCTGGTATGAACGGCGCCAAGGTGACAGTCTATGTAACCAACTGTGGAAACGGTACGGCCGACATCCAAGCCATCATGCAAGGAACCACCGGTACCACATCAACCCAGTATTACCTGGGTATCAATACAGTAGATCCTGACGATCTGTTCTTTGCCCTGACTGTTGACGGCAGTCACCTCGTATTCGACGCTGAATAATCCATCATTTATCTGTTCGTGCCGTTTCTTCCTTCGCTGGAAGAAGCGGCATGATTCTTAAAAACCCCTAATCTATGAACAAACTAACATTCATCTGGACAACCCTGCTGGCCGTCTTTATTCTCTCGGCATGTTCGGACAGCAACGGCGACACAGAATACAGCCAAAACAGCGATGTAGTCATAACTACTCCCGATGTCATCGAAACGACGGGGACTTCATTGACTGTCACCTCATCGGTTTCCGGCAATGTAAACAGTATTGTCAGAAAAGGATTCTGCTACAGCACCAATAACCAGAATCCCACCATCAACGATCACGCAATAGATGCGGACGAAAGCTTCAGCGCTACTCTTTCCGACCTGATGGGCAATACGACTTATTACATCCGTGCCTACGTGTATGGAAACAGCCGGTATACATATTCGGACGCACTTGCAGCGACTACAGAAAGCCAAAGCATGGATGATCAGCTCAAGAACTATGTGGCTCCGACCTACGCAGACAATTATGTCAGTATCGCCGACTGGTCCAAACGAAGCCAATGGAACCTGAGTAACGTTCACGATCCCACAGTAGTTCTGGCCGAAGACGGATATTATTACATGTATCAGACGGATGCTTCGTATGGTAATGCCCATACTGCCGGCGGACATTTCCACGGACGGCGGTCAAAGAACCTGGTAGACTGGGAATATCTGGGCGGAACCATGCAGAGTTTGCCCGAATGGGTCATCCCGAAACTGAATGAAATCCGTGCAGGCATGGGACTGGCTCCTACCACGGCCAACACAGCCGATTTCGGCTACTGGGCCCCTTGTGTACGAAAAGTAAGAAACGGCCTGTATCGGATGTACTATTCCATCGTCTGTCCCGGCACGTTAAGCGGTGACGGTACATGGAGCGAACGTGCCTTCATCGGCCTCATGGAAAATGACAACCCTGCCAACAACGACGGCTGGACAGACAAAGGTTACGTCATCACCAATGCTTCGGATAAAGGCCTGAACTTCCATGTTGCTTCGAACAATTGGGCAAACTGCTATTACAAATGGAATGCCATCGACCCCAGTTACATAATCGACAACGACGGAAGACACTATCTGGTTTACGGCTCCTGGCACAGCGGTATCGCTCTCGTGGAAATCGACGGAGAAACCGGTAAGGTAAAGGCCGATCTACCGAATCCCTGGGGAACAAACGATGACATTGCCGCCTACGGCCAGTTAATAGCTACACGTCAGATGGGAAACCGCTGGCAAGGTTCAGAAGGTCCTGAAATCATTTACCACGACGGATATTATTACCTGTTTCTGGCTTACGACGCTCTGGAGGTACCGTATAATACCCGTGTAGCACGTGCCACCAGCATAACAGGCCCCTATCTGGGTATGGACGGTACGGATGTAACGACAACCGGAGGAGACGTCCTTCCCGTAGTAACCCACCCGTATAAATTCAACGGAAGCGACGGCTGGGTAGGTATTTCTCACTGCTGTATTTTCGACGACGGGAACGGCAACTGGTTCTTTGCCTCACAGGGACGTTTTCCGGCAAATGTAAGCGGAAACGCTTATAGCAATGCCATCATGATGGGACAGGTACGCTGCATACGCTGGACCAAAGACGGCTGGCCGCTCGTAATGCCCGAACGCTACGGAGCCGTGCCACAGGTAGAGATAACCGAAAACGAACTGACTGGAGACTGGGAAAACATTGATCTTTCCTATTCGTACGGAAACCAGAAGACATCAACTTCAATGACACTTTCGGCCGACCATCAGGTAACAGCAGGAGACTGGAAAGGAGCTACCTGGACGTATGACAGCAACAACCGCTGCCTCATCCTCGACAACGGCGTAGAACTTTACCTGCAACGCGAAACAGACTGGGAAGCTTCTCCAAGGACACATACCATTGTCTATGCCGGTTATGACAAGAACTGCAGGACTTACTGGGGGAAAAAGAGCAAATAACCCTGAACACCGGATATAATACAACGCCTTTCTCATCAGAATGAGTAATCCTCCCTGTAGGGTTACTCATTTATTTTTACGATTCATTCTTATATCTGCCTGCACCTCTGAACAGTCTGCTCACCGTCCTTTCAAATTTTCCGGTATCTGCAAGCAAACGATATACACACCTCTCCTTAATTTGAGCCTCATCTCTTAACAAACCTAGAAGCAAAGCCCCAAATTCTTAATCTATGTTATAAAACATGCTTTTTAAGCCTGAACGCTTGCATATTTCCCAGTATTCCGTACCTTTGCATCGTGTTTTTCATAGTATTAGATTTAAGGTTAACAAAGGTTGGAGTACAGCGGTACTCCTTTTTTTATGCCCTTAAGCGAAATACCCCTAAAAACAACAAGATCAAGCATGAAATCCAATAAAAGCGTATTACTTGGCATGAGTGGAGGAACGGACAGTTCGGTAGCTGCGCTGTTACTACAAGATGCAGGTTATAAGGTAACCGGCATTACATTCCGGTTCTATGAAAAAAATAACAATACGGAATACCTGGACGACGCACGCGAACTATGCGACCGCCTGGGAATTCGCCACCTGACCTACGATGTACGCGAAGAGTTCCGTCAGCGCATCATCGATTATTTCATCCGTGAATACCTGGCAGGGCGAACTCCCGTGCCCTGCACGCTATGCAATAACTACCTGAAATGGCCACTCCTGGAGCAGATAGCCGATCAAGAAGGCTGCGATTATTTTGCTACCGGACATTATGTCCAGAAACAACAGATTGACGGATACTGGCACATCACACAGGGAGCCGATCCGGATAAAGACCAGTCCTTCTTTCTGTGGGGATTGCCACAATCCACCCTCCAACGTATGCTGCTTCCCATGGGGGCACTGACCAAAACAAGGGTACGTGAAATAGCTGCCGAACGGGGATTTCTGAAAGCAGCCCGTAAACGGGATAGCCTAGGAGTCTGTTTCTGTCCCATGGATTACCGTACCTTCCTGCATCAGCACGTCACTCCCGGACGCATTGTTCCCGGAAACTTTTACGACGAAGAAGGGCATTTTCTCGGGAAGCATGAGGGATACCCCTTTTACACCATCGGACAACGAAGAGGGCTGGGCATTCACCTGAACAAAGCCCTATTCGTAAAGGCCATTTATCCAGAAGAAAACAAAATTATCCTCAGCGACAACCTGCAGGCACTGGAACAGACCGAAATTGTGCTGACAGACTGGAACATCACCAATCCGTCTGCCTTGCTGGGAAAAGACGACGTCATCATCAAAGTACGCTACCGCAAGCAGGCCAACCGCTGTACCGTAACCCGTACCAACGACGGAAACCTGCATGTACAGCTACATGATCCACTGGCTTCGATTGCAACCGGACAGGCCGCTGCCTTTTATCGGAATAACGTCGTTCTAGGAGGAGGTATCATTGCTGCCAGCCGGTAAGAACCATTATCCAACAGACAAGAGACTTAACTTGTCCACACTCTTTCGTCCGGCTTATTAACAAGATGTTTATAAATAAGGGGAATTAACTTGAAACTGATTTTCAATACCCTATAGATTATTTGGAGCATTTATATTCGTCTCGTGAACATTCTTATTCACACCCCTGTTGAAAACTTCAACAGTTTTCCAACAGCATAAAAAAACACCTGTAACATCCCTTCAGAACATTACAGGTGTTTTTTCCTCCAGCCAAGCTATCGTTTACAAGGAGTTCACGTAAGCATTCAGTTCGTTTACCATATCGGCAGCCGATTTATGCGTATAACTTTCACTTTCCGGCATAAATTCTCCCACCAGCTTGTTCAATTTACCCAGCTCACGACGGGCATTCTTACGAACCAGTTCATCGCGCAAGATAAGTATCTTTTCACAGCACTGCAGACCTTCCACCAACCGTTCGAAACGGATACTGCTCCGCGGCCCCGGGTAAATGCAATACGTATCGCCGGCAGCCCAGGTACGGAAACGGGAATCGTGCAGCGGATCGGCCGGCCAGCTCATGGTAGACCAGCGCAGATAGCCGTCATAACCTCCGGCTACGGCATGGATAGCTGTCCACGCAGCTTCGGCCGGTGCTGAGAAAGTAAAGATATTCGGAAAAGCTTCCGTACAACATGTATAATACGTACTGATCTGTCCTTTCTGCTCACGTTCGGCTTTCACTTTCGCCGGGAATGTCTGTCCGTAGGGAATACACAAATAATACAAGTCAGCCTGGATTTCGTCGTGATAATTGCCTGCCAGCATAATCTTGAAATCCGGATCGGCCGCTTTCACAACCTTAATGGCTTCCTGCATATCCTTCATCGGACGTTCGTCCATGGAGATGGAAGTCTTTTCAAACCATCCTTTTTCCTTGAGATGGCGGGCAAAATCTTTCAGGAAAACGCCCCAGTAGTCTGTATAGGCAGATTCTCCGGGTTTGGCTTTCACATATAAGACCCGGTTTGTAGCCTGGTCATAGTAATCGAAACTCAATTCCCAGGGTACCATCGTATAGCAACTGATCAAATCGTCGATACCTACATCATTCATCATGAAGTCCACCCATTTGTCGAACACCGTATAATCGAAAGCCCAGGTTCCATCCAGTTTTTTCATCCGGAAAATCATGCTGTCATAAGGATCGTACGTCTGTCCGGCCCAAGGCTTGTGCATGATGCTGGCCGTAATGGTCCGCTGACCGGCATTCGCCAGCATACGCATGATGGGACGCATGGCATCAAAATGTTCCTTGCTCCACAAGGGCACCTGGTAATAACGGGCTATGGCATACGGATTCTGCCACAAATCGACATACATCCTCCAGTCCTTTGGCGCAGGAAGAACCCTTTCGCTTACCCGTATCTCGACCCTCAATGACTTACGCCCGAGCTTTTCGCCTGATACAGACAATTTCCCCCGATAAACTCCCGGTTCTGCACTGGCAGGAATCCATACATTCACCCATACCGGCTGAACGGTCCGTGCCTTTACCGGAAGAAGTGACTCCATATCCAGCATATCGGCCACCATGGACGAATCCCAGTCGGCTTTGTCCGGACGCGCTCCACAGCCTCCTTTTCCGTCCTTGTTCAGTTCATCGGTCATGACATATCTTACGAAATGTGTCCGGATGGCAGAAGCAGGAATCACGTTTTTCCCATTTTTCAGTTCAGACATTTCTATTTTTACATCTCCCAAGTCCTCTTTTGTCCACAACAAAGCCTGTGCGTTCACACGCTCCCCTCTCCAGCCTTCCAGCCGGATGCTGTTCTGTTGTTTCACATCGGGAACATCCAGTTTTCTGTAACGTACATCGGTAGTAGCCCAACTGAAACAGGCGGTCTGTTTCAGTTTATTCCATACAGTCTCATCATCATGCGGCTTGGTATCGGTCAGTTCTTCAAATTGAGTCAGCGGAAAACGTCCGGTCTGCTGGGCACTGACACCGGTGCACACCAGCAACAAAAGGAAAAGAAAAAATTTTTTCATAGCAGATTATATTACAAGGTAAAAACAAGCAAAGAAGCCTTGATGCATTCAAGGAGGCTCATACATCAAGGTCTACCTACCCTGACAAGCATACGCAGATTGCACCAAGGCTACAATAAATAGTAAGAGTCTATCACTTCTTTTTCAGTTCATCGGCCGGGACAATGCGATAGAGCTTGTCACTCGGACGAATACGTTCGGGTACCTTAAACGATACATGCACCCCTTTCTTCACTACATCCACCGGTTTCAGGTCCACACGGGCCTCTTCCAGTGTCAGATACATTGCTCCGGTAGTCGGTCCGGTAATCAGTAGTTTGTCGCCCACCTTGATTTCGGCAGCCTCTATCAGGAACTCAGCCACACCGATGTTGGAGAAATACTTGATACCACGACCGGCATATACTTTCCGTTCGGTTGCCTCCGAACCGTAGTTCTTGCTCCATTCGCCCAGACGCTGTCCCAGGTAGTAACCGTTCCAGAAGCCACGATTGAAGACGGTCTTCAGACGGGTATCCCAATCGGCTACCTTTTCTTCCGTAAAGGTACCGTCCAGGTACGAACGGATGGCTTCCTTGTAACATTCCACCACGGTCTTTACGTACTCAGGTCCCCGGGCACGTCCTTCTATCTTGAACACCCGTACACCGGCCTCTATCATTTCATCCATGAAATGAATGGTTTTCAAGTCTTTCGGCGACATGATGTACTTGTTGTCCACCTCCAGTTCGATGTCGCTTTCCTTATCCTTCACGATATAAGCCCGGCGACAAACCTGCATACAGGCACCCCGGTTGGCCGATGCGTTCAGTTCGTTCAGGCTCAGGTAACATTTTCCTGATACCGCCATACACAAGGCACCGTGACAGAACATCTCGATACGTACCAGTTCGCCCATCGGACCTTTTATCTGCTGTTCCTGGATGGCTTCATAGATTTTCCGTACCTGTTTCAGGTTCAGCTCGCGTGCCAGCACCACCACATCGGCAAACTGTGCATAAAACTTCAAGGCTTCTACGTTGCTGATGTTCAACTGAGTAGAAAGATGCACTTCCTGTCCTACCTGATTGCAGTAAGCCATCACTGCCACATCGGCGGCAATCACCGCACTGATACCGGCTTCCTTGGCCGCATCCACAATCTTACGCATCAGCTCGATGTCTTCATCGTAAATAATGGTATTGATCGTCAGGTAACTTTTCACACCGTTTTCATCGCAGATACGGGCTATTTCCCTCAAGTCATTGATGCTAAACGTACTGGCCGATCGTGCACGCATATTCAGGCTTTCAATTCCGAAGTAGATGGAATCCGCTCCGGCATGGATGGCCGCCGCCAGAGACTCACGGGAGCCTACGGGAGCCATGATTTCAAAGTCTTTTATCGAATAATTCATTTTTTACTGATTAATGATTTGCAAAGGTAGTGATTTTCCACCAAATGCACGGTAAAAATCACTATCTTTGCGCCTTCAAAAGTCATGCAATGAAGATAAGAAACATCGATTTAGGAGAAAAGCCGGTACTGCTGGCTCCGATGGAGGATGTGACCGATCCTGCCTTCCGCCTGTTGTGCAAGGAGTTCGGCGCCGACATGGTCTATACAGAATTCGTTTCGAGCGACGCACTGATCCGCTCGGTCGGGAAAACCATGCTGAAGCTGAATATCAGCGACGCGGAACGTCCCGTAGCCATTCAGGTATACGGAAAAGACACCGATACCATGGTAGAAGCGGCACGCATCATCGAAGAAGCCAGACCCGACATTATTGACATCAATTTCGGATGTCCGGTGAAACGGGTAGCCGGGAAGGGTGCCGGTGCCGGTATGTTGCAGAACGTACCGAAAATGCTGGAAATGACACGTGCCATTGTCGATGCCGTCAAGGTTCCGGTTACCGTCAAAACCCGCCTGGGATGGGATGCCGACCACAAGATTATCGTAGACCTGGCCGAACAGCTGCAGGATTGCGGCATTGAAGCATTGACCATCCACGGACGCACCCGCGCCCAGATGTATACCGGCGAGGCCGACTGGACCCTGATAGGAGAAGTGAAGAAGAATCCACGCATGCGTATCCCGATTATCGGAAACGGTGACGTCACGACTCCCGAACGGGCCAAGGAATGTTTCGAGAAATACGGAGTAGACGCCATCATGATCGGACGGGCCAGCTTTGGCCGTCCCTGGATATTCAAGGAAGTCAAGCACTATCTTCAGACCGGCGAACTGCTTCCACCCCTTTCCTTCAAATGGAGAATGGATGTCCTGCGCCGCGAAATAGCCGATAGCGTAAATCTGCTGGACGAACGCCGGGGTATCCTGCACGTACGCCGCCACCTGGCCGCCTCTCCGTTGTTCAAAGGCATACCTAATTTCAAGGAAACCCGTATCGCCATGCTCCGTGCAGAAACGGTAGAAGACCTGACCAATATCCTGAACCATATCGAAGAGACTTTCGGGAAAGAAGCATAAAAAGACAGAGAGACGGTACACTGAACAACCTGTATACCGTCTCTCTATATTATTTTTATATATCCGCTGTATATCCTTACATCCGTGACGCCTTCTTGACATCTCCGGTAATACGTGCCGGAGTACCTGCGTAACTTACCGAACCGGCGCTCGAAACATGTACGTCCAAAGTACCGCTGGCCGAACAGGTAATATCGCCGGCCGAAGAACTGCTGGCTGTTACATCGGTAGCACGCAACTGGTCGGCACGGACATCACCGGCAGAACCCGATTCAAGGACAGCATTCCGGCAGACACCTTCCAATACGATGTCGCCCGAAGAACCGGCAGAAGCCAATACATCGCCCTGACAATCGATACCTTTTATCTTACAATCGCCCGAAGAAGAAACCTCAGCTTTCAATTGAGTACAACGCAACGACTCCATCTTGACATCACCGCTGCTGGAAACATCTACCAATGCACGCTGACATTCCACCCGATTGACGGCAATATCTCCGCTACTGGAAATCTGTGCGGACAAATCTCCACACTTAACGGCCTCCGCCATAATGTCGCCACTGCTCGAAGCCGAAAGACTGACCGGCTTTTGGGTAGTCAGTCCGTTAGCCAGTTCAATATCAGAAGAACTGCTTGTCTCGAAAGAAACGACCTCCGGTGCATAGACACGCACCTCGTAGGTACATTTTCCCTTGATGGAAGTACCACGTTGCATACCTACATTCAGAGCTCCCTGCGATTCTTCTACCCGGATACGTTCGATCAGGTTGTCCGGCGCATAAATTTCGGCGTACGGTGATGAGGTAGCCGTCTGATAATAGATCACATCTACCGAAGAAGAGGAGCTGATAGACTTAATGTCTGAAATAGACACCTTTTTCGTTACATACGTTTTACTGGGAACAATCCCCTGAGTCTGGAACAGACCGTTCCCGTTACTGCCGCTTCCAGCAAAACAACTGGACAAACCCATTGAAAAAACAGCGATGAGCGCTGCCGATTTTACTTGTGCAAATGTTTTCATTTCTGTTTGTGATTGATTAAAAAATTCTGTTTTCTATCTATTAAACGTAGTTTCCACCCAAAGGTAACAGAAAAAACAAAAAAATTAGAACTTACTCCTAAATTTTTAATCTAAACTTCAAAACTATTCTTATTTCCGACAAGGTAACTTATAACGTTATAGAAATAAACATGGATTTCCCTACACAAAATCTATAAACCCCGACGGCGTTTATAAAAACCACGTCGGAACCTATATAAACCGCGTCGGCGTTTATATAAACGCCGACGCGGTCTTGAGATTTATTCCGTACACTCGGAACTTTTCTCCTGAAGAAATAAACTTTGATATTTTCCTTAACAATAATTCCTGGTATTACAGCGTCTCCAACTGGACTGAACTCACTCCTTTATCCGGAAAACCGGCGAGATAAACCATCGCTTATACATCAGCGTAGCCAGCTGATAAATGAAAAAGGCCGAAACAAAGCCTGCCAAGGCATCAATCAGATAATGCGCCTGGATGTATACCGTTGCGCAACACAACAGGATATAGAACGGAGCCAGCACGTAAGCCAGCTTATGATTGACACGCCAGGCCATTATCATCACAATGGTGGAGATTCCCACGTGCGAACTCGGAAAAGCTGCCGTAGGGCGTTCTCCCACTTCCTGCGAAGCCTCTACCAGGTTGTAGAAAAAGCCGTGTTCATAACCGGGACCCGGAATCAGGTAGTCGTTATCATTGAAATAAGTACCGATAGCCGGAAAATCGCAGGCATTCACCTTATCCATACCGATGGCCGGAAAATAGAACTGGGGTCCTGCCACCGGAACCAGGATATAGAACAAGTAGTAGATAAAAAAGGAAGTGACCAGCACGAAACAGATTTTCTCGAACCATTCGAAACGGTTCAGGAAATAATAGACCACCACCACCAGGATCATGGGATAATAAAAGAAGTACCCCATGTTGAACGGCTCGCTGAACCAGGCGGACGGACAAAGCTTACTGAACTCCACCGAGGGCTGACACTGAAACAGCCACTGTTCCAGCTGGGCAAACACATGATCCAGGTTCGGAAACAGGCGGTTGAATTCAAACGTATCGGGATACCAGTAAGCCAGCAGAGACATCTGTACGGCCATGCGGATAAAAGCCGTGAGCCGACAGGGAAACAACTGGTACAGGTAAATCAACCCGAACGTCAGGACAACGATACCCAGACGTTCCATCAGCATCAGCTCCGGATGATCCATCCGAGAAAATAAAATCAATATCAGAATCGATGTCAGTGCGTTATATATCAAGCTGATACTTTCTACGGCAAACAGTCCTTTCCCACTGTGTACCCGTTCAAACAATTTTAATTCTATAGCCATCCCTCTTTCTTATACCAAGCAATTATTTCTTTGACTCCTCTCTCCAAAGGGTACTCCGGACGGTACCTCAATTCTTTTTCCAGCGGCGTAATGTCACACCGCCAGTTGCGTTGTCTCATGATTTTATATTTGTCACAATTCAGCGTACTCGGCTTGCGAAGCAGTTTCGCGATGTTTTCCGAAACGAACGAAATCACTTTCAGCAACCACAACGGACAGATGAAACGAATCATCCAGGGATTTCCCAGTTCCTTCCGTATCAGATCCGAGAACGTACGGCTGCTGTATACGCCACCGTCCGTCACGAAATAAGACCTGCGGACTACCTGTTTGCCGATAGCCAGGTAAATGGCCTGTACCAGGTCTTTCACAAAGACAAAGGTCAGGTCCTGCCGCCGGAAACCGGCCATGAAATCCACATGACTCCGGATAGACTTCGCCATCAGAAAATAATCCCGCTCCCGGGGACCGTATACACCCGTAGGCCGGAAAATGACATACGGAAAGTCCTTTAAAGAAGCCAGGTATTCTTCCGTATGCAACTTGCTCAGGCCGTATGCCGTGTCAGGTTTCGGAATATCGGTTTCTGCAATGGGTTGATAATCTTTCTCATGAACCGGACCGAATACACTCAGCGAACTGAGATACAGGAATTGCTCCGGAACCATGTTCAGACGTTGCAGGGTTTCGATGAACAGACGGGTAGCCCAGTAATTACCCATTTCGAAATCGGCCTTATCCAGACACTTGGTCACCCCGGCACAATGAATGATATAGTCCCATCCACCGTGCTGAAGCTTGTGTTTCTTCAATTGTTCTTCCAGATGCGTACTGTCCGTAAAATCCAGTTCCGCAAACCGGATCCGGCTGTCCTGCAAGTATTTGCGGCTACTTCGTTTCCGTACGCCGGCCCATACCTGGAATCCGCGCTCCAGTCCTCCTTCTACCAGGAAACTACCGATAAAGCCACTGGAACCCGTGACCAATATTTTTTTTGCCATAGCATTATTTTTCAGGTTCTACATGAATATTTATGTAAGTCTGCGCACCGTATGCTTCTTTCAACTTATGTTCTATCAGACTGGCCTTGTCGTGTGCTTCCCGCAAAGGCATATCACCGTTCATGCGGACATGCATCTCGATGGCGTAATGGCTTCCAATCCGGCGCGTACGCAAATGATGCGGCTGCGAAACACCCTCCTGGGAAAGAACAATATCCGTAATTTCCTGTTCTACCTCATCCGGTAAGGAGCGTTCCAACAGTTCATCAATGCAAGGTTTCAACTGCTTGATAGCTACCTGAATAATGAAGAAACTGACTATTACGGCAGCCAGCGGATCGAGTACCCTCCAGTTTTCTCCCAACAAGATTGCGCCTCCGATACCTACGGCCGTACCTATGGACGAAAAGGCGTCGCTCCGGTGGTGCCAGGCATTGGCTACTACCGCCGGACTTTCATATCGCCGACCGATGATCCGTGTATAACGGAAGATCCACTCTTTCAAAACGATGGAAATAATAGCGGCGGCCAGAGCCACCCATCCCGGAGAGCTCAGTTTTTCTCCGTTCAGGAATGCAATGATTTGTTCGATACCGCTCCAGCAAATGCCGACACCTACCACCAGCAAGGCTGCTCCGATAATCAGCGTTGCCAGTGTTTCATACTTGCCATGTCCGTAATCATGTCCTTTATCTTCCGGTTTGCTGGAAATACGGACAAAAACCAGCACCACAACATCTGTAGCCAAATCAGACAACGAATGAACCGCATCGGCAATCATCGCCGAGCTATGTCCCAAAAAACCTGCAATAAACTTGCAAACTACCAGCAAGATATTTACCACACTTCCCAGAAGTGTAACCTTGTAAATCTCACGTTCACGACGCGAAGCAGTATTTTCTAACATATTACATTCAATTTTAAAGAATGTGCAAAGATAATAGATTTTCTATTTGCGGTCTGAAAATAAAAGAATGAAATAGCATATTATTGCATTTATTTTACTTACTTTGTAAGTACAAACTTTTAAAAAGGAACGACATGGCTAAAAAGAAAAAAGAAAAAAAAGGCGGAAAACGCATGAAGAAAAAAGAGCTGGTAGAACTGCTTATCAGCTACATCCGCACCAAGCCGAATGAAGCATTCAGCCTCAAACAGTTGTTTCAGGGACTTAAATTGACCACGCATCCCGTAAAAATGCTCTGTACAGACATTGTACAGGACATGGTTGAAGATAATTTTCTCATCGAAGTAGAAAAAGGCAAATACAAACTTAATGACAAGGGACAAATCCTGACAGGTACTTTCCAGCGCAAGAGCAACGGAAAGAATTCCTTCATCCCCGATGACGGAGGAGAACCGATATTCATTGCAGAACGAAATTCGGCCCACGCCATGAACAACGACAAGGTAAAGGTAGCCTTGTGCGCCAAGCGCAAGAAGAAAAACCTGGAAGGACAAGTCATCGAAATCCTGGAACGTGCCAATACAACCTTTGTCGGAACGCTGAAGGTCAGCAAGAACTACGCATTCCTGCTGACAGAAACCAGTACACTGGCAAACGATATATTTATTCCCAAAGACAAGCTGAAAGGCGGTAAGGACGGAGACAAGGCCGTTGTGAAAATCACGGAATGGCCCGAAGAAGCCAAGAATCCGTTTGGCGCCGTTATCGACATTCTCGGCAAGGCCGGCGAAAACACCACGGAAATGCATGCCATCCTGGCCGAATACGGATTGCCTTATACCTATCCGCAACAGGTAGAGGCAGCCGCCGAGAAAATTCCGGCAGAAATAACCGCAGAAGATTATGCCGAACGAGAAGATTTCCGGGATGTGGTGACCTTTACCATCGACCCGAAAGACGCCAAGGATTTCGACGACGCACTTTCCATCCGCCCGTTAAAACCCGGACTGTGGGAAGTGGGAGTACACATCGCCGATGTTTCCCATTACGTAAAAGAAGAAAGCATCATCGACAAGGAAGCTGTCAAACGCGCCACTTCCGTCTATCTGGTAGACCGTACCATCCCGATGTTGCCGGAACGTCTGTGTAATTTTATCTGCTCACTACGTCCGGATGAAGAGAAACTGGCCTATTCGGTTATCTTTACCATGAACGAAGCTGCCGAAGTGAAGGATTACCGCATCAGGCACACCGTCATCAAATCGAACCGCCGGTTTACATACGAAGAAGTACAGCAGACCATCGAGACCGGAGAAGGTGAATACAAAGAAGAGATACTGACTCTGAACAAACTGGCACAGATACTGCGGGAAAAACGAATGGCCAACGGTTCTATCAACTTCGACCGTTGTGAGGTGAAATTCGAAATCGACGAAACCGGAAAACCGATCAGCGTCTACTTCAAGGTCTCCAAGGAAGCCAACAAGCTCGTGGAAGAATTCATGCTGCTAGCCAACCGTACCGTGGCCGAACACATCGGAAAAGTTCCTAAAAACAAAAAACCGAAAGTACTGCCCTACCGTATCCACGACCTGCCCGATCCGGACAAGCTGGACAATCTGAGCCAGTTTATCGCACGTTTCGGCTACAAGATTCGCACAGGAGGCAGCAAGACAGAAGTTTCAAAATCCATCAACCGACTGCTGGCCGACATCAACGGAAAGAAAGAACAGAACCTGATTGAAACGGTATCGCTGCGCGCCATGCAGAAAGCACGTTATTCCATCTACAATATCGGACACTACGGACTGGCCTTCGACTATTATACCCACTTCACATCGCCCATCCGCCGTTATCCGGACCTGATGGTACACCGTCTGCTGACCCGTTACCTGGCCGGAGGACGTACCGCCCAACCCGACAAGTACGAAACACTCTGCGAACATTGCTCGGCCATGGAACAGACAGCCGCAAGCGCCGAACGGGCTTCCGTGAAATACAAACAGGTAGAATTCATGGGTGACCGGATCGGTAATGTATACGATGGAGTCATTTCCGGTGTAACCGAATGGGGCCTCTACGTAGAAATCAACGAAAACAAGTGCGAGGGCATGATTTCCATGCGCGATCTGGGAAACGATTACTACGAGTTCGATGAAAAGAATTATTGCCTGATCGGACGACGTCATCACCAGAAGTTCAGCTTGGGTGATCCTGTCAAGATTAAAGTAGCAAGAGCCAACCTGGAAAAGAAACAGCTGGATTTCGTTCTGGCAGACAATGTCCTGATACAAGATACGCCAGAGAATACAAAGCCTCAGCCCGCCAAACCGGCAAGATCGAACAGCCGGCAGCGGAAAAGTTCATTGAAAAAACGCTGAAAACCCGTTTAAAAACAACTTAAATCACGTTTAAAACAGCGTCCACAGACTTCCCCCGTACGGGAAAAAGTCTGTGGACGTTTCTCATTTTACTCTTCTGTTCAACTGATTGTTCGCCTTTTCGGGACGTGATTTTCCAACACGCTTCCCGCTGGCTTTCTTTTTTCCCGCCTGCTTCGCTTTAAAGGCAAACGGATTCTTTTTATTTATTTCCCTCATAAAAACAACTGATTTTTCTGCATCATTATTTTCCCAGTGTAACAGGAATACCGGGCTCACGGGAAACCTCCGCTACTTCACGCTGATCCAAATCCACTTTTCCTTTCACCAGCTCCGGAATATTGAAGGAATACATAAAACGCCGGTAAAAATCCGGAGATTCCTGAGGAACAACAAAAGGCTTGCTGCACACCCCGTTTTTATCAATATGTACCAGATGAGGATGTGTATACAGGCCGTCTATACGGCGGCTGCTGAAAACCATCCAACGACTGTTACTGCTCCACGAATGATAGCTTTCTACATCGTTGCTGTTGGCTGTCGCCATCGGAACAAATTTCCGGGTACGCAGATCCAGCAAATATAAATCGGCATCCTTGTGCCAAATAGAAAAATTGCCATAGGCAGAAGCCGTAAAGACCAGGAATCGTCCGTCTGGAGAAATACGCGGAAACGATACGCTCTTCTTCTCCTTTTCCGCCTGGAACAACGTATCTACCTGATGGCCGAAAGTACGGCTGCCTGCATCAAAACCGACCGCACACAGGTTGTATCTGACCTGTTCAAAATCAGAAGGCATCGGACGGGCAGCCGCCGAAGAGAAATAAAGTGTCTTCCCATCCGGTGAAAATGCCGGAAAAGTTTCAAAGGCTCCGGAAGAGAACAATAATGAATCCGTAACTACTTCATGCTTATCCACATCATACACCACTACATCCGAGGCCAGATCGTATACTTCTATCCGATTGGGATGATTGATATGAAAAGCCTGACGGGTCTGGTTCACAGAAAAAGCGACAAACCGGCCGGACGGATGCCAGGACGGATAAACCAGCGTCTGAATATTCTTATTTACCTTGGTATCCAGTTTCTCCACCTTACCGTCGTGAGACAGATACGTTCCTCCCAGTCTGGCACGCATGTGAAACAACATTTCCGACGGATCCTGTGCCCTGAACGAATGACAATTCATGCAATTATGCTGAGTATTTTCGTTGGTCAGAACTGGAGTTTGCCTGAAACCTGTCAGATCGCGCTGATAAATTCCCATCGTATTCCATAATTCATACCCCGGCTCTATCAGACGATAAACCAGATACGGATCTACCGCATCGGACGAAACATGCCAGTCAAACGGTTGATAAACCTGCCATTTACCCTGCTTCCTGACATATACCGTTACCTTCAGATCCTTTCCGACAGCCGCTTTCATCAAACGCTTCCATCCTTTTTCAGGAATTCTGAATCCGTTATCTTCTGAAGCAACGACCAGTTTCTCCTTTTCACAGGAAATGACTGCCACCGCTTCGGATTTTTCGGCCGAAGTCAGTTCAAAACGCAAGGGAGCGATATTTGCCGGAATGGTCACATCCAGGTAATCCGGAAAAATAACAGGCTTTTCCGATAAGACCTGTTCAGCCACCGGTTCAGACAATGTACACCCTTCCCCCACAAACACTACGAGGAAGACCAGCAAAGGGATGATTCTATTTAACATAATCTTTTTTATTTGGTAAACATGTAATAAAACCAGAATGTATCTTGATACGAATTCTGTAACCGATACGCCAGATTAGGTTCTCTCTGATACGTGGCAACCAGTCTGCCATATTCCTTAAACCGTTCGGCTACTTCCTCCGTTACTCCGTACGAAGCCCATAAATCCGGTTCATCGGCATGCAGCAAGACCCACGCTTCCTGAAAAGCCCGTGGAAGAGAAAAGACAGCAGCTTCCTGTTTCTTAAAGACCACCAGTTCCTCAAAGGCCTTCAAGTCTTTGCACAACAGACAGATCGCTCCGTAATACTGAAACGCCGGCTGATAATCGGGGTTTGAACAAACTATCTGAAACTGATCAAGCGCGGCCTTCTGCGGATTTGTCAGTCCCGATGTATGAGCGACACAAGCTTGTCGGGACCCCAGATCCGGATCCTGAGCTACCCGTTCCGGATGATCCAGAAAACGCCGGTAACTTCCGGCTGCCTCGGCATAGCCCCATGTCTCTTCCAATAAGGAAATATATTTCTCGGCTACCCGGTAATTCCCATAAATCAGGTTCGTCTGAACCAGACGCAACAAAAGGCGCGGATTTACCGCATGCTCTGAAGCAATCATCCCTTCGAACGCCATTTCCTGTGCCAATGCAATGTTCCCCATCTGATAATAGACATCACTCAGCAACATGGATGCATTGACCGATTTATTCCAGGAAACGACGATTCCCAGCCTTCCGCATTGCGGATAACGGAACAATTCATCGCCTAATTTTCCCAAATGCGATAATGCCAGATTCTGATAACACGCATGCAGGGCATTTTGTCCGGCACGCAGGTCGGGGTAATCAAGAATCTGTTGCCATTGTCCCGTACGGCTATAGTAATCAAGCACCTTTATCTCGTAATTTTTCGGTGCATTGTAATGACTCACTCCCTGATGAAAGATACAGGCCAGCACAAGAAGCTGTACCCCGGCAAAAGTCCATCGCTTCCATCCGGACAGGACTTTCCGGTTCTTATGCAACAGACAAATGGCCAGCACGTTCAGAATGACAAATATTGCGGGCAAATAATTTACTTTCTGCGAAGGAAGCAATGCGTGATAATATGCATCGGGAGAAACCAGCAAACGCCATTCTCCTCCTATTCCCGTCTCGTACAAAATAAAAGGCAGACTGAATCCCCATGGAAGCAGCAAAAGACTCCACCATTTAAACCGGTTTCTCCAATAAAAAATTTCCAAAAGGACTACAGCCGGTACCATCCATAATAGATGAGGACCTGCTACGTAATAACCGGCCCATGCCATAACAGCACCGTATGCACACCGCCAGACGAAGGAGTTAATCCGCACATATCCATTCAAGCAGGCAACACCGATCAATAGGCTCAACAAACCGTCCAGGTGATAATTGAAGTCTACACAGGCCCATACAGAGCAAATACCCGGCAAAAGATACAACAGAGGAAATGGCAGTTCAGAAGCGCTTCGCTTCCACATTCCATAAAGCAATACGCTCATTACCGTAACCAGCAGACCAACCAGCAAGGGTCCCACATAAGGTATCTTAAAAAACTGAATGGCAAAAGCCGCCAGATAAGCGGCTCCACCTCCTATATGCGACCAGGAATCTATAAAATATTCCTGACTGAAACGGAACAGACTGAACTGTTCCTGATAAAAGAAATTATAAGACAGAAAAGACTGGAGATAGGCAGTAATCAATACAAAAAATAAAATCCAGCTTCCCTTGCTTATTACATGTTTTTTCAGGGCATCCATCGGGATTCTTTAAGTTTTTCAATTATTCATTAAGCCTTCAAAGGTATAAAAGATTCATCAAGAATCATGAAGTACCGGCAAAAAAATAACAGACCTGCATTTCGAAACGACTTCTCATTCCATAAACAATTCCGAATGTTCACACGTCAGACATACATTTTTATGCCAGAAAAACTTAATGCACCATTTTTTTCTTACCTTTGCAGATTATCAGAAAGAAACGATTATGAGTCCGTTAGATTATACACACATATTGACGAAAGCGGTAGACGAACTTTCGGATAACCAGTCTTATCAAGGATTGTTTCATCAACACAAAGAAGGAGAACCGCTTCCATCGGGCAAATCACTGCTCCGCATTGTCGAACTGGCCCGGGCCATTCTTTTTCCCGGATATTTCGGCAATTCCACCATCAACAGCCAGACTATCAATTATCATATCGGAGTAAACATTGAAGAACTCTTTGAACTGCTGACCGAACAGATCCAGGCCGGACTCTGTTTCGGTGTGGAGAATTCCGGACTGGAAGATTATGAGTCTCCCTGCCGGGCCACCTCAGCCAAACTGGCTGCCGAGTTTATCAGTCACCTGCCCGAAATGAGAAAGATTCTGGCTACCGATGTAGAAGCCGCCTATTACGGAGATCCGGCTGCAACCTGTTTTGGAGAAATCATCTGCTGCTATCCGATTATCCGCGCCATTACCAACTACCGGATTGCACACGAACTATATAAACTGAATATTCCACTTATTCCGCGTATCATCACCGAAATGGCACACTCAGAAACCGGTATCGATATTCATCCGGGCGCACAGATCGGTCATCACTTCACCATCGATCACGGAACAGGCGTAGTAATCGGAGCTACCTGCATCATCGGAAACAACGTCAAGCTGTATCAGGGAGTTACCCTTGGAGCCAAAAGCTTTCCACTGGATGATAACGGAAATCCGATCAAGGGAATTCCCCGTCATCCCATTCTGGAAGATGACGTCATCGTATATTCCAATGCCACGATTCTGGGACGCATTACCATCGGCAAAGGAGCAACCATTGGCGGTAACATCTGGGTAACGGAAAGCGTAGAACCAGGTGCACGCATCGTACAGCGTAAAAGCAAGGACCTGTAAGTCTTTACTGAACCAGCCGGCCGATTCAGTATTTTACGTACAAACAGTTGACCGACTGACTGAAAATGTCTATTTTTGCACAATCATTTGAAATTACGTAATTTAATCAACATGAATCAAGAATTCGAGCTGATTGCCAAAACCTTCCAAGGGCTGGAAGGCGTATTGGCACAAGAACTCACCGAGTTAGGAGCAAGCAACATTGAAATCGGACGCCGTATGGTTTCTTTTACCGGCGACAAAGCCATGATGTATAAGGCTAATTTCTGCCTGCGTACAGCTATCCGTATCCTGAAACCTATCAAACATTTCACCGCCAAGACAGCCGACGAAGTATACGATGCCGTGAAAAGTATCGCATGGGAAGAATACCTGGACAACATGAGTAGCTTTGCGGTAGATGCCGTAGTATTCTCTACCGAATTCCGCCACTCCAAATTCGTTGCCTACAAGGTAAAAGACGCAATTGTAGACTATTTCCGCGAAAAGACAGGAAACCGCCCGTCTGTACGTATCAACAATCCGGATCTGGCTATCAACATTCATATCGCCGAAGACCAGTGTACACTTTCATTGGATAGTTCCGGCGAATCACTCCACCGCCGCGGATACCGGCAGGAACAGGTAGAAGCTCCGCTGAATGAAGTGCTGGCAGCAGGTATCATCCTGATGACCGGATGGAGAGGTGAGTGCGACCTGATTGATCCGATGTGCGGATCCGGAACCATCCCTATTGAAGCAGCCCTGATTGCCCGTAACATCGCACCGGGAGTTTTCCGCAAAGAATATGGCTTCGAGAAATGGAAAGATTTTGATCAGGAATTGTTTGACTCCATTTATAACGACGATTCACAGGAAAAAGAATTTACTCATAAAATATACGGATACGACAACAATCCAAGAGCCAACGAAATTGCTACACACAACGTAAAAGCAGCGGGAGTCAGCAAGGACGTGGTCTTGAATATCCAGCCGTTCCAACAATTCGAACAGCCGAAAGAAAAAAGCATCATTATCATGAACCCGCCTTACGGAGAACGTATTTCTTCGGAAGACCTGCTGGGTTTGTACCAGATGATTGGCGAACGTCTGAAACACGCCTTTGTAGGCAATGACGCTTGGATTCTGAGTTACCGCGAAGAATGCTTCGACCAGATAGGCTTGAAAGCTTCAGTTAAAGTGCCATTGTTCAACGGCTCCCTGGAGTGTCAACTCCGCAAATACCAGATTTTCGACGGAAAGTTCAAAGATTTCCGGAGTGAAAACGGTGACAGCGAATTCAAACCCAAACAAGACGAAAATGACAAAAAATTCAGACGTCCACGAATGACGGCCGAAAAAGCGACCTACAACAAGAACAAACGTCCGGACCGCTTCCGCAGCGAAGAGGAAAATGACGCACGGGGCGACCGTAAAGAAGGATTCCGCAGTGATCGCAAGGAAGGATTCCGCGGCGACCATAAAGAAGGATTCCGCAGTGACCGCAAGGAAAGATTCCGCGGCGACCGTAAGGAAGGACTCCGCGGCGACCGCAAGGAAGGATTCCGCAGTGACCGTGAACAACGCCGAAATGACTTCCGTTATGAAAACGATGAAAACCCGCGTTCACAACGTCCGAATACGGATGACGGACGTCCGAAGCCGGCTCCACGCCCACGCTATATGCACGATCTGCGTAAAATAAGAGAAGAATTAAACGGAAAAGAAGAAACAAACGAAGATTGATAGAAACCGATATTCATGAAACGTATATTTCATTTAGCACTATTTTGCTGTATGTTCATATTTGCCGCTTCTGCTCAGGAAAAGAAAGCCTATACACTGGAGGATGTCATCCCGGGTGGAAACAATTATTTCAACCTGGTTCCAAAGTCAATTCCCGGCTTGCAATGGTGGGGAGATGTTTGTGTCCGCACAGACGTAGAATCAATCCAACAGGTGGACCTGAAAAGCGGTAAAGAAAAAACACTGGTCACTCTGGAAGAAGTCAACAAAGCTTTGTCCAGCGACAACAAACCTTACCAGCCAGCTTACGAAATCAAGCCACTGCGCACACTCTCCGGAGCTTCTTTTCCATGGGGAGACCGGAAAGTCATCTTGTTCTCGGGTAAGGCCGGCAACGAAAAAGTAAGTGAGAACTATATGTTCTTCTACGATTTCGGGAAAAAACAACTGACCAACATGTTCCGCATTCAGGAACAAGGAGCCACGAACTACGATTTCTGTAAAGCCAACGGCTACCTGGCTTATACTGCAGGCGACCACCTGTACATCGCCCATCAGGGCGACAACGGAACTGCCGTCAGCCAGAAAAAAGACAATGAAACTCCACATGCCATCGTATACGGACAAGCCGTACACCGCAACGAATTCGGTATCTACAAAGGCACCTTCTGGAGTCCGAAAGGTACATACCTGGCTTTCTACCGGATGGACCAGAGTATGGTGACTGACTATCCGCAAGTCAATACATCTACCCGCATTGCCACCCTGGAGCCGGACAAATACCCGATGGCCGGAATGACCAGCCACCTGGTTACAATTGGAGTCTATAACATACAGTCAGGCAAGACCGTATACCTGCAAGCCGGAGATCCGACCGACCGTTATTTCACCAATGTAAGCTGGTCGCCAGATGAAAAGAATATCTATGTTATCGAACTGAACCGCGATCAGAACCATGCCCAGCTGGTACGTTATAATGCAGAAACCGGCGAAAAGGAAGCTGTGCTGTACGAAGAGACCCATCCCAAATACGTAGAGCCTCAGCACCCGCTGATTTTCTTACCGTGGGACAACAGCAAGTTCCTCTATCAGAGCCAACGGGACGGATTCAACCACCTGTACCTTTTCGATACCCGGGCAACAGTCACACCGGTAGAAAAACCGGCAAGCGACGGAGCCAAATACAAGGAATCAGTCAAAGTTACCCAACTGACGCAAGGAAACTGGCTGGTACAGCAGGTTTTGGGATTCAATCCGGCCAAGAAACAAGTAATCATAGGAAGTACGGAAATATCACCGCTGCAGACCAACATCTTTACAGTCGATATAAACAGCGGAAAGCGTACCTTAATCGGCAAGGAAGACGGTATGCATTACGCCCAGCTGTCAGCCAGTGGAACCTATATAATAGACAATTTCAACTCCTTCAGCGTTCCACGTGAAATCAGCTTGCTACCAACCAACGGCAAAAAAGGTACGGTATTGCTCACTGCTACCGATCCGCTGACAGAAAACTACAACATGCCCGAAATCACATTAGGCACCTTGAAAGCAGCCGACGGAAAAACCGATTTATACTATCGCCTGATTAAACCGGTCAACTTCGACCCGAACAAGAAATATCCGGCTATTATTTACGTATACGGAGGCCCGCATGCACAGCTCATCCACAACAACCGTTTTTATGACGCCCGCGGATGGGACCTGTACATGGCCCAGAAAGGCTACGTCATGCTTACGGTCGACAGCCGGGGAAGTGATAACCGGGGACTGGCATTCGAAAACTGCACCTTCCGCCATCTGGGCGAAGAAGAAATGAAAGATCAGGTAGAAGGAGCCAAGTTCTTACAGTCACTCCCGTATGTAGATGCCGAAAAAATCGGAGTACACGGCTGGAGCTTCGGAGGATTCATGACCACCAACCTGATGCTGACCTATCCGGAAATATTTAAGGTAGGAGTAGCCGGAGGTCCGGTTATCGACTGGCAGTTCTACGAAGTTATGTACGGTGAACGCTACATGGATACTCCTCAGTCAAATCCGGAAGGATACAAGAATTCCTGTCTGAGAGAAAAAGCCGGTAACCTGAAAGGCCGTCTGCAAATCATTATCGGAGGAACCGACCCGACGTGTGTACCTCAGCACACCTACACGTTCCTTCGTTCATGCATCGAAGCAGGAACTCATCCGGACCTTTTCATCTATCCGGAAGACGGACACAACATGATGGGAAGAGACCGTGTACACCTGCACGAACACATCACCCGTTACTTTGAAGACTTCTTGAAATAGAAAACAACTTATAAAATCATACGATATGAAGCTTTTACTGTTAGGCTCAGGCGGACGTGAACATGCCCTGGCATGGAAAATCGCCCAAAGCCCGAAAATAGAAAAATTATACATCGCTCCAGGAAATGCCGGAACACGTGAAGTAGGCGAAAACGTAGCCATCAAGGCCGACGATTTCGACGCGATTAAACAGCTTGTCCTCGAAAAAGGTATCAACATGGTAGTTGTAGGACCGGAGGATCCACTGGTAAAAGGTATATACGATTACTTCAAGAATGATGAAGACCTGAAACAGATTCCGGTCATCGGTCCGTCAAAAGCCGGTGCCGTACTGGAAGGAAGCAAGGAGTTTGCCAAAGGTTTCATGCAGCGTCATCACATCCCGACAGCCGGTTATAAAAGCATTACTGCTGAAAATCTGGAAGAAGGACTGGCCTTTCTGGAAACACTGGAAGCTCCCTACGTGCTGAAAGCAGACGGGCTCTGTGCCGGAAAAGGCGTATTGATTCTGCCTACCCTGGAAGAAGCCCAAAAAGAACTGAAAGAAATGCTGGGAGGAATGTTCGGAAACGCCTCATCGACGGTAGTCATTGAAGAATT
Organism: uncultured Bacteroides sp.; assembly: GCA_900553185.1. Lineage (GTDB taxonomy): Bacteria > Bacteroidota > Bacteroidia > Bacteroidales > Bacteroidaceae > Phocaeicola. Next base: position 103,295 of record USCT01000005.1, read on the forward strand.
CCTGAGCGGAATAGAATGTTCCGTATTCGTTCTGACCGACGGAAAGAACTACAAGATCCTTCCGGAAGCCAAAGACTACAAGCGTATTGGCGAAGGAGACAAAGGACTGAACACCGGCGGTATGGGTTCCGTTTCACCGGTTCCGTTTGCCGACACCGTCTGGATGAAAAAAGTAGAAGACCGCATCATCCGTCCGACAGTGGAAGGACTGGCTGCCGAAGGTATCGACTACAAGGGATTTATTTTCTTCGGTCTGATCAATGTGAAAGGCGAACCGATGGTAATCGAATACAACGTGCGCATGGGCGATCCGGAAACGGAAAGCGTCATGCTGCGTATCAAGAGCGACCTGGTCGATCTGTTCGAAGGAGTGGCAGCCGGCAATCTGGCAGAAAAGACACTTGAAATCGATTCACGTTCGGCCGTATGTGTCATGCTGGTATCAGGCGGCTATCCGGAAGCCTACGAAAAAGGATTCCCGATGACCGGTATCGAAGAGGCCAAAAATGGCGGAAGCATTGTTTTCCATGCCGGAACGTCCTTGAAGGACAATCAGGTAGTAACCAACGGAGGACGTGTCATCGCGGTCAGCTCATACGGGAACAACAAGGAAGAAGCATTGGCCTTGTCATTCAAGAATGCCGGAAAAATACATTTCAACAAGAAATATTTCCGTTCCGATATTGGATTCGATCTGTAATCACCGAAAGACATGTCTGTAAAGAACAGATTTCAATACCAGGTGGCAACGGGAAGAACTACTCTTCCCGTTGCTATTCTTATATCGCTGGTACTGTGCGGCATCACATATCAGGGATGGACAGACTTGATTTCCTGGATAACGGGCGGTATCATCGCCTACATCCTGATCGAACTGAACACCACTTTTGCCCTGATACGGACACGTACCACTCTTCCATCCTCTTTTTTCCTGATATACTTCTCGGCCTGTCCGTTTCTACACACATTCCAGGCCGTTACGTTCCTGCCGCTTCTATTCATCGTCATGGTGTTTTCCCTGTTCAGAAGCTTTGAATCGCCATACGCCTCGACGACCATCTTCCATGCGTTCTGCTGCATGGGAATCATCGGAATGATTATTCCCCAAATGCTTTACCTGATTCCGGTTCTGTATTTGCTCATGATTCACCTGCGGTCGCTTACCCCACGAACATTTTTTGCAGGACTGTTGGGACTGCTGACTCCTTACTGGCTCGTAAGCTGCTACCTGCTTTATCAGGGAACCTGGCTGACAGCCGCCCGGGAATTCCAGCAGCAACTGATTCCCGTCATGCCCGATTACAGCCTGTTCGGATGGAACCATTACCTGTCATTGGGAATCATGCTGGTCATCGCCATGCTCTGTACGGCACAAAGTCTGATACATACCTATCAGGACAAGGTACAGACCCGTATCCTGCTGCGTACGCTTCTGATCATGGAAACAGTATCAATAGCCTACATTCTGATACAGCCTCAGTTCTTCAACGGATTATTTCCCGTCCTGCTGATTTGTGCCGCTGTTTTCTTCGGACATTTCTTTGCCCTGGTTTTCAATCGGTTCACACGTATCTGTTTCGGAATAATCCTCGCATTATTAGGAATCATGACACTCTTTAATCTATGGATGCATTTTTACACTATCTGACAGACTGGGGATACATCGGCATGTTCATTTCGGCTTTCCTGGCCGGAACCATACTCCCTTTCAGCTCGGAAGCCGTGTTACTGGCCTGTATCGGGCTCGGACTCGATCCGGTATGGTCTACTTTATCTACCACAGCTGGAAACGCCCTGGGAGGGCTGACCTGCTACTGGATAGGACATCTGGGAAAAATGGAATGGATAGAGAAATACCTGAAAGTAGACAAAAAACAACTGGACAAAGCAACCCGGTTCATTCACGGGAAAGGAGCCTGGATGGCCCTGTTTTCGTTTCTTCCCGTCATCGGCGACGCCATCCTCATCGTACTGGGACTCATGCGTGCCCATGTAGGTATCGTTACCATTTCGATGACCATTGGCAAACTGGCCCGATACATCCTCCTGGTAGCCGCTGCCTTGGGACTTATCAGCCTGTTCTGACCCATTTATAAACAAGACACTAAACGTATGATACAAATAGAACAAACGGCCGACGGAAGCCGTACCCTTTTTGTGCCGGAATTGAATGAACACTATCATTCCATCAAAGGAGCACTGACCGAATCAGAACATATTTTCATCCACATGGGGCTGGAACACACCGAAGCCCAAAGTCCTCATGTACTGGAAATCGGATTTGGAACGGGGCTGAACGCCTTTCTCACCTTGCTGAAAGCCGATACAGACCGGAGAAACATCCATTATACCACCCTGGAACGTTACCCGGTAACCCCGGAAGTCATCCAGCAACTGGAATACCCGGAACTGATCTGCCCGGAAAGAAAAACCGATTTTTACGCCCTGCATGAGGCATCCTGGCAGACCGATGTCCGGCTGACTCCTTACTTTACCCTGTACAAAGTGGAAACCGACTTTACCTCGTACGCCTTTCCCGCCACCTACGATGTGGTCTATTTTGACGCATTCGCTCCGGAGAAACAACCGGAGATGTGGACACAACCCCTGTTCGACACCTTGTACCAACACCTGAATCCGCACGGAATCCTGGTGACTTACTGTGCGAAGGGAGCAGTAAGACGCATGCTTCAGGCGGCAGGATTTACCGTAGAGCGTCTGCCTGGCCCTCCGGGTGGCAAGCGGGAAATTCTGCGGGCAACCAAGTGACCATCCCTTGATTTCAATGGAAACGAAAGTTCCTGATTGTTTCGGGTAATTCGGGAATAATCAGGAACAATTGCTTCATGCTATTTTATATATGATGGTATTTTGCAATACCAGCGGCTTGTTATGAGCAAAAAAGACGATTCCACCGGTCGGAGCCTGAATGTCCATAAGAACCTGGCCGTTGTAAGGATCGATGACAGAAGCCATCACTTCACCTTTTCTGACCACATCACAAGCGTGTTTCATCTTATACAGAATACCTGAGACGGGGGTCTTGACCGCTATCAGCTCTTCCTCATCCAGCAGCCGAGAATTGTAATCCGGACTGCTGTAATCAACATAATCCACCAGTCCTGTACGCTGCATAAAACGAAAAAGTGTATGGACACAGTCGGTTACCGTTTTTCCCTCCACAACGTCGTTTCCCCCGCTGTAGATAGAAAAAGCCTTTGTTCCCCAAATCTGCCAATTGTAATTGAGCAATGTGGTATCAAAAGGCAAAGGTTTATACAGACAGACAAACGGAAGACCGAACAGAGTCGCAACAGACGTATCTTCATAGCCGGTCTGGGTAATCCGCACATGCGGCACAAAGTCTCCCGGAATATAGAAGCTGGCCAACTGAATGCCATAGGTATATCCCTGGATGGCTTCAAAAAGAGCGGCAGCTATACGCTGGGTCGTTTCCCCCTGGTCATAACCCGGAAACATCCGGTTAATATCCGTATTATCCATGGTCCAGAAACGTTTTTCGATATTCATGGAAAAAGGATTGACGGAGGGAATAACCAGAATCTCATGTCCGGGGGCCAGTCTGCCTTCTTTTTCCAATGCGGCCAGCCGGCATACTGTCTGTGAACAAATATATTGTTGTTGTATCTCGTTACCACGCATGGCACCTACCAGAGCAAGACTCTTTTCACCTTCTCCGAAACGAAATCCCTGTATGCGGAAAGTGTCGCGGAAAGGAGATTCCATGCTGAAGACAATTTCATTTTTCATATCAGTCGTTTATAATTGATGAATACGTGCCAGAAGTGAACCCTGATAAACAATCGGATAAGCCCGGAGTGTAAAAAGCAACCCTCTGACGGGCGCCTCCACAGACTGAAGAACCTCACCGGTCAAAGGACTGACTATTTCACCGATTTTCTCTCCCTTTTCCACTGTGATGTTATTCTTTATTTCTGTCAGGAAGACTCCGGAATAATCCGCATTGATGAAACAGACCTGATCGCCCACAGAGACGGTCGGATCTGGAAACGAAATATTCTCAGGCGCTTCGGACCAGATACCCATAGCGTGCATCAGATTCAATATACCATTCACCAACCGGTTTCCATAACCGTGGTTAATCCGCATACCCACTCCCATTTCTACCACCAGAGTAGGAGTATTCAGGCTATTCAGCGAATGGGCCAATGTGGCCTCCAGTACCGTAGCTGCTTCGTGTACCCAAATGAAATCCACATCCAACAGCCTGGCATAAGGAACCAGTTTATCCGCCGTCCGTACATTGATGCGTACTTGTGGAATCTCACGTAAAAAAATATTGCTCGAATGAATATCAATCACCATATCCGCTCCCTGCAAATCGTGTATGAGGGTACAGGCCACCTGCTCCGCCATTGTCCCCTCCGGATTGCCGGGGAAAATACGGTTCATGTCCAGATCGAAACCGGGAATTCCCCGTGTAATGGAATCAATGCCCAAGGGATTCAGTGCAGGATAAATCTCCAACGTACCATTCAGTTTATCCAAATTCTGCTGCACAATCTGATTCAGCCGGAAGCAGACATACTGGCCTTCCAGTTCATCACCGTGTGTACCGGTTACGACACAAATACGTTTGCTCGAATCTCCGTGACTAATTATATTCTTCTTGATTAACAACCGCTCGTCCACAGGCAGAGCGGTAGATACCACTGTCTTTATCATATTTCTTCTACAATTACTCGGATCTCAGTCTGCTGTGTGGCGTTGCCGGTAAAGACACCACGATTGACCCGACAATCCATGGCGTCACGTCCGTGCGCCAACTTGATGTATCCATATTCTATCAACCGGTTGTTTGTAGGGTCTATTCCTTTCCACTCGCCGTTTACAAGCACTTCCACCCAGGCATGGGTTACTCCTGTGCCCTGCATGAAACCGTTTACATAACGGGCGGGGATGCCACAGGCACGACACAACGCAATCAGTATATGCGCATAGTCCTGGCATACACCTTTCCGCTGGCTGAAAGCATCCATAGCCGTAGTATCTACCTGCGTACTTCCCGGTGAATAGCACATATAACCATATATCTTTTCGGAAAGAGTCAGGGCACAATCCAGCGGATCATTTTTCGGCAGGTTCACATCGGCCATAAACCCTCTCATGGAATCAGACAATCCGGTAAGCGGAGATTCCACCCGGAATACATACCCCGGCGTAGATTCAGGAATGCTGTAAGGAGCGAGCTTCGCCTCACCGCTGCTGACAAAAATAAATGAATCGTGAGCCTCCGAACGGCTCCCGTATTGAAGCGGATTTCCCCAGGCATCGGCTCCATAAATCAGGTAATCAGACGGATGGAGGAACATGTCGCGTTTCACCACCTGCTGGCACGCGTTTACGCAAGGCATACACCTCAGACTAAAGAAATGTCCGGTTACAGGAGAACTGAAATGTATGATTGTCTGATAATTATATAGGTATTTCTTTACAATCATGGTTTCATCACATTATGTTCTTACAGCAAAACAAGGTGATTCAGGTATTTAAGTACGGTGGCTTTATACTGCAAGTTGGAACTATCATACATATCTTCTTCCAGCAGACCGTCCAGATGTTCCAGAATCATCTGGTCAAAAATACCTTCCTCTGTTTCTGCACAAAGTTTTAAGGATTCGTATACTTCCTGTATGCGATAAAAAGGATAGTCGAACCGGATGTGCATATCCATATTTTCTACCAGCTTTCCTATCCGCAGAAAATTACGCACCCGCTCATCGAAGACCCGTTCGTCCACCGATCCCCAGAAAGCAAGCAGATAATCAGTGATTGGCTGGAGATCCGTAATATTCCCATCTTTTTTCTCGGCCGACTTCCGGATATGCGACAAGGAAAGCTCGACATAAGAAAGTGTCTCGCTCATAATTTCCTCACGCAGGACAATGGCGTTGTCATTGGCAGCTATCAGCCCTGAAATCAAGGAACAGGGATTTTTGTCATCATACATGTACCCCATCCGGAAACTTTCCATATCCGGATAAGGATTGCTGGTATCCAGCTTCTGATAATATTCCTCGTATTCTTTAGGTTCGCCGTCTATCATCTTGTCGTAATAACGGCGCAAAAGATGAAGGCTGATGTAAACTCTTTCTGTATATCGGCCTAACCAATAAAGACGGTTGGCTTTAATGGCAGAAATGGCATTGTATGTAATCATATAATAGTGCGTTTTTAGTTTTTGTTATCAGTTTTCTACACATCCGGTAGAATTGTTTACTTCTCCATCACCCAGGTATCCTTGAATCCTCCTCCTTGTGAGGAATTCACCACAAACGAGTTGGGGTTGCGCGAAAATCGTGTCAGCCCGCTTTTCCATACCCGGGTCCGTTTACCGGAAATCACAAAAGCACGCAAGTCGGCTTTTCTTTCCACCCGCTCGTCACCCTCCTGAATTTCCAAATCCTTGAAGTCTATTACCTCTTGAGCAATCCATCGCCGGGGATCATCTACGACCAACTGTTTCAGCTCCGACAATTTTTCGGGAGAAAGATCCCGTCCGAATACCACTCCGTATCCGCCGGCCTCGCTGACGTCCTTGATGACAAGTTTGGCGATGTTGTCCAGAATATACTGGTAATCCTCCTTATAATACGGAAGGTAAGTAGGTGCATTCTGAAGAACAGGCTTTTCGTTCAGGTAATACGTAATCATTTTAGGTACAAAATAATAGATACCTTTGTCGTCGGCCACTCCATTTCCCAAGGCATTGACTACGGCTACATTCCCTTTCCGATAGGCCTGCATAAGATGAGGTACTCCCAACAAAGAGTCTGAATTAAAGGCCAACGGATCCAAATACTCATCGCTGACACGACGATAAATACATCCTACCTTCTGTTTCTCCTTGTACAAACCCATGTAGTAGACAATATCGTTTTCTACGATCAAGTCTCCCGGGAAGGCCAATGTGGCTCCCGTTTTCTCGGCCAGATACGAATGCTCAAAAAAAGCCGAATTATAACGCCCGGGGGTCAATATGACAGAAATCCCCCGTCCGTCATTCACATAATCCATCATTTCTTTCAGCAAGTTACTATAATCACGGTTATCGGCCACCGCATTTTCCTGAAAGGTCAGTGGAGATACTTTCCGGGTAATGGTACGTGCTATCATCGGATAAGAAGCCCCGGAAGGAATCCGCAAGTTGTCTTCCAATACAAACCAGCGATCGTCTTTCGCCTGCACCAGATCAATACCCGATATGTGTGTATAAATGTCATAAATAGGTGAAATGCCTTCACACTCGGGAGTATACCCCTTTGATGAATAAATGAATTCGGCAGGTATGATACCATCCTTTATGATATTCTTCTCGTGATAGATATCGTATAAAAACAAATTCAACGCATCTACACGCTGTATGAGTCCTCTTTCCAGGTAATCCCAATCTTTTTTGGTAATGACCCTCGGTATTGCATCAAAAGGGAATAACTGCTCTTTAAAGACTCCGTTCTTATATACCCCGAAACGTACTCCAAAACGTTCCATCCATTTATTAACCGCATCCCGGTTTTCAATCATTTTATCCATAATCTTACTCTTTTTAAATTACGTTATCCAACGTTCCAAACTCAAGCTACGTTTGATGATGCCTATTCAAACGGGCAAATTCTTTTGTTCATTTCTTCTTCTAAAAATACATTTTCTTGCTTTCAAATTCATAGTAATACTATCGTTTTATTATAATATCTCATATAACACAAACATTATAAAACCTCATTCGCAAATATATAAATAAAAAGATATTAAAACAACAAAATAACAAGCAAAATGAAACAAACATGTATTTTCAGTATCCTACACCTGTAAACAGCCCTGTGAAATGAATACCATCCGAGTGAGACCTAAAAAAAGAGGGTGCATCATTTTGACACACCCTCTTCAGCCGACAAACGCCGCAATAAAAGATCACTGGAAAGCCGACCGTTCAAAATCACTTGAACAGCAACGGTACAAATTCGGTCAGGTAAATCCGCCAGTTCCGCCAGATATGTCCGCCGTCTGTTTCCATGTATGTATATTTATAACCGTGATCATCCAATATCTTCCGGAAATCCACATTATCCTTGTACAGAAAATCTGTCTTACCGATACCTATCCAATACAGTTTCGGAGCGTTCCTGAACTGTACAGCCAGTTTGTCTTCCAGATTTTCGTATACATCCGAAGTGACTCCTTTGTTGATCTGTTTGCTGGTAGCAGCAGAGAAAAGGCCTACATAACCGAATTTGTCCGGATAATAAGCCGAAATATACAACGAATGGAATCCACCCATTGATAAACCGGCAATGGCCCGGTGATTCTTGTCGGTATAAACCCGATAATGCTTCTCGATGTATTTCATGACATCCGGAAAAGCCTTCTCTACGGCTCCATCCATTGTTTTGGAATTCATAAACGCGGGCTTCACCATGCTGTTCGGTGCCTCACCGGGAGCAGCCTCCTGCCCGCCGTTTCCATTGGGCATGACCACAATCATCGGCTCGGCCTTGCCCTGTGCGATAAGATTGTCCAGAATCTGTGTGGCACGCCCCAGCTCCGACCATGCGTTCTCATCTCCTCCGGCTCCATGCAGCAAGTAGAGCACGGGATATTTCTTTTTACCGTCTTCATAACCGGCCGGTGTATATACGGTCATTCTCCGGGCCTTCATTCCCAGTCCGGGACTGCTGTACCATACCTTCGAAACGGTTCCGTGAGGAACTTCCTGCACCATGTAATTATCGGCCTTTCCTCCTCCTATCAGAAAAATGTTGCTGATGGTAGCGACATCCCGGTTCTGATAGACATTGTTCGGATCAGGCATTTTCAGGTCGTTCACATACAGGGAATAACTGTAAAGCTCACTGGGAAGTACGGCCGACGTATATTCCCATACTCCGTTCTTGCCTTCCTTGAAAGCCGCCCTTGTAGGCACTTCCTGCAAGCCGAACGGAGTATCCGTCCGGGTAGAAGGCAGGAAATCTCCTTCTATTTCTACCTTCGATGCCTTTGGCGCGTAAATACGGAAAGTCACCGTATGGTCTTCGTTGATTTGAGGGGAAACAAGATCCGTTCCTCCCCAAAGAGCCTGCTGGGCATAAGCCCCTAAACCAAGCAGGAAAGAACCTACCAATAAAGTCAATTTTCTCATAATGATCTGTTTAATATCTGATTAACAAATAATTAATTCATAATTATTCGGGTGTTATTCCAGGTAAGGCATCCCGGATAACAGTTTCCATGAATCGTACAAAAATACATTTTTCATCAGAAAAGTACCTTCTGTACCTTGTAAAAACTTTGTAAAAAAAACGTCCGGACATTTAAGCCAAAACAAACGTTCGTTCTTCAGAACACACGAGCATGTTTCAGATAAAACATGAGTTCGTTTTCCGTACACGGAAAGAAATGTGTATCTTTGCCTTCCAACTGACACATATTTTATTCATTTATGAAAAAATACATTCTCATAATCATAAGCTGCCTCATCTGGGGAATATCCTGTACTTCTTCCAGGCAGACCGACGAAAAGCCGACCCTTACCGTATCCATCGAACCGTTGCGCTATTTCACCGAAGCAATAGCGGGCGACCGCTTCAAGGTGGTCAGCATGGTACCCGAAGGGAACAGTCCGGAAACTTACGACCCTACCCCCCAGCAACTTGTCGCCCAGGCGAAAAGCAAGGCGTTCCTGCGTATCGGGTACATCGGGTTCGAACAGACCTGGCTGAAGAAACTGCAGGACAACGCGCCGGGACAGCCTTTCTACGACCTCTCAAAAGGAGTTGCCCTCATGGCCGGAGGCTGTTCACACGAAGAAGACAATGCCCACAATCATGCGCACGAAGGTGTGGAACCGCACATCTGGAACTCGGTGAAAAACGCCAGAATCATCGCCAACAACATCTTCCAGGCCCTGTCTGAAATAGATAATGAGCAGACTCCATACTATCAGCACCGGTTGGACAGCCTGCTTCAGGTTATTGACTATACCGGAAAAGAAATGGACACCCTCATGGAAAATGCCGACCGCACTTTCCTGATTTATCATCCGGCACTGACCTACTTTGCCCGCGATTACGGACTGAACCAGATCAGTATCGAAGCCGATGGCAAGGAGCCCTCTCCCGCCCACCTGAAAGAACTGATTCAGCTCTGCCGGGAAGAACAGCCCAAAATCATTTTCGTCCAAAAGGAATTCGATACGCGGAATGCGGAAATCATCGCCCGGGAACTGCAGGTAAATGTCATCCCCATCAATCCGCTCAGCTACCACTGGAACGAGGAGATGATCAACATCGCCAAAGCATTGAGTAACCCTTAACCTCCGGCTTATGACACACGAACCGCTGATACAACTGACCGGCATTTCGGCCGCCTACGACCGGAAACAGGTACTGACAGATGTAAACCTGACCGTGTACGAAAAAGATTTTCTGGGAGTCATCGGGCCGAACGGAGGGGGAAAGACTACCCTCATGAAAGTTATCCTCGGCTTGTTGAAACCTGTCCACGGAACCATCCGTTTCTTCCGTCACGGAAAAGAAGTGCCGGAAGTGAGCATAGGCTATCTGCCTCAATACAATCACATCGACAAGAAATTCCCCATCTCGGTATACGAAGTGGTACTCTCCGGACTGAACAAACAGAAATCACTGTTCAGCCGGTTCACCGCCGAACAGCACCGGCAGGTAGAAAGAACCATTGCCCGTATGGGACTGGAAGGGCTGGAACAACGGGCCATCGGCCAGTTGAGCGGCGGACAGCTCCAGCGGGCTCTGCTGGGACGGGCCATCGTATCGTGCCCGCAACTGATTATCCTGGATGAACCCAACACATACATCGACAAGCGGTTCGAAGCCAAGCTCTATTCCCTGCTGGAAGACATCAACCGTGAATGCGCCATCGTGCTGGTCAGCCACGACATCGGCACCGTACTCCAGAATGTAAAGACCATCGCCTGCGTAAACGGTACCCTGGACTATCATCCGGACACAGAAATCCCCGCCGAATGGCTGGAAGAACATTTCGGCTGTCCCATTGAGTTGCTAGGACACGGCAACCTGCCGCACCGGGTACTGAAATGCCATAACCATTCCGGAGAACATTAGTCTTATCATAGATCCTTGGCAATCAATGGCAAGTAAATAATAAATTCCGTAAACTCTCCTTCTATGCTGTTGACGAAGATTTTTCCTTTGTGGGCCTCGATAACCTGCTGCACAAAATTTAAACCTAAACCAAATCCTGCTGCCTGTCCTTTATTTCTACGACCAGCATAAGCACGTTCATACTTGTTGAATATTTTAAGTTGATCATCTTCATTAATGCCAAGTCCGTTATCATAGAATTTGATGATACTATATTTACTATTGTCAGAAGAAGATATTCTGATATCAACGCTATCCTTGGAATATTTGATGGAATTATCTATCAGGTTACTAAATACTTCTTCTATGTATTCAGCATCGGCATAAATACTTTTGGAATTCAGGTCAAACTCAAAAGTAACGGGTTTTGGAGATTTAACCTTAAATTTTTCAGACAATTTTAAAAGCAAAGGTTCCAGCATTACCATTTCACAGTTCATCTCCAGCTTATGATTTTCCAACTTCGATATAGTCAAAATCTTGTTAGTCAATGTCAATAAATGATCCGCTTCATCTTTGGCTATACTGAAGAATCTTTCTTTCATTTCCGGCTTATTATCAAGTCTTCCACCCTGTAGAAAATTCAAGGCTGACAGTATTGAACTCAAAGGTGTTTTCATATCATGTACCATTGCGTATGAGAAGTCCTCACGGATTCGGGATATTTTGTTTATTTTGGATAAGATTTTTAATTGATATACGATACATCCTATAACAAAAAAAACTAAAATGACAGTTGCTATTAAAAGGATATTCATACGTTTAAAAATAGCTATTTGTGAATTTTCAAGAACAAGTTGTATTCCTTTTGATAAGTTAGCTTTTATAGGAATGGCCTTAGATTCTATTGAAAACAATGAACATCTCAGATTGTATTTATTGTAACTTTCGAAAATCTCTTTACTCTTAGGATTTATGATTCTAATATAAAAACTATTATTAATGTTTTTCTCTTTTAATAATATATTGGTTATAGAATCTATTCTTTGAAGTGATAATTTAAATCCTAATTTTGATATTCCTTCATAAAGATAAGTTGATTGTGGAATAGAATCTGTATTTGCGCCACCAATAATTCGTGTTCCTTCTGGAAGTTGTTTTGCTATAATACTAGTTTCTTTATTTAATGCTTTTTCTATTATATTATTGCACTCAATGAAAATACTATTTTCTATAAGAGTATAGGTATTGTAAAGCCATATATATTGTAAGGACAATATAGATATAATACCTAAAAGTGTAAGTAAAAGTATGAATTTATTGAATTTCATTTTTGAGCAAAAATAATAAATAACATTTAGATAACATAAGAATAACATATAATCATTAGTTCTTTTTTGATATTTGCCTAATCTAATAATAACGATTATATGAAACAGATAAATGATTTAGAGAAAAAGGAAATGCAAGACATTTATGGAAGTGGTGATTGGGTAATATTGAATAGTGAATGGATTTATGTAGATATAATCCGTGGGAAAGAAAGTTAAAGTAAATATAGAGAAAATTGTATTAACCTAAGAATAACATAATCTCAGATAACATTGGTTACCTTTGCATCAGTAAAATAAACGTAGAATATAAGACCAATTGAAAGCGTATGAAAAAGCAATATAAAATACCATATATCTTAGGTGCTCTGTTTTTCTTTATCTTAGGAGTAGTATTGTCCAATACATATCGACCATATATTTATACCAATCATATATATGACTATCATTTTGCCGATACTATAGAAACTGTGGCTGGTGCTGTATATGCTTGCTACGAATGTGGAAAGGCTACAGGTGAGTTTATTGCTGAAATAACCAAATAATATATATGTTACACTTTATAGAACTGCTAAAGAAGGTTATTCAGGAAAATGAATTCCTGAGATATATCGTGCTTTTAGGTGTGATAGCTCTTTCTATCATCATCATTTATCATGGTGGTAAGGAAATAGGAAAGATTGTAGCAATGCTTATTAAGTGATTGTCTTGTTGAACGAATGGCGTACTAGGTACGCCATTCGTTTTTAACCTATTGATAACTTTCCGATAACATCATCCTTGTCTTTGCCTATCTACTTTTGTAGAGTAAAAAAACGAATAAGAAAGGACGAAATATGAAAGGATTAGTATCTATACTGGCTTTTGCCGGATTATTGGCCTGCCATGGAAGCGTACAAGCGCAAGTGAAAAAATGGACACTGACAGAATGTATCGACTATGCAGTGACACACAATATTGAGGTAAGACAAAGCAGTAACCGGATTCAGAGCCTGAAAGTGCAAAACAATACATTAAAAAACAGTTTCCTCCCGGAGCTGAATGCAGGTACCTCGCAGAACTTCACGTTCGGACGCTCACTGAATCAGAACAACACGTATGAGAACAGCAACATACAGAACTCTTCTTTCTCTATAACTACGGAAATCCCTATATTTACCGGATTCAAGCGGACATCATCCCTTGCGCAGAACCGATTTGATCTGCTTGCCGCAGAGGCGAATCGGGAACTGATAGAAAATAACCTGTCGCTGAACGTAGCTGGAGCCTATTTCCAGATTCTTCTGAACAAGGAAATCTACCGGATAGCATTGGAACAGATACAACTGACCAAGGAACAAGAAACCTGTACGCAGCTTCTTATCGAGAACGGGAAGGCTGCCGAATCGCAGCTTTATGATGTACGTGCACAGCTGGCGGATGACGAACTTACCGCTACCGAAGCGAGAAATTCTCTCCGACTTGCTTATCTTGACCTGGCACAACTGATGGAACTGAAGGAGCATGAGAGGTTTGACATCGATTCGCTTGGCGGAGAGATTGCCATCGCCGACACACTGAGTCCGGTGAACATCTATCAGTCCGCTTTGACCTGTATGCCTCAGATACGTCAGGCATATTATACTCTGCAGAGCAAGACGAAAGGCATCCGAATAGCCAAATCCGGATATTATCCGACCCTTTCATTCGCAGCCGGAATCAACACGAATTATTACAACAACGGAAGCGGACTGGGCGAGACATTCCGGAGACAGTTTGACAACAATATGCAGAAAAGCCTGTGCTTCACCATCAGCATCCCGTTGTTCGACCGGTTTTCCACACGGAACCAGGTGAGAGCGGCACGTATCGATGAGGATAATGCAAAACTGTCATTGGAAAACGAGAAAAAGCAGTTATACAAGGACATCGAGCAGGCTTATACGGATGCGATATCCGCATTCGAGAAATACCGCTCTACCACAAAAGCTGTAATAGCCAATCAGGAAGCGCATCGGTATGCCTTAGAAAAATATGCAGCCGGGAAATCAACTGTATTTGAATACAATGAAATCAAGATGAAACTTGCCGATGCACTCTCTCAACAGTCACAGGCCAAATATACTTATCTGCTGAAAGACCGTATCCTGGCTTTCTATTCCTGCTATTCATTTACAGATTAATTTCCAATCATGTACTTACCCATATACAGGACAACCACATCAAAATTCCAGTAGCTTTTTCAATAGTTTATGTCTAATACACGCTTGAAAATGTCCGTTGAAGGGATACCGTTTGGCAGAGAAAGCATATCGCCGAGTTCACTGCCTCGTTCCAAGGCAAACTTACGCATATCCTCATAATCCGTACCTCCGGTCAGGTAGGTACACAAGCCTATCATCAGAATGTCTGACAACAGATGTGAACAACAACCTGTTACACGAGGGTCGGTAATTTCACTAAAGTAAGGCTTTTATACTCTTATCATACTAAAAATGGGCAAGATTGCTTTTACCGACCTTGTTATTTACTTTTTTTGTAGTCAAAATTGAATAAGCGTATGAAAAAGCAATATAAAATACCATATATCTTAGGTGCTCTGTTCTTCTTTATTTTAGGAGTAGTATTGTCCAATACATATCGGCCATATATTTATACCAATCATATATATGACTATCATTTTGCCGATACTATAGGAAACTGGGTAGCTGTTCCATCCTTAACCCTGCTAGTAGTGGGAATAAACAAATATACCCCATACAAAGCCACTCTATACAGTGTAATGGTATGGTTTCTTTATGAAATAATCCCTTTTGGCGTTTTTGATTATTATGATTTGTTAGCTACCTTAGCCAGTGGAGCTCTGACTTATCTGGCATTTTATATCTTCAAACCTTCAGGTAAGCATTGAAAGCTGAACCGTTAAAGAAAATACCGAAACCTGACAAGCCTTTTAACTTGCGTTGACAAGAATATTCGTTCTTTGGTATTCTGATCGACAAATGTTTACTATCTTTGCCGCGATTAACGTTAACGAGAAAAATAGTTCATGAAACAGTACAACACGATCAACAACCTGGTAGGTTGGTTAACTTTCGTCGTTGCAGCCTTTACGTACTGCATGACCATCGAACCGACCGCCAGCTTCTGGGATTGCCCTGAATTCATTACCACCGGTTATAAACTGGAAGTCGGCCACCCGCCCGGCGCACCTTTCTTTATGCTTACCGCCAACTTGTTCAGTCAGTTTGCCAGCGACCCGTCGCAGGTAGCCCGCATGGTCAATACCATGAGTGCCCTGATGAGTGCCGCCTGTATCCTGTTCCTGTTCTGGAGCATCACTCACCTGGCCAGAAAACTGATTTGTCCGGATGACAAGCAGATGACTACCGGTAAACTCATTGCCATTATGGGATCCGGAGTGGTTGGAGCATTGGCTTATACGTGGAGTGACACGTTCTGGTTCAGTGCCGTAGAAGGTGAAGTCTATGCCTATTCCAGCCTGTTTACAGCCCTGGTATTCTGGCTTATCCTGAAATGGGAGAACCGGGCGAACGAACCTCACAGCGACCGTTGGCTCATCCTGATAGCTTACCTGACCGGTCTGTCTATCGGTGTCCACCTGTTGAATCTGTTGTGTATCTCGGCCATCGTGTTGGTATACTATTACAAGAAAAATCCGAACGCCACCCTGAAAGGCAGTCTGATAGCCCTGGCCGGTTCCATGGTACTGATTGCTGCCGTACTGTACGGTATCGTTCCGGGTATCGTTAAAGTGGGAGGCTGGTTCGAACTGTTGTTTGTCAACGATTTAGGATTTTCATTCAACACAGGTCTGATAGTTTACCTCATACTGCTGGCTGCCTGCATCATCTGGAGTGTATACGAAAGCTACACGGTAAAGAGCAGCAAACGCATGAACATTTCCTTCCTGGCCAGCGTAGCCATGCTGGGTATTCCGTTCTACGGTCACGGATGGAGCAGCGTCTTCATCGGTATCATCGTACTGGCTATCCTGGCAGTTTATCTGTTTGCCAATATTCCACAGAAATACCGCGTCAGTGCCCGTACACTGAACACCAGCCTGCTGGCCATGATGATGATTCTGGTAGGCTATTCTTCGTATGCCGTCATCGTTATCCGTTCTTCGGCCAATCCGCCGATGGACCAGAACTCTCCGGAAGACATCTTCACGCTGGGAGAATACCTGGGACGTGAACAGTACGGTACCCGTCCGCTCTTCTACGGACAGGCCTACTCTTCCAGACCGGCACTGAAACAGGTAGACGGAGGATGTATGTACGAAGTAGAGGAAGGCGCCCCTGTCTACCAACGGAAGGAAAAGGAAACTCCCGATGAAAAGGACAGCTACGAAATAGTACGTCACAAGACAGAATATAAATATGCCCAGAACATGCTCTTCCCGCGTATGTACAGCGATGCGCATGCACAGGCCTACGAAGACTGGCTGGGAGGTATCGAAGGACATCAGGTACCATACGACCAGTGCGGCGAGATGATCATGGTAAAGATGCCTACCCAATGGGAAAATATCAAGTTCTTCTTCATCTACCAGTTGAACTACATGTACTGGCGCTACTTTATGTGGAACTTTGCCGGACGTCAGAACGATATTCAGGGTCAAGGAGGAGAGATCGAACACGGCAACTGGATTACAGGTATTCCGTTCATCGATAAAGCCCTGGTAGGTGATCAGAGCCTCCTGCCCAGCGAACTGAAAAACAACAAGGGACACAACGTATTCTACTGCCTGCCGCTGATACTGGGACTTATCGGACTTTTCTGGCAGGCCTACCGCGGAGAAAGAGGTATCCAGCAATTCTGGGTGGTTTTCTTCCTCTTCTTCATGACCGGTCTGGCCATCGTACTTTACCTGAATCAGACTCCTGGACAGCCACGTGAACGAGACTATGCCTATGCCGGTTCTTTCTATGCCTTTGCTATCTGGATCGGACTGGGAGTAGCCGCCATCAGCGAATACCTCGGCAAAAAGCTCAGTGAAAAACCGGCCGCCATCCTGGCCAGTGTAGTCTGCCTGCTGGTTCCTATCCAGATGGTGAGCCAGACATGGGACGATCACGACCGGAGCGGACGATATACCTGCCGCGATTTCGGACAGAATTACCTGAACTCCGTACAAGACAACGGCAAGCCGATTCTCTTTACCAACGGCGACAATGATACTTTCCCGTTGTGGTACAATCAGGATACAGAAGGCGTACGTACCGATGTACGTGTATGTAACCTGAGCTATCTGCAGACAGACTGGTACATCGACCAGATGAAACGCCCGGCTTACGACTCTCCGTCCGTTCCCATCAAGTGGGACCGTATCGACTACGTATCGGGACATAACGAAGCCGTTTATGTCCGTCCGGAAGCTATGGAAACCGTACTGAACTTCTACAAGCAGAATCCGGAAGAAGCCAGGAAAGAATTCGGTGACAACCCGTACGAACTGAAGAATATCCTGGCACACTGGGTACGCGCCCCGAAAGATCCAAGCTTGCAGATGATTCCTACCGACAGCATTGTCGTCAAGCTGGATAAGGAAGCCATCAAACGTTCAGGCATGCTTGCACCGGATTCCATCCCGGAATACATGCACATCTCACTGAAAGGAAAATCGGTATTGTACAAGAGCGAACTGATGATTCTGGAAATGCTGGCAAATGCCAACTGGGAACGACCGATGTATATGGCAATCACCGTAGGACCGGACAACCACCTGAACCTGACCAACAACTTCCTGCAGGAAGGTCTGGCCTACCGCATCACTCCGTTTGACAACGTTGCCCTCGGCCGGCGTATCGATTCAGAGAAGATGTATGACAACCTGATGCACAAGTTCAAATTCGGCGGTATTGACAATCCGGACATCTATCTGGACGAAACCGTACTGCGTATGTGCGATACCCATCGGCGTACCTTTGTACAACTGGCTACCCAGCTTATCAAGGAAGGCAAGAAGGACAAGGCGCTGAAAGCACTCGACTATTGCGAAAAGGTGATTCCAAGTACTACCGTGCCTCACGATTATATCATGAGCAGCTCGAAAGAAATGGCTGAAGACTACATACAACTGGGGCAATACCAGAAAGCCGAAAAGATTCTGAACGCTCTGGCCAACAATGCCGTGGAATACGTAACCTGGTATCTGAGCCTGAACGAACTGCAATTTGCCAACTCATACGACAACTGCATGCGGTATTTCTACATTCTGGACGATGTATGCAAGACTTTGTCTGAAATAAAAGATGCCAAGACAGGTAAAGTGATTGACTCCGCTACCCACTACACGAACAAGTTCGAACAACTGTACAAGCTGTTGGAAAAACGTGCAAATGTAGGCTCAGCTCAATAAAAGAATGTTATGTTTATAGAACAACCCCCGCAACTGATACGCCTTCTTTATCCGGACGCTCTCTGGCGAATGGATAAGAAGGTCAAAGCGGTCTACCTGACTTTCGACGACGGGCCGATTCCCGACATTACTCCCTGGGTACTCGATTTGCTGGACAAGTATCAGATAAAGGCTACCTTCTTCATGGTGGGAGACAATGTCCGGAAGCATCCGCGGGAATATCAGATGGTAGTAGAACGGGGACACCGCATCGGTAACCATACGTTCAATCATATCCGGGGATTCGAGTTTCTGAGCAGGAACTACCTGGCCAATACGGACAAGGCCAACGAATATCTGCATACCGACCTGTTCCGTCCACCTCACGGACACATGCGCTGGCTCCAGTACTGGGTACTGAAACGCAAATACCGCATTGTCATGTGGGATCTGGTAACCCGCGATTACAGCAAACGGCTAAACGGACCGCAAGTGCTCCAGAAAGTCAAGAAGTATGTCCGGAACGGTTCCATCATTACCTTCCACGACTCCCTGAAGTCGGAACAGAACATGAAATATGCGTTACCACGCGCCATCGAATGGCTGCTGGCACAAGGATATGAATTCAGGGTATTCGACTGATATACCCGATAAAAAACGTCGCAGAAGACTCTTATCAAAATCTTCCGCGACGTTTTTTATTTATTGTATAAAGTCAAGCTCAGTTTGCCAGAATCTCACACAGCTCATCCTGAAAAAGACGAGCCTGCCTGCCCTTCAGTACATTCTGGTTGATAATGACAAAAGAAAGCCAGTCTCCATTGGCGGCTTTCACGTACCCGGCCAACGAAGAAACACCGGTCACAGTACCCGTCTTGGCCCGTACATTCCGGTAAGCCCTTCCACCCTTCATCCGGTTGGCCAGTGTCCCGTCAATTCCTGCGATGGGCAGGCAATCATAAAAAGGATGAAAGACAGACGGATTTCTGTACGCATAATTGAGATAACTCAACAACAGACGGGGAGATACGTAATTATACAGCGACACCCCACTCCCATCGGCTATGTTGTAATTCTCAGGATCCATTCCTACCAGATCCTTCATGATTTTACCCACGGCTGCCTGACCGTCCGAATTGCTTAACGAACGCGTCTTTCCCGTTACATGCTTCCCCACATGATAAAACAAGGCTTCGGCTGCCAGGTTATCACTCTCTTTCAAGGCTTCTTTCAGCACATTCTTCATCGGATGCGTACAACGTACCAGTTCACGGGCACCGGAAGGACATTCTTCATATCCCAAACCATTGACCGCAATTCCCCGTCTGGCTAACTGATAACGAAAGGTTTCCAGAAAAAAAGCTTTGGAATCATACAGATTCAAAGCCTGACTCCGTCTGGCAGAAACGCATCCGCTTACCTGAATGTGATTCCCCTGATTCAGCCAATCGCGTGTGATGACGAGTTTTCCGGCCGAAGGAGTCCGGCTGACCGAACGATTTTCAACCCGATAATAATCAGAAGCCGGAGAAACCTCCACACGCCCTTGTACGCCTTTTGCCGCGGGATGCACGGTTACTTCCACACACCCCCTGTTCAGCATCAGCGGCGACAGATACGGCTGGAAAGAAAAGGGAGTATCGTCCCACGACCATCCCGGTCCCCAATAGACCGAATCCATCAGCGAAACATCTCCGACCAGCCGCCCGGCTATCCGATGAATTCCCCGATCGGCCAGTGCCTCGGAAAACTTCTCCAAATCTTTTTCCATAAAAACCGGATCAAATGATCCGATTACATATAAGTCACCTTTTAAAACACTATCCTGAATTTCTCCAGTATAAGCCACACGGGTAACGAAAGGATAGTCAGTACCCAATGTGGTCAGTGCCGTTACGGCCGTAATGACCTTTTCCGTAGAGGCCGGACGGTATAATTTATCTGCCTGATGGAGAAAGACCAGGCTGTCGGCCGTCAGATTATACACGGCAATTCCCGCTTCGGAAGTTTTCAGCAAGGCAGACTGATCCAGAAAGCTTTCCAGCCGGACAGACCAGTTCTGGGCTGATCCGGCCATTACAGACAACCAGCAGACAAACGCTATTCCTAAAAGACGTACTTTCATCTATTCTTCCAGTTCTCTAAAGATCTCGCTTACGGTAGGATGAGGGAAAACATATTGCTTCCAGTCCGTGTACTTCCGGTGTTCCTCAATCATCATACCGGCCATCACAATCAGTTCCGAAGAAGGATTCCCCAGCATGTGAACTCCCAGCAAATGTCCATCCTCGCTTACCAAAGCCTTACATACTCCATTCATACCTTCGTTTTCGGCAACGAAACGACCGGAGTATGTCATGGGCAACCGAATGGCACGATAAGCAAAACCGGCTATCTGCAGAAATTCTTCGGTAGCTCCTACCGATGAAAACTCAGGATTGGTATACACCACTCCCGGAATGGCACGATAACTCATCGTATCTGTCTTTCCCACGATATGATGTACAGCCACTTCCGCTTCACGCACCGCCGTATGGGCCAGCAACGATTTTCCATTCAAATCACCGCATACATATACTCCGGGAACAGAGGTTTCCAGATGTTCGTCTACCTTAATCAGATTACGGTCCGTGCATTCCAATCCCAGATTTTCCAAACCAAACCCTCTGGTAACAGGACGCCGGCCCACACTCATCAGTATTTTTTCGGCTTCCACCGTAAGGTTTCCATCCGGATGTTCCACCTGAACCAGAACATGTCCGTCTGTTCCTGAAATTTCTGTTACTTTTGCCCTCAACAGAAAACGGACTCCCCGTTTCGTGTATTCCGTACGCAACAAAGCGGCCAGTTCGTGATCCATTCCCCCCAGAATCTCACCCATCATCTCGACCACGGTTACTTTTACGCCCAGACTATTGAAAAAAGAAGCAAACTCCATACCGATTACTCCTCCTCCTACAATCACCAGTGACTCCGGAATTTCCTTTGTATCAAGTGCATTTCGATGTGTCCAATAGTTTACCTTATCTATGCCTGTAACAGCTGGTATAAAAGTTTCACTTCCCGTACACACAATCAGCTTTTCGCACTCATAAGTCTCTTCTCCGCAACGGATTGTGTGACGATCAATGATATAGGCTTCTCCCGAAACAATATTTACATGACAAGCCGTCAGACGAGCTTTAATGCCTAACACCAACTTACGAACGACTTTATTTTTACGGGAAATCACTTTCGGCAAATCTATTGAAGCTCCAGCTGTCTGCACACCGTATTTAGAGGCCATCCTGGCTGAATCGTATATTTTTGCCGAATACAAGAGTGTTTTGGTAGGAATACATCCCTCATTCAGACAAACTCCTCCCAAATTGTTCTTTTCAAACAAGACTACGCTTAATCCTGCCTTTCCGGCTATTTCGGCCGCCGTATATCCGGCAGGTCCACCGCCAATTACAGCTACTTGATATTTCATGTATTCAGATTTTTATTCAGGTTAAAAAAGTATTTCAAGGAATTTAAATTCAATTTTCTTCCGCAAAAATAGCACGCGGATTCAGCTCTTTGGCATAACGCAAAAATCCTTCTTCATCGGCAGGGTCAAAACTGATAAACCCTTTGGTATAATATACCATGATACGTCCTCTGAAAAAAGCTTTCTTGTGACGCACAATACGTATTACGCCATAAGCCTTTACGCTTCCACTAAAACCTCTTTTCAACCATATATCTCCGTTTTCCTGTACCTGTATTTTGGTCAGTTGTTCATCGATCAACAATAAAATGGGAAAAATAATCGGAATCAACCCGTAATAACTTTCTGTTTGCCAAGCTACCAGAATCAATGCAAGGATCACGATAATAACTCCTAGCCATACCCGTGGAGGAGTGCGTTTGATTTTAAAAGTACGTACCATATATAATCTCCAAAATAAATTAAATGTCCACCTGAATACGACTGTTACGTTTCAACAGCCAGTTGATAAATTCTTCCTGATTTTGTGGTGCTATCAACACCGAAGCAGTGCCCTTTCCCGATTTCTTTACACAGACAATCTCCAATCTGTCAAATGAAAGAGCCGGAGCCCAGAAAGCCAGCGAACGAACTTTACGAACACGCAAGATGCTGTTTATGTCAATCGTGGAATTGCGCACAAATCGCCCGGTCTCTATCCGAAGATAATTGTCCGAAGAAATTACATACCGTGTATGAATGAGCATCTCTATTTCAAAAATCACACAAACGGCCAGTATCAGCATAACCAATGTATGATGCTCCCAGAAAAAGTAAAATAAGAAAACCGAGGTAACGGCTATCAGCAGCCAGTACCACCAACCAATACGAGGATGAAAGATTCTATCCATAACTTACAGACTATATTTTCCGTGAAGTTATAATAAATTCTTAGGAAATCAAGTAACAATTATCCATTTTCTTTAAAGAGCACACGATTTTAGTTTGCAAAAAAGAAAGCAACATCAATCATGTCGTATATTTTTTTTGTAGTTTTGTAGTATATATACAATACATCTTATGATAAGAAAGTTCGATTTTCTCGTTATCGGTTCAGGAATTGCCGGAATGAGCTTTGCGCTGAAGGTAGCGCATAAAGGTTCGGTTGCACTGATTTGCAAGGCCGGACTAGAAGAAGCCAATACATACTACGCGCAAGGAGGTATTGCTTCTGTAACGAATCTGAAGGTAGACAACTTTGAGAAACACATCCACGACACCATGGTAGCCGGTGACTGGATAAGCGATCCGGCTGCCGTAGAAAAGGTTGTCAGAAATGCACCCGCACAGATTGAAGAATTAATCAAGTGGGGAGTAAACTTCGACAAAAAGGAAAATGGAGAGTTCGATTTGCATCGCGAAGGCGGACACTCTGAGTTCCGGATTCTCCACCACAAAGACAATACAGGTGCCGAGATTCAAACCAGCCTGATAAAAGCCGTACAGGAACATCCCAACATTACTGTATTCAGCAATTTCTATGCGGTAGAAATCATCACTCAGCACCATCTGGGAATCATTGTCACCCGCCATACACCCGGTATCAAATGTTACGGAGCATACGTACTGAACGAAGCAACGGGCGAAGTAGATACTTTCCTTTCCAAAGTGACCGTCATGGCTACAGGCGGTTGTGAGGCCGTATACAACCACACAACCAACCCGCTGGTAGCGACAGGCGACGGAATCGCCATGGTTTATCGGGCAAAAGGTGTAGTAAAAGACATGGAATTCATCCAGTTCCACCCGACAGCCTTGTACCATCCGGGCGACCGCCCAAGCTTCCTGATAACCGAAGCCCTGCGTGGTTATGGAGCCGTACTGAAGAATCTGGCCGGCGAAGAATTCATGCAAAAATATGACCCGCGTCTGTCACTTGCGCCACGTGACATCGTAGCAAGAGCCATCGACAGCGAAATGAAACTGCGCGGAGAAGACCATGTATACCTGGATGTAACCCATAAAGATCCGGAAGAGACCAAGAAACATTTCCCCAACATTTACAAGAAATGCCTGAGCCTGGGTATCGACATCACCAAAGACTATATTCCTGTAGCACCGGCCGCCCATTACCTGTGTGGAGGTATCAAGGTAGATCTGGACGGACAATCCAGCATTAAACGTCTGTATGCCATCGGCGAATGTTCCTGCACAGGCCTGCACGGAGGAAACCGCCTGGCTTCCAATTCGCTGATAGAGGCCGTGGTATACGCCGATGCAGCTGCCAAACACTCCATGAGCGTTCTGGACCGTTACGACTTCAACGAAGACATTCCGGAATGGAATGCAGAAGGTACCATATCAAACGAGGAACGTATCCTGATTACCCAAAGCATGAAAGAAGTCAATCAGATTATGGAAGCCTACGTAGGTATCGTCCGGAGTAATCTCCGCCTGGTTCGTGCGTGGAACCGGTTGGATATTCTGTATGAGGAAACAGAACGGCTGTTCAAGCGTGTAAAAGCTTCCAGAGAAATCTGCGAACTTCGAAACATGATCAACGTCGGATATTTGATAACCCGTCAGGCCATGGAGCGGAAAGAAAGCCGGGGTCTGCATTATACCATCGATTATCCGCACCCTCAGAATACCAATAAATAAATTTTTCTTCGCTAAAAAACGGGCTGACCCCAACAAAAGGTCAGTCCGTTTTTTGTATGATTATTTCCCAAGAACAATTTTCTTGATCTCATTCAATTTATTCAAAGCCTCTATCGGCGTAAGATTATTGACATCCAGGTGCAGAATCTCATCACGTATCTGACACAACACCGGATCGTCCAACTGAAAGAAACTCAGCTGAACCCCATCGGATGATGACTGCTTTTTCTTCGATTCCGGTTTCGGCTTCGAAGAGATACCTTCCTGACGGTTTTCTTCTTCCAGCTGATGAAGAATCTCATTGGCACGTGCCACAATCGTCTTCGGCATACCCGCCATCTTCGCCACATGAATACCAAATGAATGCTCGCTTCCACCCCGCTCCAACTTACGGAGGAAAATCACCTTGTTGTCGACTTCCTTTACCGATACGTTGTAGTTCTTGATACGCTTGAACTGGGCTTCCATGTCGTTCAGTTCGTGATAATGAGTGGCAAACAACGTACGTGCATGTGCTTTCTTGTGCTCGTGAATGTACTCCACAATGGCCCATGCGATGGAAATACCGTCGTAGGTAGAAGTTCCGCGTCCCAATTCATCGAAGAGCACCAGGCTCCGGGCAGAAAGATTGTTCAGAATATCGGCCGCCTCGTTCATCTCTACCATGAAGGTAGACTCACCCACCGAAATGTTGTCACTTGCCCCTACACGGGTAAAGATCTTGTCCACCAACCCGATGTGCGCGCTTTCCGCCGGAACGAAACAACCGATCTGTGCCATCAGGGTAATCAGCGCCGTCTGGCGGAGCAAGGCCGATTTACCGGCCATGTTCGGTCCGGTAATGATGATAATCTGCTGGGTTTCCGTATCCAGATACACATCGTTCGCGATATAGGATTCTCCCAGCGGAAGCTGTTTCTCGATGACCGGATGGCGTCCCTGCTTGATGTCAAGCACGTCGTCGTCGGCTATCACCGGACGGATGTACTTGTTGGCCTTGGCTACACTGGCAAACGAAAGCAGGCAGTCCAGTTGGGCTATCTGGTTGGCATTGACCTGGATGGCTTCGGTATAATCCATCAGCGAAGCAACCAGCTCGTTATATAGTTTGGTCTCCAGTGACAGAATCTTGTCTTCGGCACCCAATATCTTTTCTTCGTACTCTTTCAGCTCCTGCGTAATGTAACGCTCGGCATTCACCAGCGTCTGCTTGCGAATCCACTCGGCAGGTACCTTGTCCTTATGGGCATTACGTACCTCGATGTAATAACCGAACACATTGTTGTAGGCTATCTTCAGACTCGGAATACCCGTCTGTTCGATTTCACGCTGCTGAATCTGCAGGAGATAATCCTTTCCGGAATAGGAAATCCGGCGCAGTTCGTCCAGTTCTTCATTTACCCCGTCGGCAATGACTCCCCCTTTGTTGACAAGCAACGGCGGATCGTTCTTGATCTCGCGGGCTATCTTGTCGCGAATGGATTCACAAGGATTCAGTAAGTTCCCTATCCGGTTCAGGCTTGCGTCGGAAGCATGCAGGCAAGCCGTCTTGATGGGTTCGATAGCCTGTAAAGCCACCTTGAGCTGTACCACCTCACGCGGAGAGATACGTCCTACCACCGCTTTCGAAATGATACGTTCCAGATCGCCTATCAGGTGCAGTTTCTCTTCGATGAAATCCTTGAATTCCGGCTCGCGGAAAAAGAATTCCACTACATCCAGCCGTTCGTTGATGGGCTTTACATCCTTAAGCGGGAAGACCATCCAGCGTTTCAGCAGACGGGCTCCCATCGGACTGATGGTATGGTCAATAATATCCAGCAGACTCGTTCCTCCTTCGTTCATGC
The DNA here is from genome assembly GCA_900553185.1 of uncultured Bacteroides sp. Classification (GTDB taxonomy): domain Bacteria; phylum Bacteroidota; class Bacteroidia; order Bacteroidales; family Bacteroidaceae; genus Phocaeicola. The sequence goes on from USCT01000005.1 coordinate 130,045, forward strand.
TGCCCAGCAACTCCAGACTCCGTACCGTAAACTTGTCCAGACGCACATAGCGGTCTTCTTCCAGGCGTGCCAGCGCCTTGATGTGGCCTGTCTGGTAATGTTGTGTCATATCAAGATATTGCAGAATGGCTCCGGAAGCAATGATACCATTGTGCAAGTGTTCCACTCCGAATCCTTTCAAGGAGTGTGTACCGAAATGTTTCAACAGTTTCTCGCGGGCGGAAGTTTCATTGAAAACCCAGTCGTCCAGCTCGAAGGTAAAGAACTTGTTCCCGAAATTTCCTTCGAACATGCCCCGTTTCCCCCGTTCGAACAATACTTCTTTCGGACCGAAGTTATTCAGCAGTTTGTCGATGTACTCGGGAGCTCCTTCGGCCGTCATGAACTCACCGGTGGAAATATCCAGGAAAGCAATACCGCACACGTTTTTCGCAAAATGAACGGCTGCCAGAAAATTATTCTCTTTATAAGAAAGTACATTGTCATTAATGGCAACTCCCGGAGTAACCAATTCCGTAATTCCCCGTTTTACCAGTTTCTTGGCCAGTTTCGGATCTTCCAACTGGTCGCAGATGGCCACACGCCGTCCGGCCCGGATCAGTTTGGGCAGATACGTATCGAGGGCATGGTGAGGAAATCCAGCCATCTCTACACTCTTTGCCTGTCCGTTGGCCCGTTTGGTCAGGGTAATTCCCAGAATCTCGGATGCCGCCACGGCATCTTCCGAATAGGTTTCATAAAAGTCACCGCATCTGAAGAGCATAATCGCATCCGGATGCTTCGCTTTCAAATCGAAGAATTGCTTCATCATGGGAGTCAGTACGACTTCATTATCCTTTGCCACAGTCTTTCCTTTCTTTAATTATCATTCAAACGGCTACAAAGATACGTCAAAAAGAGAGAACAAGAAAACGATTTTTCAGGTTGTCCATCTCCTATTTTTACGGAAATCGGTGATAAAAGATAAAAATCGACCACCGTAATCGGCCAATTTTATGTATTTTCGTCGGAAAATTAATGCTAAAAACAGATTTGTATGAAAGAACTGACCGTTTCTGAATTAAAAGACAATATGTTCCATGCCATCGGCAAGGAATGGATGCTGGTAACTGCCGGCACACCTCAAAAATTCAATACGATGACCGCCAGCTGGGGAGGTACCGGTATCTTGTGGGGAAAACCCGTCGCTTTCCTCTTTATCCGTCCGGAACGCTATACGTACGAATTCATCGAACAAGGAGAAACCCTGACTCTTTCTTTCCTGGACGAAGAACACAAAGATATACACAAGGTATGCGGTTTCCAATCGGGTCGGAATATCGACAAGATAGCTGCTACGGGGCTGAAGCCACAGATTACACCGGATGGAAACATCACCTACGAACAGGCACGCCTGACTCTGGAATGCAGAAAACTGTATGCCGACATGATCAAGCCGGAACAATTTCTGGATGCTTCGCTCATAGACAAATGGTACGGCGAAGGCCACGGCAATTTCCACAAGATGTACATCGTGGAAATCCAGCATGTGTGGGTCAACGAATAAACCAGTCCTCTACACTCTTTAATCCCTTATCTTTCCGTCCGGCGAAGGTAAGGGATTTGTTTACCACTTTTTACGGTTCCGTTTTCCCGGCTTCCTTAAACAGAAACAGCTTCCGTATGTTACCCTAAACATTTTGTCAACCGTTGACATTCTGATAATTACAAGAGCTGAGAATCGTCCGGTTCGGTGCTTGATACGATTTCTTCAGCAGAATAAGAACCTCAGACATTCTAATACAATCTTTTATCCATAGGGAACAATATATTTTATACATATTGAAACATATCCCAATAAGAACACAGTCAATATTCTTCTATTTCAGACTCTAACGTTTCTTTTTGCCAAACATATTTCCTTCATCTCCAAGATCCAATCCGTATAATTTCCCGACCGAAACCGACCTTTTTCAGAGAAATTTTAAAACATCTGGGAGTTTTCTTCCACTTTCCTAGGAAGATCGACCTGCTTATGCGGTTAAAAAAATTTTTTCTGCTCATGTTTTTCCATTTTAAAACGCATCTGAAATGCATATTTTACGCATATATAGACAGAAAACCGGATATTCATCCGTTTTCTTATGCAGAAACAAAGCCAGATTGTCCGAGTCCTAACATACTCAGGTAAGAAAAAACGATAGAATAGAAGCAAAAAGAAAGTAAAAACAAAACATAAGCCTGCATCAGGAGAGGAGCTTTTCTCTTCTGAATTGTTTCATAAAACCACCGGATTCTGCTTCCGCCCGAAAATAAAAAAGCTCCGATTCCGTTAAGAATCAGAGCTCCTATTGCTTTTTAAGCGGTGCGTACGGGACTCGAACCCGTGACCCCATGCGTGACAGGCATGTATTCTAACCAACTGAACTAACGCACCATTAAGTTTTTGTTTCGTTGCTTTCTCTCTCGATTGCGGTTGCAAAGGTAGGCATTTTTCTGAAACCTGCAAACGTTTAGAGAAGAAATTTTCAGATTTTATTTATTTTAGTTACTAACATACTTATTTCCAACAAGTTCAGATTTCATATTTTTTTGAGTCAGATTATCGGTCCATTTTCATCCATCTGCCTACACCTTATTTTATTTAAGGAGTAAAGGTATGAAGCCGATTACGGTTTCATACCTTCTCCTAACTACAGCAAATTATGATTTGATACGTTTGTAACCGTATACAGCCAAGTCACCCAGCTCTTCTTCGATACGAAGCAACTGGTTGTATTTCGCCATGCGGTCCGAACGGCTCAACGAACCGGTCTTAATCTGACCGCTATTGGTAGCTACCGCAATATCGGCAATGGTAGCGTCTTCCGTCTCGCCCGAACGGTGGGAAGTAACCGTAGTATAACCGTGGCGATGGGCCATCTCGATGGCATCGAGCGTTTCACTCAACGAACCAATCTGATTCACTTTAATCAGAATGGAATTAGCACAACCGGTAGCGATACCTTTCGACAGAAACTCTACATTGGTAACAAACAAGTCATCGCCTACCAACTGGCAACGGTCGCCGATACGGGCGGTCAGCTGCTTCCATCCTTCCCAATCGTTTTCACTCATACCGTCTTCGATGGAATCAATCGGATATTTATTAATCAATTCCTCCAGATAGGCAATCTGTTCCTCCGAAGTGCGCTTCTTCCCTTTCTCTCCTTCAAAAACGGTATAATCGTATATACCGTCCTTGTAGAATTCCGAAGAAGCGCAATCCATACCGATCATCACATCCTTTCCGGGTTCATATCCGGCTTTCCGAATAGCCGCCAGGATAGATTCCAAGGCATCTTCGGTTCCGTTCAAAGCCGGAGCAAATCCACCTTCATCGCCTACCGCCGTACTCAATCCACGGTCGTGCAATACTTTCTTCAAGGCATGGAAGACTTCGGCTCCCATACGCAAACCTTCGCGGAAGGAAGGAGCTCCTACCGGACGAATCATAAATTCCTGAAAAGCGATCGGAGCGTCACTATGAGAACCGCCGTTGATAATGTTCATCATCGGAACCGGCAGGACATACGTATTCACTCCGCCGATGTACCGGTATAACGGAATATTCAGGTAATTGGCCGCCGCTTTGGCTACCGCCAGAGACACACCCAGGATGGTATTGGCTCCCAGGTTCGATTTTGTTTGGGTACCGTCCAGTTCCAGCATTTTCTTATCGATGGCACGCTGCTCCAGTACCGACCAGCCTGCCAAGGCAGGTGCAATGACTTTATTGACGTTTTCAACCGCTTTCAACACTCCTTTTCCACCGTAACGGCCAGCGTCTTTGTCACGAAGTTCCAATGCTTCATGTTCACCGGTAGAAGCACCCGACGGCACAGACGCACGTCCGACGATACCCGATTCCAACTTCACTTCCACTTCTACGGTAGGATTACCGCGTGAATCAAGGATTTCACGCCCTATAATTGATTTGATTTTCATACTTCTTCTTTTTTATGTTAACTCTTTATTTTTTTGTATGACAAAGTTCTGAAATTCTGATAGACAATACAATACCTCAAATTAGGTATTTTGATCCGTTCTAAATTATACATTTTCATCGAAAAAAAGGCCTGACCCGTAAAAACCGGACCAGACCTTTCTATCCAATAATCAATTTTATTTATGTAGTCAGAACCCTCTTATACATTAGAAATTTGTTTTCTTCACTTCAAAATAAGCTTGAGGATGCAGACAGGCCGGACAAGTTTCAGGAGCTTCCTTACCTACAAACAGGTAACCGCAATTACGACACTGCCATACTACTTCTACATCTTTCTTGAACACCTTATCATCTTCAATGTTCTTGGCCAATGCCAGGTATCTTTCTTCGTGTCCCTTTTCGGCTACCGCAATTTCACGATACATCTTGGCAATGGCCGGGAAGCCTTCTTCATCGGCAATATCGGCAAATTTCGGATAATCCATGCTCCACTCTTCATTTTCGCCTGCGGCTGCAGCCTTCAGATTTTCGATGGTAGAACCGATAACACCGGCCGGAAAACTTGCATTGATTTCCACTTTACCACCTTCCAGCCATTTGAACATACGCTTGGCATGTTCCTTTTCCTGATCAGCCGTTTCGGTAAAGATAGCCGAGATCTGTTCGAAACCTTCTTTCTTTGCAGCACTTGCAAAGTAAGTGTAACGCATTCTTGCCTGTGATTCACCAGCAAATGAAGTTGCCAAATTCTTTTCTGTTCTCGTTCCTTTAATGCTTTTTTCCATAATAATTAGTTATTAGTGATTATACTTAGTTTCCTTTGAGGTGTTACAAAGGTATGTAATTTTATTCAAATTTGAAATGATTACAATTTTTATTTAACAATAATTAAGCCAAAACTTACATGTATCCCTTTATATTAAAAAATAAAACATATAGAATCTGCTTTTTGTTGTATTAATTTCATATTTTTGCAGCATTTTTATACTTTATAACAAATTTCAATATGAAAGGATTCGACTTTAAACCCAAACTATTCAGTACATTAAAAAACTACACGAAAGCAGACCTGACAACCGATATAATGGCAGGAATCATTGTAGGTATTGTGGCATTGCCTTTGGCTATCGCATTTGGTATTGCCTCGGGAGTAAGCCCGGAAAAGGGTATCATTACCGCCATCGTAGCCGGTTTTATCATTTCACTTTTAGGAGGAAGCAAGGTACAGATAGGCGGGCCTACCGGTGCTTTTATCGTTATTATCTATGGAATTATCCAGCAATACGGAATAGACGGACTGATGGTAGCTACCATGATGGCCGGCATTTTACTTATTCTATTAGGAATATTCAAGCTGGGAACCATCATCAAGTTCATCCCCTATCCCATCATCATCGGGTTTACCAGCGGTATTGCCGTCACCATTTTTACCACACAGATTGCTGACGTTTTCGGACTCGATTTCCAGGGAGAAAAGGTACCCGGCGACTTTATCGGCAAATGGATGATCTATTTCCGGCATTTCGACAGCATCAACTGGTGGAACTTTCTGGTCAGCCTGATCAGTATCTTCATTATCGCAATTACTCCCAAGTTTTCCAAAAAGATTCCCGGATCATTGGTGGCCATCATTCTGGTAACCGTAGGTGTTTATTTTCTGAAATTATACGGAGGAATTACCTGTATCGATACCATCGGCGACCGTTTCAGCATTAAAGCCCAGCTACCGGATGCGGCAGTACCTGCACTTGACTGGGAAGCTATCAAGAATTTATTTCCTGTAGCCATCACCATTGCCGTACTGGGAGCCATCGAATCCTTATTATCTGCCACCGTAGCCGACGGTGTCATCGGCGACCGGCACGATTCCAATACCGAACTGGTAGCCCAGGGTATTGCCAATTTCGTTTCTCCCATTTTCGGAGGAATACCGGCTACCGGCGCCATCGCGCGTACCATGACAAACATCAATAACGGCGGACGGTCTCCTATCGCAGGTATCATACACGCCATCATCCTGCTGCTGATTTTGTTATTCCTCATGCCACTGGCCCAGTATATCCCGATGGCTTGTCTGGCCGGAGTACTGGTGATTGTATCCTATAACATGAGCGGATGGCGTGTATTCAAAGGATTGCTGAAAAATCCGAAAGCCGACGTAGTCGTACTTCTGATCACTTTCTTTCTGACCGTTATTTTCGACCTGACCGTAGCCATCGAAGTAGGACTGGTCATCGCCTGCGTACTCTTTATGAAACGCGTCATGGAAACAACCCAGATTTCTGTCATTACCGATGAAATAGATCCGAACAAAGAATCCGATCTGGAAGTACATGAAGAACATCTGATTGTTCCTAACGGAGTGGAAGTATACGAAATCAACGGCCCGTATTTCTTTGGTATCGCAACCAAGTTTGAGGAAATCATGGCCAGCCTGGGCGACCGGCCGAAAATCCGTATCATCCGTATGCGAAAAGTTCCTTTCATCGATTCTACGGGAATTCATAACCTGACAACCTTGTGTGAAATGAGCCAAAAGGAAAATATTCACATCATTCTCTCAGGAGTAAATCCACAGGTTCATCAGGTACTTGAAAAATCAGGTTTCTACGAATTGCTGGGTAAGGAAAACATCTGTAGCAACATTAACGAAGCGCTGGAAGTAGCCAGACGGGAAATCGTAACCCTGACTCAGGATTAAATTCCGTTTAAACAGACTGAAAAAAGTCCGTTTCCGCGAGCATCCACAGAAACGGACTTTTATATTTTCATCGCTTTTCTTTTTTAATAAGAGGCACTCGCTTGTATACCGGCTTTTTCCAACAAAGAAACAATACGGTCTAATTCTTCATGAGTAGCCTTTTGAAGAGCATGATCGGGAGTTTCCCTGTCAATGGTATAAACCATCACCTGACGGGGAGCTATCTCCTTTACGGCCTCCAGCCACGGCAGGACATAACGGTCGGACGTATTGTCTACATCCGTCCCCTCTTCCGTCATTCCTTTGAGGAACATACTCTGAATGATCAGATTGCCACGAAATGCTTTCATACCTTCAATAATCTGCTTGACATCATAATGTCCTGTAGGACAATCTACTCGTCGGATATAATCACTGTCTACCGTATCCAGTTTCAAAATGTTATTATCCACTTTATTCAAGGCAGCAAATACATCGGGCTTGTGAATAAAGGTGGCATTACTCAAGACACTGACCCGCGCATCCGGAAAATACTTGTCACGCAACTTCAACGTATCTTCAATGATACCGGCAAAATCAGGATGAGAAGTAGGCTCACCGTTACCGGCAAATGTCAGTACATCCGGCTTCGGACCATTCTCACGCATATCTTTCAGCTTTGCTTCCAATGCCTTGCAGACCTCTTCCCGGGAAGGAAGCTTGCAATGAGGACGATGATCTTTATTATAACCGCATTCGCAATAAATGCAATCAAATGTGCAGAATTTTCCGTCTGCAGGAAGTAGATTAATACCTAGCGAAACTCCCAGCCGACGACTATGTATCGGACCAAAAATAGGAGAAGGATAAATAACTGTTGCCATAAATAATCCATTAAAGAATAATCACCACAAAGATATAAAAACTGTCAGTATCCTGTTCATTTCTTTACCATTTTACCCGAAGCTGCAACTGAAGATCCGCTTTATTATTGCCGGCTATTTCTTCGGTGCCGGAACTGATACGCCTACGGTCCGTATAATGAGTACATCCCCATTTCACCTGTAGCATCCAGCGTTTTCCACCATCATAACGCAGATTGACCGCCATCCTGTATCCTTTTCCTTCCAGCGAATTCATCGGAAAAGTATAAAGTAATCCCGGTTCGTACAAATAAATCCGTGAATCATAATTGTCCGTACGGAACCACACTCCACTGATATTCCCTTGCAACGGAAATTTTTCAGATGAAAACTTGACAGTCTCTCCTATCGCAAACCCGTTTTTCCCTTCCTTTCCACCATAACACGTACGCACATATTCTGCCGTCGTTTTAGTGGTCAGAAAGGTACAAGGAGCATAAGCAATCCGAGCATGAAGACGCTGACGGATATAAGGAAGTACGTATTTGCTTTCATCGGCCAGTGTATGATTCTTCGCCTTGTTTTTAACGCTGTACTTTATTAACATATTCAGTGAATGAACCGGTGAATAACTTAGCTGAACATTTCCGGCTACTCCCATCGTTTTACGACGATCTACCAGATAACGATACCAGGGAAAATAAAAGAAATCTCCGTAAGCAGATAAATTAATCTGTTGTAAGAACTTTGTTTCCAATCCTATACAAATACCTGCTTCATTACTGACCTTCGAATTCTCACCCCAGGCATTACTCATCAGTGAATGATAACGTTTGTCATAATACCTGTTGATAAGTAACCACGTAGTATTCACAGACGGTGAATAACGAATGGAATTTAATGTCGCTACACTTCCCTGTTTATCAATTGCCGTCTCACCAGCCAACATCCATTTACTGTTAAAATAAAGCTTGTAAAATACGCCCAGATTCAGAAAGTTCCTTCCTCTAGGCTCAAAACGGTTATACAGTTTTTCAACAGGATTCAACAACTTGTTAAAACAATTATAAACAGCCGTTAATCCAACTTCCAGATATTTTCCATTATACGATAAATTACTTCCAACCAGATGATTGGAAACAGTATTTTTCTTTTCCAGATCCTTTGGTAACCGATGCATGCCATCAGTTTTAAACGACCGTATTTCATGGTTATCAACAGATGCATCAAGCTTGCGAAATGAATAGAAACAAGAAGCATTCCACCGTTTGTTCCACTGCCATGTAAACCCAGTGCCACGTAGATAACCGGTTTCGGCTACCGATGTATATTTAGTCAGTCCATTTCCCATCCTCCCAAAAGCAGATACCGATGTGCCAATTCCCATACCCGCCCCTGTATTCAAAACTAATCCATATCCAAAATTAGCCCGATAATTTCCCAATACACAAGTTTTCAACCGCCCCATATTCTGCAAAAGAAACGAAACAGCGTAGGAATCGTATCCTTTCCGGTTTACTCCCCGAAAGAAAGGTTCACCGGCATCTTTTTCGGCCGAAAAACTAAGAAACAAACGATTGGCATAACTAAAACGATAACGGATATTGTGATAAAAAGAATTCCCCAGATATTTCCGGTTCGGATATTTATCAAGAGTCTCCTGATCATAATCAGCATAACCGGCTTTTTGATTTAAGGATATACCTGCACGGGTAATGACTTCCTGTTTATTTCTTGTCCATATTTTCCGCCAGTTAATTTTCTTTTCTTCCGTAACTTCGCCTACATACACAAATTTCTGAAGATAATGCCTCGTACGCCAATCCATCCCTTCCACTCCCCACAATTCATTAATAGTAAGCATGGAACCGTATTTGTATAAATAATACAGAATATTTTCAATCAGCTGATCCGACAAGAATGGAAACTGTTCCAGTTGCTCACGTGTGGCCGCATTCAGATTCAGAGGATGTTCAGCCAGTTCCTGAAGCTCTTCGTATTTCAACGTCCAGTCTGCCATTTCTTCATCCGAAGATATTTGTTCACTCCATTCCATCCATTCTGACTGAGCCTGCATAGAGACGGATAAGCAACTGATTAATACACAACTTATTAATATACTTTTCAACATATTGCCAAACAGGTTATCAACAACGAATAAATACGTTAATATTTTATATCAAAGAGTAGACGGCTTCATTATTATTCCTACTTTTGCAGGCATGAAGCGTTATTCTTACATATTCACAGTCTTACTGTTCACCTTCATGGCTGTTTCTACGGCTACAGCTCAACAGAAAATCGTAGTCCATGGCGGCTACAAAGTTCCTGTATGCGTTTATCAAGGTGACACCATACCTTGTATAACGCTAAAGAACATTTATATTTACCCTCCACTGAAATTTAAAAACAAGAAACAGGAAAGATATTATTGGAAACTGGTAAGGGATGTGAAGAAAACACTTCCAATAGCAAAAGAAATCCGGAATGCGGTAATCGAAACATACGAATACCTGGAAAAACTTCCCAACGAAAAAGCACGTGACAAACACATTAAAGCCGTTGAAAAAGGATTGAAGCAACAATACACTCCCCGAATGAAAAAACTTACCTTCGCTCAAGGAAAACTTTTGATAAAGCTGGTAAACCGCGAATGCAACCAGTCTTCCTATCAACTGGTAAAGGCCTTTATGGGACCTTTTAAAGCAGGATTTTACCAGACTTTTGCCGCACTTTTCGGTGCCAGCCTGAAAAAAGAATACGATCCGGATAAGGATGACAAAATGGTGGAAAGAGTAATTACACTCGTGGAAAATGGCCAGTTATAATGGATTTAATTCACTGTATATAAATAAATTAACAAGTTATCAAGAGGTTATTAACAGAAATATTTTCCGTACAACTTCTCTTTACAGAAGGTACGGAAAATCTGTATGATTACTCCAGACGGAATTTCATCAGCTTATTGGCAAACTCCCATAAAACAATACCGGCCGTAACCGATACATTCAAAGAATGCTTGGTTCCATACTGCGGTATTTCAATGCAACCGTCACACAAATCAACCACTTCCTGCTGTACGCCTTTCACTTCATTTCCCATGATAATAGCATACTTTTTATTTTTCTCCAATGACAGATTGTCCAATAATGTACTTCCTTTACATTGCTCGATAGCCAGTATAGTATACCCTTCTTTATGAAGCTCCTGTACTGCATCTTGCGTACGTTTCATATATTTCCAATCTACAGTATATTCTGCTCCCAATGCTGTTTTATGCATTTCCGGGTGCGGAGGAGTGGCCGTTATTCCACACAAATAGATTCGATTCACCAGAAAAGCATCCGACGTACGAAAAACAGCTCCGATATTGTGCAAGCTGCGTACTTCATCTAAAACAACGACTAATGGAAGTTTGTCTGCCTCCTTGAACTCCTCCACCGTCAGGCGATTCATTTCTGTTATTTTTAATTTTTTCAGTTCTGACATATCTGCTTATTTTATGTGTGTACAAAGATAAGAACTATCTTCATAACCTTGTTGAAAACAGTGGAAAAGGTGTAAACAATACAGGAAAAGAAAATCATAACTTATATTTGCATATTCCAAGGAAAAGCCTATAATCACTTCAAAATCAACAAACCAAAAAAAATATCCAAAATTTACTTTCTTTATTTGAACATATTTTTAGCCACAAAATGACAATCCATAGCCAGAAAGTTGTTAACTTTGCGTATTATCAACATTTTGTTAAAAAGGATAGTAAAACATGTTATATCAAGCAAAAAGCATGTTGATGAGTTATTAATATTCTATCGAACACTATTCATAACTAAAAGACCAAAGAAAACACTTATTTTTTACTAACAATATTAACCGACCATTATTAATATCATAAATTCTTTTTTGAGAAAGAAAAAATATAAAATAATATGAATCAAGAAGAATGGGTTAAAAAAGGGTATGTTGATGAACCCGTAGACAAGTCTGTTGACTTGAAAACTGAAATCAAACGTTTATGTAAAGAGAAGAATGCCGTTATTTTGGGGCATTTCTACCAGGCCGACGAAATCCAGGAAATAGCCGATTTTATCGGAGATAGTTTGGCCTTGGCTCAATGGGCCGCTAAGACAGATGCCGACATCATTGTGATGTGTGGAGTACATTTTATGGGTGAAACAGCAAAGATTTTATGCCCAGACAAAAAAGTATTGATTCCGGATCTGAATGCAGGGTGTTCGTTGGCCGACAGTTGTCCTGCCGATACATTTGCTCAGTTTGTAAAGGAACATCCGGGTTATACCGTTATTTCTTACGTCAATACCAGTGCGGCTGTCAAGGCAGTTACCGATGTTGTAGTAACTTCAACCAATGCAAAACAGATTGTGGAAAGTTTTCCGGCCGATGAAAAAATTATTTTTGGTCCGGATAAGAATCTGGGAAACTATATTAACTCCATTACAGGACGCAACATGTTGCTTTGGGACGGTGCCTGCCACGTACATGAACGTTTTTCTGTAGAAAAAATTATCGAACTGAAGAAACAGTATCCCGACGCAGCAGTGTTGGTACATCCGGAATGTAAAGGAGCCGTAGCAAAACTGGCTGATAAAGTTGGTTCTACAGCCGGATTATTGAAATATGCAATGAACAGCGACAAGAAAAACTTTATTGTAGCTACAGAAAGCGGTATTCTGTATGAGATGCGTAACAAATGTCCGGAAAAGAATTTTATTCCTGCTCCTCCGGAAGATAGTACATGTGCTTGCAATGAATGCAATTTTATGCGTTTGAATACGCTTGAAAAATTGTATAATACCTTGAAATATGAATGGCCGGAAGTACAGGTAGAAGCTTCTATTGCAGAAAAAGCAATCCGGCCGATCCGCCGAATGCTGGAGATATCAGCTAAGCTTGGATTATAGTTTGTTGGAAAATAAAATTGTGAAATAAAGAAGAAGAGTCTGTCAGGGTAGTGACGGACTCTTTTTTTGGGGGAAAAGAGAAAAAATATTGTTAACAAATTTATCAGATGGACTTAAATTCTTAATCTATGTTATAAAACATGCTTTTTAAACCTGAACGCTTGCATATTTCCCAGTATTCCGTACCTTTACATCGTGTTTTTCATAGTATTAGATTTAAGGTTAACAAAGGTTGGAGTACAGCGGTACTCCTTTTTTTATGTCTATATGTTAGGGATCTTTTGTAAAAATAATCTTTGTGAAAATGTATTTTTAACCAAGAATCCTTGTTATCTTGCTAAAAATTAGTATATTTACGCCAATAGAAACAATATAAATGTTTTCTGGTGAAAAACATATTGGCGTTAACCGAAATTTTTTGATGACATTTTGTCGAAATGAAATAGGAATTTCTTCAATTATTTTTTTTCTGTATACGCTACATTTTTTAGGCATTGGGAAAATCCAATCTTTTGTTTGGAAAGTTTTGTTTGATGTTGAATGATAGTGATTACGTTGTTTCTAGCGTAAATCCTAATTATAGGCTTTGATGAGTTCTGGAAGTGTGAATTGTTATCACAGGATAATGAAATAAATTTCCTTATGTTTTTCCCTCAATTATTATTTATGATTGTCCATTAAAATAGTTCTTTGAGACAGTTGAATCATACTGGTTATAAGAGATTTCCGATGATTTAAACAGTTTTACATACGTTTGGAGTTTTTATTTGCAGACAGGAGATCTCTTTGGCAAAGCTAAATTCAATGATGTGTATAAGGCGCTGTCTGATGGAATTCTAATAATTTTTTTATAAAAACAAGTTTAAATATGGAAAGAAAAAGTATTTCAGTCGTTATTACAACAAAAAGAATTGGATGATTGTATGTTAGGAATCATTAAAAAATATGGTCCGTATATTCGGGCCAAAGTAGTAGCGGCAGTTTCGAATGAAGCAGAGCGTGAAGAGTTAATGGAAGAAATTATCATTCATGTGTATGAAAAACTTTCAAAGATGGTGTATACCGAAGAAGGAAAGTTTGAGTATTGGTTACACACAGTTGTTAATAATTACATTGTAAGTTGGTTGCGTGCAAAATCTAGAAGGCCATTCATTTCTGATATTAAGCTTGAGTATATTCCTTCTACGGCTTCTTCTGCAGGTAAAAGTCTGTATCGGGAAAAAGTATATAGAATATTATGGGAGGTGGTTAATACGTTGGAAAATGAGCAGCGTGATATGTTGTTATTGCATTATCAGCAGGGTATTCATTTGACTCAGATAGCTAAGATGCAAGGAATACCTTACAATACGTTCTATAAGAAATTTAAGAAGGCCCTGATTTTAGTGGAACATTTGTGTATGGAACGAGGTATTACGCGAGATGACTATTGGGAATTGCATTCAAAATAATGCTTTGTAATTAACATGTAGGTTAAAACAATCGGACATATTTAATGTGTCCGGTTGTTTTTTGGGGGTATGCCTGTTATGAGTCTTGTTTAACGGAATAAAATAGCAGGAATTATAACAGATGCTCATGGTAACTTGAAATCAGAAAGAAGCTGTGGGTAAACATTCGGGCTGGCTATTTTTCTGACTGTAGATGGGTGGTAAAACATTTCAAAGCCTTATGCTTGTTCGGTACATTGGGTGGAATTTCTTGAGCTTGCAAGGAAATAAAGCTGACATAAGATGGACAGGAACAGAATTTATAAACGATATGTGTAACAGAACTGAAAAACGTGCGTTTGTTTGAGTAACCATACTATTTTCCGCCTTGACGCACATTATTCACAAACCTACCTTTGCGCCATAACCAAATAACAACAATGATTATGGCGAAAGAAAAAGTAAACTATCAGGAGGTATATGACCTCTATCAGTTATGCAGCGAGACCAAGGATCTTCGGGAGTTCTGTGCTGATTATGGAGTAAACTACG
>USCT01000006.1 GCA_900553185.1 uncultured Bacteroides sp.
AGATACTCATTTTCAATGAGATATACAAATATTTAGAGAATTTTTATCGCTGATTGTCAGAGTTTTATCTTTAAATTCTTATACTCGTTATTACTGGAGTTTCAAGTATCGTGACCAGGTCTTTCCAGTCTATTTTATATACTGTCACATCGTCCTTGCGCTCTATTTTCATGAACTTATAGCCCTTAATGAAAGACTTCTCATGAAGGTAGTAGGCATTGCGCTCATAGTGTATCATACGAACCTTGCGCTGGTCTTTAGACATGAACATGTAAACATCACCATTCAATGGATCACGGTGGTATCGACCTCGGATTATCTCGCATATACGCTGAGCCTTGCATCTCATATCGTGAAGCTCAGGAAGGTAGTAGAAGTTGTGAAGACCGTTGATGCTCAGCATAAGCCCTCCAGTTTCTCTACCAGTGTTTTCAGCCCCTGATAGTCTAAGCCTTTCTTCTGTATGCACAAGCCCTCACGAGTTCTTATCGTCACCATAATGCTTCCTTTATGGGCAGTTGTACGTTTGGGCTTGTCTTTAGCAACCTCCTGCCGTTCTTCATTGCCTGTCCGAATCAGCTCTTCCGGAATTCCTTCAACTTCTACAGATACAACCTTTTTCTGTGTCTTCTTGAACCAGTCATAGAATGCCGTGTATGGAATATTGTTGCCAATGCAGAACGAGTTGATGGAAACTCCATTGGGCTCACCCTCGGTTTTGTAGAGGAACCACAGTCTTTCAAAATCTTTTTCGCTAAACATAATCTTTCGAGTTTTAAGTTTAGCACGAAGGTATGCGAAAGAGACATGCTAGTCAATACGCCAATTTTGGAAGCTTACCTTGCTTATAATGCAAAGATAGTAAATTATGCTATAACCATGCCATTTATAAGGACTTTTTCTGAATACTCCCTATAAAACTGAATATCATCAAAAAAGTACTCTATGTTTCCATGTCTAATTTTCAGCATGTTCTACAGCTCCTTTTAAGAGGGACAAAAAATTGGGCTGATAAATATTTCACCTACCAGAGTTTTAATCCTTCCATTTCCTTTATAGCCTGTAGTATATCTTCTTTAGTCATGTCTGTCGTTTCTTCTTCTATGCTGATAGAGCGAAATTCATAGAATACTTTCGAGTAATTTCTTTCATTAGGAGCATAATAAGGCAAATACATTGTAGTAGTCCCATCATCTTTGCGATAGCCACGTACCCATGTTGAATGGCATTTTGAAAAGAGCCCCATATTATGAACTAATTCTGCATTAGTAAAATACCCTGCTTAAGTTTCGCAAGTAAATTGTACAGGGCGGAAGACGAATAGTTGGCAGCATTCTTAATTGAAAAGAACGGGAACAGAACAAGCAGCTGCAACACCTGAAGACAAGTGAATTTGCAATTCGGATTCTTAACTGACCCAATGACTTTGCTTTGTATCCTTATGCTGTTCATAATGGTTGATATGCTGTTTATTGCTTTGCTGGAGTCATTGTTTACAAAAAATTCTTGGAGTTCACCGATAATATATCCATTTTTGTTCATGGCTAAAGGGTGCTATATTGTTTGTTTGGCGATATTAATATAGTGATAATCATTGAATTATCAAACTATTTAGCCTTTTTTATTACATTATTTGAGTACTTGCGAAACTTGAATTAACTACTTGCAAGAGCAATAGCAGAAGTCATAAAAAGCCAAAAAGAAAAGCGTTAACTGCTTGTTTTTTTGCAATTAACGCTTCTTTTATTCGTGGACCAGCCTGGGCTTGAACCAGGGACCTCCAGATTATGAGTCTGTTGCTCTAACCAACTGAGCTACAAGTCCGATGTTTCATTTCTACAACGAAACGTGGTGCAAAAGTAAAGGTTTTGGATGTAACCTGCAAAAAAAAACGCAAAAAAATGAAGAAAAAAACGCATTTTCCCCCAACAGTCAAGATATATGTGTATTTTTGCGACACAACTTTTTTTATAAAACAAGAATCTGATAAATATGTCACAAAGCAAACAAGAATCTCATCTGACCGGACTTACCGACCAGGAAGTGCTTTCGAGTCGCGAGAAGTACGGTGTCAATCTATTGACTCCTCCCAAACGCCCCTCTGTATGGAAGCTCTATCTGGAAAAGTTTCAGGACCCCGTTATCCGCGTCCTGCTGGTAGCCGCTTTTTTTTCACTGATTATTTCCATCATCGAAAACGAATACGCTGAAACCATCGGAATTTTCTTCGCCATTTTCCTGGCAACCGGTATCGGCTTTTACTTTGAATACGACGCCAGCAAGAAATTCGACCTGCTGAATGCCGTAGGCGAAGAAACCCCCGTTACCGTTATCCGCAACGGAAAGGTACACGAGATTCCACGGAAAGACATCGTAGTAGGCGATGTGGTCATCCTGAATACCGGAGAAGAAGTGCCGGCCGACGGTACCTTGCTGGAAGCCGTCTCCCTGCAGATGAACGAATCCAGCCTGACCGGAGAGCTGATGGTAAACAAGACCGTAGACGAAGCACACTTTGACGACGAAGCGACTTACCCGTCGAATACCGTCATGCGAGGTACCACCATCACCGACGGACACGGTATCATGCGCGTAGACCGGGTAGGCGACGCTACCGAAATCGGGAAAGTAGCCCGCCAGGCTACCGAGCAGAGCGAAGAACAGACACCGTTGAACATTCAGCTCACCAAGCTGGCCAATCTGATCGGGAAAGCCGGATTCACCATTGCCGCACTCACCTTTATCATCTTTACGGGAAAAGACCTGTATGCCTACCTGAGCGTTACGGAAGTAACCGACTGGCACCAGTGGCTGGAAATCGCCCGCATCGTACTGAAATACTTCATGATGGCCGTTACCCTGATTGTAGTGGCCGTACCCGAAGGACTGCCGATGAGTGTCACCCTCAGTCTGGCCCTGAACATGCGCCGCATGCTGAAGACCAACAACCTGGTGCGGAAGATGCATGCCTGCGAAACCATGGGAGCCATTACCGTGATCTGCACCGACAAGACCGGAACGCTGACCCAGAACCTGATGCAGGTATACGAAGCACAGGTAGACAACAGCCAGTCTGACCTGGTGGCCGAAGGCATTGCGGCAAACTCTACCGCCTTCCTGGAAGAGAAAGGGCCCGGGGAGAAGCCATCGGGCGTAGGAAATCCTACGGAAATAGCCCTGCTGTTGTGGCTGAACGGCCAGGGAAAAGACTACATGAAACTGCGTAGCGAAGCCAAAGTAATCGACCAGCTTACCTTCTCTACCGAACGGAAATACATGGCTACCCTGGTAGACTCGCCCATCCGTCAGAAACGCATCCTTTATATAAAAGGTGCGCCGGAAATCGTCATGGGCAAATGCAACCTGCCGGCAGAAGCCATCACAAACTACAACGACCAGTTGCTGGCCTACCAGAACAAAGCCATGCGTACCCTGGGTATCGCTTACCGGATAATAACCGAAGGCGAATCGGAAGACTGTGCGACCCTGGTCAACCAGGGAGGACTGACTTTCCTGGGTATCTTCGCCATCAGTGACCCGATCCGTCCGGATGTGCCGGATGCGGTCAAGAAATGCCAGTCGGCCGGTATCAATATCAAGATTGTCACCGGTGATACACCGGGAACCGCTACCGAAATCGCCCGACAAATCGGGCTTTGGAAGCCGGAAGACACGGAACGCAACCGCATCACGGGTGTAGAATTTGCGGCACTGAGCGATGAAGAAGCGCTGGAACGCGTGCTCGACCTGAAAGTGATGAGCCGTGCCCGTCCGATGGACAAGCAACGCCTGGTACAACTGCTCCAACAGAAGGGAGCAGTGGTGGCCGTAACCGGCGACGGCACAAACGACGCACCGGCCCTGAACCATGCACAGGTAGGGCTGTCCATGGGTACCGGAACCTCGGTAGCCAAGGAAGCCAGCGACATTACCCTGCTCGACGACTCCTTCCACAGCATTGCTACGGCCGTCATGTGGGGACGATCGCTGTACAAGAACATCCAACGTTTTATTGTCTTCCAGCTGACCATCAACGTAGTGGCCCTGCTCAGTGTACTGCTGGGCGCATTCTTCGGGACCGAACTGCCGCTTACCGTCACCCAGATGCTGTGGGTAAACCTGATTATGGATACCTTCGCCGCCATGGCCCTGGCCTCCATCTCACCCAGCATGGACGTAATGAACGAGAAGCCGCGTAAACGGACCGACTTCATCATTACCCCTGCCATGCGCAACAACATCCTGGGCGTAGGACTTGGGTTCCTGGTCATTCTGATGGGACTGCTCACCTGTTTCAAGACACTTCCCGGCGGCATGGATCTACATCACCTGACCGTCTTTTTCACCATCTTCGTGATGCTTCAGTTTTGGAACCTGTTCAATGCCAGTGTATTCGGAACAAACCACTCCTTCTTTAAGGATGCCAGCCACGCACTGGGCATGCTCAGCGTGGCCCTGATCATCCTGGTGGGCCAGTTCCTGATTGTTACGTTCGGAGGAAAAGTATTCCGTACCGAACCCCTTCCGCCAATGGAATGGCTGTACATCATCGGAGGTACTTCCGTGGTACTCTGGATTGGAGAAATCTGGCGAGGCATCCAACGACTGAAGAATAAATAAACCCGTATGGATACATCGATTCGTAACATCATATTCGACCTGGGCGGAGTATTGTATGACCTCGATACGGAAGGCTGCCTGCAGGCCTTTGAACAGGCCGGACTGGACAACGTACGCCAACTGATCACCGGTACCAACGAGGCCGGCATTTTCCAGGCTTACGAAACCGGCGAAATTTCCACTCCCCGGTTTCGGGAAGAAGTGCGCCGGCTATGCGGTTCTTCATTGACCGACGAGGCTATCGACCGGATGTGGAACCGCATGCTGGTAACCCTCCCTCAGGAAAAGCTGGATCTGCTGGGTGAACTCAGCCGGAAGTACCCCCTGTATCTGCTAAGCAACACCAACGAACTGCACTGGACCTACGCCGTAGCCCAGGCTTTTACGGCCCGAGGCTATCAGGTTTCCGACTTCTTCCGCCGGGTATTTCTGTCGTATCAGATGAAGTTGGCCAAACCGGACCCTGCCATCTTCCGCACGGTCCTGCAGACTGCCGGGCTGAAGGCGGAAGAAACGCTGTTCATCGATGACTCTCCGGTGAACTGCCAGGCGGCCGAATCAGTCGGCATTCAGACCGTCCGGTACACACCCGGAGAAGACTTGCGTACGTTATTTACTCCTGCCGTATGAAAATCATCCATTCTACCGACCCGATTATCCGTACACTGGGCCCCTGCGCCGCGACCATCGGGTGCTTTGACGGCGTGCATCGCGGACATCGCTACCTCATCAACCAGGTATGCGAAGCAGCCGCGCAGAAAGGACTGCACGCCGCAATCATCACCTTCACGGTGCATCCACGTCAGGTCATGCAGGCCGATTACCAGCCTCAGCTGCTCTCCTGCCTGTCACAAAAAGACGACCTTATCAGCCGGCTGGATGCCGACTATTGCTTCATGATGCCTTTTACGCGGGAACTTTCCCGCCTCTCTGCCCGTGAATTCATGCAACTGCTGCACGAACAATACCACATCGAAACCCTGATTATCGGATACGACCACCGCTTCGGGCACAATCGCAGCGAAGGATTCGAGGATTACTGCCGGTATGGAAAGGAACTGGGAATGGAAGTCATACGTGCCAGGGCTCTGGTAGAAAACGGAATCTCCATCAGCTCCTCGCTGATCCGCGACCTGCTGAAAACAGGTGGTGTAGAGAAAGCCAACCACTACCTGGGATATGAATATTACCTGGACGGAACAGTGACCGACGGCTACAAGGTAGGCCGGAAGCTGGGCTTCCCGACTGCCAACCTGAGTCCATCCTGCCCGGACAAGCTGATTCCGGCAGAAGGAGTCTATGCTGTCTATACATACATTCAGGGCATCCGGTATGCCGGCATGCTGAACATCGGACACCGGCCGACTGTGAACAACGGAAATGACCTCAGCATTGAGGTCAACATCCTCGATTTTTCCGAGAACATCTACCGCAAGCAGATGCGTATCGAATTCATCGCCTACATCCGTCCCGAACAACGGTTCGACTCACTGGAAGAACTGACCGCACAACTGAAAGCCGACCGGGAACAGGTACGCCGGTTGCTGCAGGCACGTATCCGCTGACAGGCAGGTTTATTCGGCACTCCGTACCATAAATCGCCACAGAAATAGCGATTTATCCGGAAATGTCCGTATCTTTGCACCAAATTTTTATAAAAACTGAATGAAGACATTTGAAGAACTCGGAGTTTCCTCAGAAATACGGAAAGCGATCGAGGAAATGGGCTATGAGAGCCCTATGCCTGTACAAGAAGAAGTAATCCCGTATCTGCTGGGAAACGGTAACGATGTAGTGGCTCTGGCACAGACCGGAACCGGGAAAACAGCCGCATTTGGTCTGCCGCTGATCCAAAAGATAGACGTAACCCGTCGCATACCACAAGCCCTGATACTCTGTCCTACCCGTGAACTCTGCCTGCAGATAGCGGGAGACCTTACAGATTATTCCAAGTACATAACCGACCTGAAAATACTGCCGGTATACGGTGGTTCGTCCATCGAAAGCCAGATCCGCAGCCTCAAGCAGGGTGTGCACATCATCGTCGCTACCCCGGGCCGACTCATCGACCTGATAGAACGTAAGGTAGCCAACCTGGCCACCATCCGCGACGTGGTCATGGACGAAGCCGACGAAATGCTGAACATGGGATTTACCGACAGCATCAACGCCATCCTGGAAAAAGTTCCGGAAGACCGTAACACCCTGATGTTCTCGGCCACCATGAGCCCGGAAATCTCCCGTATTGCCAAAACATACCTGCACAACGCCAAGGAAATCACCATCGGTACCAAGAACGAAGGCAGCAAGAATGTCAATCACATCGCCTACATCATTCATGCCAAGGACAAATATCTGGCACTGAAACGGGTGGTAGACTACTATCCGCAGATTTACGGTATCATTTTCTGCCGTACCCGAAAGGAAACACAGGAAATAGCCGACAAGCTGATACAGGACGGTTACAACGCCGACTCGCTGCACGGTGAACTGAGCCAGGCACAGCGTGACCTGGTGATGCAGAAATTCCGCCAGCGTCACCTGCAACTGCTGGTAGCCACAGACGTGGCCGCCCGCGGACTGGATGTAAACGACCTGACACACGTCATCAACTACGGCCTGCCCGACGACACCGAAAGCTATACACACCGAAGCGGACGTACGGGACGTGCCGGCAAGACGGGTATCTCCATCGCCATCATCAACCTGCGTGAAAAAGGAAAAATGCGCGAGATCGAACGCATCATCAAGAAACAATTCACAATCGGTACCCTGCCGAGCGGTAAGGAAATCTGTGAGCAGCAGCTCATCAAGGTGATTGACGACATCGAAAAGGTGAAGGTGAACGAAGAAGAAATCGAAACCTTCCTGCCGGGTATCTACCGGAAATTCGAATGGCTGAGCAAGGAGGACCTGATCAAGCGGGTGGTATCGATGGAGTTCAACCGGTTCCTGGAATACTACAAGAACGCGCCTGAGATAGAACAGCCCAAGAACGGCGACAAGAAAGGAGAGCCCAAAGAACGGAAGGAACGCGGGACAGACAAGGAGAAAGTCAGCCGGAAAGCCGAAAAAGGCTATACACGCCTTTTCCTGAACATGGGTAAATCGGATGGCTTCTATGCCAACCAGATCATCGAACTGATTAACCGCAACCTGAAAAAGGAACGTATCCAGATAGGACGTATCGACCTGATGCAGAATTTCTCCTTCTTTGAAATAGCAGAAGCACAAGCTCCGATGGTTATCAAGGCATTGAACAAGGTCGTACTGAACGGCGGACGCAAGGTCATCGTAGAAGTGGCAGGCGAAAACAACGGAAAGAGCGACAAGAGCGGTAAGAAACGCAGCCGCAAGGAGGGTGAAGAAAAAAGTCCGAAACGCGGGAAGAAAGAAAGCCGGGAAGAAAAAGCCCCGAAAGCGGAAAAGAAAGCCAAACCCAGTCGCGAAGAACGCGGATATACCGCAGCCCGCGGTCCGAAACGCAAAGACGACTGGAAACAGTTCTTCCAGCACGAAAGCGACCGGCCGCTGAAAGGTGAGGTACCCGATTTCGAAGAAGAAGGATGGGCCAAACCCAGCAAGAAGAAAAAATGACCAACCGTTAACAAATACGAAAAAGGGCATTCCGGCAGGAATTTCTTCAAAGTCCTGCGTTATAATAAATGAACTGCCCTTCAGGGGGCATAAACCCATTATTGTCCGAGGCTTCTGAAAACAGAATGCTTTCGAAACAATAATTATTCTCATACAATCCATCCAAGAAAGAAGCCATTTCCCATGTCCGATACCGGAACAGGAAATGGCTTTCTGAATTTTATATAAGTCTTATTCTCCGACCTTATTCGAAAATCAGTTTCAGTTTTTTGGCGGAAGTGCGTGCCTGCAACCATTGCAGCAGCTTATTCCGCTCGCTGACCGGCATGGACCGTGTACAGCCGATAACCGCGTACGTCACGGTATCAATCCGGTTGCTGTCAATATTCAGTTCCATTCCCTTCGATACCGAGAACGCACGCACGGTCGGGAAAATAACCTTCATTTCATTTCCCATCTGTTCGTTCACCACATACGACCCACTAAACAGTGACAAAGCCCGCTGCAAGGAATCTATCTCCTCGGTCTGCTCGTTCAGCTTCTGCTGGCTGTTCTTGTAGAAATCCTCCATCACCATGGTCTTGATGCTGCTCAGATCTTCCATACCGTTGTTTACTCCCTGGAAAACCGTCAACTGGGTACCCGCCAGCTTATACTCCGGCAGCCGGGTCTGAGCAGCCACAATCTGTTCCTCCGGCACTTCCTTACCGATCAGCACCACCTTGATGGTCTTATCGGAATAATTGATGTCACGGTTCAATACCTGGGTATCCGGGAACTGCAGTTCGTGCGAAATGAAGTTATTGGCAGACGTCTGATAAAACGTCTCACGCACAATGTTATACGTCAGGTAGACAGCCGGACACATGGTACCGATGGTAATCCAGATGATGTACCGTTTCACCAGCTTCTCCCGCTCCTTGTCGACAAACTCCTTCCGCTTGAAGTGCATAAGACGAACCCCCAGGAAAGTAGCCAGGCTGATAAAAACCGAATTGATGAAATACAGATAAAAGGCCCCCAGGAAATACAGCAGGTTTCCCGTTGCCAGCCCGAAACCGGCCGTACACAGAGGTGGCATCAATGCCGTAGCAATGGCCACACCCGGAATCACGTTTCCCTTTTCCTTGGTTGCCAGAGCCACAATACCGGCCAGTCCGCCAAACAACGCGATAAATACGTCGTAAATGGTAGGAGAAGTACGCGCAAGAAGTTCCGACTGCACCTCGTCCAGCGGTGTACACAGGAAATACAGGGTAGCGGTCACAACGCTGAAAAGCGTGGCAATCAGGAAACTTTTCAGCGAGCGTTTCATCAGCTCAAAATCGTTCTGTCCGATGGCCAGTCCCACACCCATGATCGGTCCCATAAGCGGTGAAATCAGCATGGCACCGATGATAACTGCCGTAGAATTGACATTCAGACCCAAGGAAGCGATAAAGGTCGCAAAAATCAGGATCCACAGATTCGTCCCTTTAAATTCAACCCCATTACGGATTGAATCGACCGTCACCTGTTCGTCTTCTTTGCTACGGTTCAGGTCCATGTATTCATTGAAAAACTTACGCAGCAGGAACTTCTTATGATTTCGTGTTTCCATGGTTCAGCTTAATTGGTTCGTATCACTTAAAAAAACGGTTCAATACCGGTATACTTTTCAAAGGTAAATCTTTTTTCAGAATATACCCAACAAAAATCAGAATTAACACCGTATTCAGCAACAGGTGCAGCCATGTATTCCGCACAGGAACCACCAGGCTTATCACGTATAATACAGCTGCCAGCAACAAATACATGGCCATATCCTTAAGTGGATAGCTCACCGGATACTTTTTCTGACCGATCGCATACGACAGCAAGGTAATCGTTCCATAACCGGCTACCGATGCCCAGGCCGAAGCCACATACCCATACGTCGGAACCAGCCAGACGTTCAGGACCAGAATCACCGCACAACCTATCAGTGAAAAATAAGCTCCCCACTGGGTCTCGTCGGTCAGCTTATACCAGAAAGACAGGTTGAAATAAATTCCCTTGAAGATTTCGGCCAGCATCACAATGGCTACCACACTCAGCCCTTCCCAGTAATCGCGGGCCACCATATAACGCAGAATATCCATATACCCCATCACCACCAGAAAGGCCAGCAGCGAAAAGATAAAAAAGTACTTCATTGCCTTGGCATACATGTCACGGTTATCCCCTTCCCGGTTCTTGCCGAATACAAAGGGTTCATAGGCATAACGGAAAGCCTGGGTAAACATCGCCATCACCAGCGCCACTTTACTCGTCGCACTGTAGATACCCAACTGCACCAGTCCTTCCTGTCGGTCTTCGAAGAGGAAAGGATAAATCATCTTGTCCACGGTCTGATTCAGAATTCCCACCAGTCCGAATATCAGAATCGGGAAAGAATAGGCAATCATTTCTTTCAGCAGTTTCCGGTCGATACGGTACGAGAATCCACGCAATTCAGGGATGAAGAACAACATCTGTACTGCCGACATAATCAGGTTAGCCACAAAAATATAGCCTACCAGATAATCCGGGTTGTAGAACCAGTCAATCAGGCCCGGCTGAACCTTATACAGCCACGGGCAAAGCAACAGAAAGAACAAGTTCAGCAGAATGTTCCCTACAATGTTGAACAGCTTGATTCCCGCAAATTTAATGGGCCGTTTCTGGTAACGCAGATAGGCAAAAGGAATACACTGAAAAGAATCCAGCGCTACCACCAGAATCATCATCGCCACATAATCCGCATGATCCGGATATTCCAGAAACGAAGCGATGGGATGCAGGAACGTCAGACATAATACCACAAACGCCAGCGAAAGTCCTCCTACGAACATCAGCACGTTGGCGTAAACTTTTTGGGGGTCATCACCCGCCTTGTTGGCAAAACGGAAAAACCCCGTTTCCATCCCGAAGGTCAGGAATACCAGAATTAATGCCGTATAGGCATACACATTCGAAACGACACCATAACCTCCGGAAGCCGCAGGAAGTACCGCCGTATAGAGAGGAACCAACAGATAATTCAGGAACCTTCCGATGATACTGCTCATGCCATAGATGGCAGTATCCTTTGCCAAAGATTTCAATCCGGCCATGATGATAATTAATAATTAATAGTTAAAAATTAAAACGAGTTTGTTCCCACTGTCACGCAGGACCTGCTCTGTTACGCCGGATTTGTAATCCGGCGTTCATAACCCGGCGTTGTAACCCGATACAAAGCCTTGCAGATTCACCGTCTGAACAGTCATTCACCAACAGGTTTAAAACTTAAAGACTAGTCAAACAATGTCTTTTCCGTACTGTAGCGTGAGCGTCCCAGGTGTTTATATGCCAGATCCGTCACTTCCCGTCCGCGGGGAGTACGCTTCAGAAAACCTTCCTTAATCAGGAACGGCTCGTACACCTCTTCCAGGGTACCCGGATCTTCGCCCAGAGCCGTAGCAATGGTAGTCAGTCCCACTGGACCGCCACGGAACTTGTCGATGATGGTACAAAGTATCTTGTTGTCTATCTCGTCCAGCCCATACCGGTCGATGTTCAGGGCCTCCAGTCCGAAACGGGCAATGTCCACATCGATGCGTCCGGAACCCTTTACCTGAGCGAAATCACGTACGCGCCGCAACAAGGCATTCGCGATACGCGGCGTTCCACGGCTTCGTGAAGCAATCTCACCCGCCGCCTCCGCATCACACGGTATTCCCAGAATGCCGGCCGAACGAAGCAGAATCCGTGTAAGTACCGTATCGTCGTAATACTCCAGATGCAGGTTGATTCCAAAACGTGCACGCAGAGGAGCCGTCAGCAACCCGCTTCGGGTCGTTGCTCCCACCAGCGTAAACGGATTCAGTTCCAGCTGAATGCTACGGGCCGAAGGACCCTTGTCTATCATGATATCGATGCGGTAATCCTCCATGGCCGAATACAGGTATTCTTCCACCACCGGACTCAGCCGGTGGATTTCGTCGATAAAAAGCACGTCGTTCGGTTCCAGGCTGGTCAGTACGCCGGCCAGATCGCCCGGTTTGTCAAGCACAGGTCCGGAAGTTACCTTAAATCCCACCCCAAGCTCGTTGGCGATGATATTGCTCAGTGTTGTCTTACCCAGTCCGGGAGGCCCGTGCAGCAATACGTGGTCGAGCGCCTCTCCACGCAAACGGGCAGCCTTGACAAAAATACGCAGATTATCCACCACCTTGTCCTGGCCGCTGAAATCCTCAAACTGCAACGGACGCAAGGCGTTTTCAAAATCGCGTTCCTTGCCGCTTGGCCGATAGTCACGTATGTCAAACTGTTCTTCCATATCTTTTCTGAATGTGGGACAAAAATACAAAAGATTCCGCTAATTTCTGAAGCGACATCAGAAATATACATATACATATCAGAACAAGCTGCTGATTCATCCCATAAAATCCACTAAATTGATATATGATCCGTCCATCCGTGAACAATCCGACTACTTCGTTGTTATAAAGTACAGGAACCAACAAACAAAAACCCGGCATCACATAAAAAACGACTTTAAAAACAGGGGGAACAGGCTGGAAGCAGTCTTAAATATGGGGGAAGAAATAACTTTATCAGGAAATTTAAACAGGTCTTGAAACAGTTTCCTATATTTGTTCCAAACTCAAAAACAAACCTTATGCAAACAAACGAAAAACGAGTACTGGTAGGTATGAGTGGCGGTATCGACAGTTCGGCTGCCTGCCTCATGCTGCAGGAACAAGGATACGAAGTCATCGGAGTAACCATGCGTACCTGGGATGTACCTTCCCATTTCTTGACTCCCGGACAAGAAGAGCCCGACGATGTGCTGGAAGCACGCGCTCTGGCCCAGCGTTTGGGAATCGAACACCACGTGGCCGATGTACGCGAAGAATTCCGTCAGGTCATCGTCCGCTACTTCATCGACGAATACATGCACGGACGCACGCCCAACCCCTGCGTACAATGCAATCCCCTGTTCAAGGAACGGATACTCTGCGAATGGGCCGACCGTACCGGCTGTTCCCGGATCGCTACCGGACACTACTGCCGTCTGGAGGACCGGAACGGTTTCCGCTACATCCTGACCGGCGATGACCCTACCAAGGACCAGTCATATTTCCTGTGGAAACTGCCCCAGTCCATTCTGAAACGGATGCTGTTCCCGCTGGGTGGCATGACCAAGACCGAAGTCCGGGCTTATCTGGCTTCCAGGGGATTCGAAGCCAAGGCTCGGGGCGGTGAAAGCATGGAGATCTGTTTCATCGACAAGGACTACCGGGAATTTCTGAAAGAACACTGTCCCGACATCGACACGCGTATCGGTCCGGGATGGTTTGTCGACAGCAAAGGACTCAAACTGGGACAGCACAAAGGATTTGCCTACTACACCATCGGCCAGCGCAAAGGCCTGGAAATCGCTTTGGGAAAACCTGCCTACGTACTGAAAATCAACCCGGCCAAGAATACCGTCATGCTGGGCGACGCCGACCAGCTGAAAGCCGAATACATGCTGATAGAAGAGACCAGCCTGGTAAATCAGGAAGAAATGCTGCAATGCCCCACGCTTTCGGTACGTATCCGTTACCGCAGCCGCCCCATTCCCTGCAAGGCCTTTCCGCTGGAAGACGGACGCATGCTGGTACGCTTCCTGGCAGAGGCTTCCGCCATTACACCGGGACAATCGGCTGTGTTTTACGACGGCAACCGGGTATTGGGAGGCGGGTTTATCGCTTTTCAGCAAGGAATCAGGAAATTAGCGCAAGAATATGCAGAAAATATTTAAATCTGGAAAAACATGGCGGAAAATAACTCTTTTTCGCTACAATTCAAAAGGGAAAAAGTGAAAATTATAAAAATAAGTGCTAATCAATAAGAAGAATCTGAAATATTTGTCTATCTTTACATTCAGAAACCTATATGAAGAATGGGGAATTATATAACACAAAAATAAAAAAGATTATGAAACTAAGAAGAAATCTCACAGCAATTGCGCTTGGACTAAGTACAGTTGCAGCGTTTGCCCAGACAGGCAACACGGAAACACGCCAGATTAAGGAAGAAGGCAAGACTGTATTCAACCCCCACTGGTTCATGCAGGTACAGGCAGGAGCCGGTTACACACTGGGAGAAGCCAAATTCGGCGACCTGATCTCTCCGGCTGCCGCCATTAATTTCGGTTACCAGTTCACTCCGATCTGGGGCCTGCGCTTTGGAGTAAGCGGCTGGCAGGCTAAAGGCGGCTGGGTAAATCCCGCTACGACGTACAAGTACAATTACCTGCAAGGCAATGTCGATGTTACCCTCGATTTGGGTAACCTGTTCTGCGGCTACAAGGCCGATCGCCTGTTCAACCCGTATTTCTTTGTTGGAGTAGGTTTGAACGGAGCTTTCAACAATGACGATGCTACAGCACTGAAAGCACAGGGTTATGAATTGGGCAACTATTGGGACAAGAACAAGATTGGTCCTGCCGGACGTGCCGGATTGGGTGTAGCTATCCGCCTGGCAGAAAAAGTATTCTTCAACATCGAAGCCAATGCCAATATGATGAGCGACAAGTTCAACTCAAAGAAGGCAGGCAATGCTGACTGGCAGTTCAATGCATTGGCAGGTTTCACATTCAAGTTCGGCAAACCGTCTAAGACAACCGAGCCGGTTTACTACGAACCGACCCCGACCCCTCCGCCGGCACCAGTACAAAAAGTAGAAGGACCCGCACCAGCCCCAGCGCCGGCAGTAAAAGAAGAAGTGAAACCACTTACTCAGAATATCTTCTTCGCCATCAACTCCGCTGAAATCCGCACATCAGAAAACAGCAAGATTTCCAGCCTGGTATCTTACCTGAAAGAACACAGCAATGCCAAGGTTTCTCTGTGTGGTTATGCAGACAAGCAGACAGGTAACGCACAGATCAACGAACGAATCTCAAAGAAACGTGCCGAATCTGTAGCTGCTGCCCTGAAAGCACAAGGCATTGACGAAAGCCGTATCACTGTAGACTACAAGGGTGATACCGCACAGCCGTTCGGTACGATGGAAGAGAACCGTGTAACCGTCTGTATCGCTGAATAAAGCCAAAATTAAGAACCCGTATCAATACGGGAACTTATAAACTTTGACTGTATTCCATGAGAGACAGGTTTGAAAAAGCCTGTCTGCTCACGGAATACAGTTTTTTTTTTAATTTCGAATGCTATGGGAATTACATTATCTAAAAAACAATTATCCAAAGGCAGAGTATCACTCTACCTGGATATTTGCATAAACGGAAAACGCCAAAAAGAATACTTGGGTATTATCCTGGAAGTCCCGACAACCAAAGAAACCAAAAAGGCCAACCGTACCAAGCTGGAACTGGCACAGGCCATCCGGAACCATCGAGAGATGGAATACCTCCGGAACCGTTATCATACGCTTTTTCAGGCCGAGACTTCAGGTCCGGTATCCACATGTGATACAACGATTGCAGAAGATATTGATTTTTTTGCATACACAGACTCCTACCAGGCCTCGTACCTCGGAAAAGACATACGGGTAGTACGTGCCGTGTTCAATTACCTGCACAAATTTCATCCCAGCGCGTTACTACTGGCAGACATCAATAGCAAATTCTGTCATAATTTTCTTCATTTCCTTCAGGAACATCTCAGTGGAAATTCTCCGGTCAACTATTTCAAGAAATTCAAGAAATGCCTGAATACATGCGTAGAGGAAGGACTCATCGCCAAGAATCCGGCCGAGCACATCCGTCTTCCTCAATACAACGAGGTTACCAAAGAAATCTTGTCGACTACAGAGATTACCCAACTTGCCTTAACTCCTTGCCAGAACAAGGAAGTAAAAAGAGCTTTCCTGTTTTCCTGCCACAGCGGTCTCCGCTGGTGCGATATCAGGCAACTGCGCTACAAGAACATTGATTTTGCCCAACGCAGACTGACCCTGATCCAACAAAAAGTAGCCCTTCATTCCTCACAAGCCGTACTGCACCTCAACTTGAACGAAAGTGCCATACGCCTGCTGAAAGAATATACCGGAAGCGGTGAAAAACAGGTCTTCACCCTGCCTTCACATTCCTACTGCCTGCGGACGCTGAACGAATGGACCCGAAAAGCCGGCATCACCAAACATATATCTTTCCATTGCGCACGGCATACATTCATTACCCACCTCATGGCCGGTGGAGCAAACATCAAGACCGTGGCCGCACTAGCCGGACATTCCAGTACACGCCACACGGAGAAATATGTCCACATCATCGACCACCAGAAGCAGCAGGCTGTAGATAATTTACCGCCACTACCTCTTTAAACTCACACATTTGTATCAATAAATCAATCTTTTTATCTACATTTGCGTGATTAAAACAATAACCTTAATTAATTATGCCAGAACTAAAAATTAGTTTAAGACGGATAGCCGAGGACGGATTCACCAAAAATGATGAAATCCTGGCTGATACATCAAAAATCCTCATGCCACGAATGGGGTTCGAACTGATGTCTGATATCAAAAAAAATCTGTTGACCATAGCTACACAGGTAGGCTATATCACTCCGGAAAACGAAATCGGAGCTTTCCTGCGTTTCCGCTTTACACTCGAGGTTGTCAGCCTGAGCTCACTGGAGTATGTAAGCAATCCGGAAAAAGGAACTCACGACTATAAATTTCCACAAGGATTCCTCGAAGCCGTATTGACCGATGTATACGCCACCGCACGCGTATTGATTGCTCAGAAACTGGTGGGGACACGCTTGGAAGGAATGTACCTGCCATTTGGCGGTGCCAGCGAACTGATCCGCCTGACCAAAAAATATTGATTTACCCTGACGGGTAACGGCCAACGGGGCCTTCAGCTTTATCACAAGTTGAAGGTCCCGTTTTTTTATGTCCCTTCTCTTTTTCAATCAAGGAACAACATGCGACAACAACACGCTCCGAGAATTCATTTTTAATATCGCCGCGAAAATGAAAATTATGAATATATTAATCAGAATATCAGTAGAGTGAGTGGTTCAGGATTCAGCTGATAGACAAAAAAGGGACAATATTATAAGAAAATGCCCTCACGTTTCAGGTAAAACATGAGGACGTTTTTCGCTTACCGGTACATCAGTACAGACAGTTGGTCTTCGGCGAATTTTTCGTTGGCGATTTCCAGCAGCTCATCGGCTGTCAGCGCATTGATGCGCCGGAAGACATCGGCTTTTTTTTCATAGATGTTGTAGTGAAGGAAACACTTTCCCATATCGAGAGCGACGTTTTCAAAATTGTCGCCGGCCACACCTATCTGACCGATAATCTGCTTCTGGGCCGCTGCCAGTTGGGCCGTGGTCAGCCGTTGGTCGCGCATTTTCTTCAGCTCCTTGTATACCAGTTCCGTACATAGATCCGCATCGTCCGGGTCGCAGCCGAAGTAGATACAGAAAGTACCGGTATCGGTATATGACGTCAGGTTCGCTTCCACGTTGTATACCAGTCCCCGCCGTTCGCGCAGGGAAACGTTCAGGCGGCTGTTCATGCCCGGTCCGCCCAGGATGTTGTTCAGCAGGTACAGACCGGTGCGGCGGTCGTCGTACGCATCGTAACCGCGACTGCCTATCATGACGTGCGACTGGTGGGTATCCTTGTACAGGGTGAGGTGCTTGGGCTGATACGTAAGAGGAGCCACACGGTGGTAATCCTTCGTCTTGCCAGTCGGCACATCGGCCGTAAGCTTTTCCAGCGTACGGACAATCCGTTTGAAATCAAGGTCGCCCAGTACAAAAAACACCATGTTCTCGGGCTTGTAGAAGCGTTCCACGAAACGCAGGGCGTCTTCACTGTGGAAATTGCGCAACAGGTTGGGGCGTCCCAGAATGTTGCGTCCCAGCGGATGATCGGGAAAAATCAGTTCCTCGAAGTCATCGAAAATCAGTTCCGAAGGACTGTCCTCGTAACTCTGTATTTCGTCGATGATGACCTCCACTTCCTTTTCGATTTCCGCCTGTGGAAAAGTGCTGCCAAATACGATGTCCGTCAGCAGTTCGGCGGCACGGGCAAAATGCTCCTTCAAAAAAGTACTGTATACCACGGTTTCTTCCTTGTTGGTATAGGCGTTCAGGTCGCCGCCTACCCGTTCCATCCGGTTCAGAATGTGCCAGGCCTTCCGTTTGCGGGTTCCTTTGAAGATGAGGTGTTCCACAAAGTGAGCCATTCCCTGTTCGTCGTCCTGCTCGTCGCGTGTACCGGCATCCACGGCATAACCACAGTAAGCCACGCCGGTAGGACTCGAAGCCTGGATAATCCGCAGTCCATTGGGAAGCGTATGAGTTTGATGTGACATGCTATATCTTCAATTAAATTTCTGTGGGCAAAGTTAATAAATAAAGGCAGAACACAAACGTGTTAAGCGAAGCACGAACAAAAGGAGTTAGAATCAGTAAGCAAGGAACACAAACGTGTTAAGCGAAGCGCAAACACTGCCACTTCAATCAAAGTGAGTTGAAACCAGGAAGTAAGGCACACAAACGTGTTAAACGAAGCGCAAACACCGCCACTTCAATCAAAGTGAGTTGAAACCAGGAAGCAAGGTACACAAATGTGTTAAGCGAAGCGAAAACACTCCCCACCCACAGACAGTTCAAAATCCCGGCCTCAGTTTTGAGGCGAAAAAGCGTAGAAGCGGGCCCCGGCGAAAAGAAGCGCAGGCTGTCTGAGCGCAGCGAGTTCCTGCGCTTCCGCCGGGGAACACTTCGCAGCCGCCTCAAAACTGCCGCCGGTGGTTTTTCTTTTTGTTACCTTTTTCTTTTTGCCATCAAAAAGAAAAAGTAAAACCATATACGAAAAACAAAAAAAATGCAGATATTTGCAGGATAATGAAAAAGAACAGCTCATGGCAATAAACAGAATCGGGGTCTTTTGTGCCGCATCCGACCGTATCGACCCCGTATACATGGAAAAAGCAGAAGAACTGGGAGCCTGGATAGGCGACCGGAAGAAGTGGCTGGTGTACGGCGGATCGAATGCCGGACTGATGGAAGCCACAGCCCGTGCGGTCAAGGAGCACGGCGGACAGGTGATGGGTATCGTACCCATGCTGCTCGAAGAGAAAGGGCGGGTCAGCACCTTGCTCGACGTCGTTTTCCCGACCGACAACCTGAGTGACCGGAAAGACCTCATGCTGCAGGAGTCGGACGTGCTGGTCGCGTTGCCGGGCGGAATCGGTACATTGGATGAGATTTTTCACGTACTGGCTTCGGGTGCCATCGGTTATCACGACAAACAGGTGATTCTGTACAACATAAACGGATTCTGGGACGGTCTGCTCGATTTCCTGCACGGCCTGGAAGCCCAACAATTCATCCATCGTCCGCTGAGCGACGGACTGAAAGTGGCCGGCTCGTTCGACGAACTGACCTCATTCCTATCAGACTAACCTCTAATAAACTTGTATATATGATTTCAACCATTAAGGAACTGCTGCAGCACGAAGCACAGGCAGTCTTGAATATACCGGTAACCGATGCTTTCCAGCAGGCGGTGGAACTGATTGTAGAACAGGTACACCGCAAGAAGGGGAAACTGGTCACCAGCGGCATGGGAAAGGCCGGACAGATAGCCATGAACATCGCTACGACGTTCTGCTCTACCGGAATCCCGGCTGTCTTTCTGCACCCCAGCGAAGCCCAGCACGGTGACCTGGGCATTTTACAGGAAAACGACCTGCTGCTGCTCATTTCCAATTCGGGAAAGACCCGTGAGATTATCGAACTGACCGAACTGGCGGCCCGCCTGATGCCGGGCATGAAACGGATCGTCATCACCGGAAACCCGGACAGTCCGCTGGCCCAGACCGCAGACGTATGCCTGCCTACCGGCCATCCCGACGAAGTCTGCCTGCTGGGAATGACTCCCACCACTTCGACCACGGTCATGACCGTCATGGGCGATATTCTGGTGGTGGAAACCATGCGCCTGACAGGATTTACCATCGAGGAGTACAGCAAGCGTCACCACGGCGGTTACCTGGGCGAACGCTCGCGCGAACTGAGCAAATGATACACCTATATTATATATACAGCAAAGAATATGAGAAAAGTAATTGGTATCGGTGAAACCATTCTGGACATCCTGTTCCGGGGAAACCAGCCTCAGGCAGCCGTTCCGGGAGGATCGGTCTACAACGGTCTGATCTCCCTGGGACGCATGGGAGTGGACGTCACCTTCATCAGTGAAACCGGAAACGACCGGGTCGGGCAGATGATTCTGGAAAACATGCGCGCCAACGGCGTACGTACTGACAGCGTGAATGTGTTTCCGGACGGGAAATCACCCGTATCGCTGGCCTTTCTGAACGAACGGAACGATGCGGAATACTTGTTCTACAAAGATTATCCCAACCAGCGGCTGGACGTGAGAATGCCCGACATACAGCCTGACGACATCGTGATGATAGGCTCTTACTTTGCCGTGACGCCGGTGCTGCGTGACAAGGTGAAGGAACTGCTGGATCTGGCCCGTGAGCGCGGAGCCATCGTGTATTACGACGTGAACTTCCGCAGTACGCATGCCAACGAAGCCATCAAGCTGCTGCCTACCATCCTCGAGAATTTCGAATATACCGACATCCTGCGTGGTTCGGTAGAAGATTTCGGCTATATGTTCGGCGAATCGGACGCCGCCAAGGTATACAGCCAGCGGATCGGCTTCTACTGCAAGAACTTTATCTGTACCGACGCCGACCGTGACGTCCGCCTGTTTACCGGTTCGTTCCAGAAGAATTATGCGGTACCTCCGGTAGAAACCGTCAGCACCATTGGGGCAGGCGACAACTTCAATGCCGGCGTGGTGTACGGTCTGCTGAAAAACCGCATCCGCCGTGACGACCTGAACGGTCTGAATGAAGCCGACTGGGATGAAGTAATCCGTTGTGGCATTGCGTTCAGCGGCGAAGTCTGCAAGCGGATGGAGAATTCGGTTTCCAAAGAGTTTGTGGTAGCTTTCCGACAATAAACAACGAGGTAAGCCTTCCTTTTCAGACTGAATCAGGTTAACTTTGTTAACATTATCGAAAAAAGAAAAATTTAAATGAAGTTTTTCATAAAAATAGCTTGCCAATTCAAACAAAATATATACATTTGTCGCGTTGAATCTACATATAAGTAGATTCGTGTGGCGGTTTTTATGAAAGTTTGTCTATACGTATTCCGGATGCGTGGCGAAAAGCATTTATAAAAACTGTGTGGTCTATGAAAATGATACGGTTTCTTCGGATATGTGATAAGGAAGTTGAGTAGTGTAGTTCGGTATTCGCCGCGGCTACATAAACTTCAGAAAAATCCTGATTGTGAGGCTTATAGCAAGGTATTTGTTTGTTTCTGTCCTTGTATCAGTCCCTCATAGGTCCCTTATCCGTCCTTCCCCTAGATAATCCGTTTTTCATACGTTTCATTTTCTCTTAGGAAAATGAAAGGTCTATTCTTTGCACAAAGGAATAGTGAACAGAATATACAAGTTTTTAATTTATAAATTAAAATTATTACTATTATGAGAAAAAAGTATTTAAGTGCACTTCTGTTCGGAGCGCTTCTGTTCGCTTCAGCAGGAACTTTTACTTCTTGTAAGGATTATGATGAAGACATCAACAACCTGCAGACACAGATTACTGCCAATGCGGATGCCATCAAAGCACTGCAGAGCAAAGTTGATGCCGGTAAATGGGTTACTGAAGTTGCTGCTATTACAAACGGTTTCAAGATAACTTTCAGCGACGGCCAGTCATTTGAAGTAGTAAACGGTGCTGATGGCGCTAACGGTGCTAACGGTGCTGATGGAACTCAAATTACTATCGGTGAAGACGGCTATTGGTATTTCGACGGTGAAAAGAGCGAATACAAAGCTGTTTCGGATGAAGAGACCGGTAAGACAAAGGCTCCGTACGTAAACGAAGAAGACGGCTACTGGTATTTCTATAATGAAGAAGGTACAGCCCAGAAATCAGCTTATAAAGCACTCGGTGCTGCATACGCTGTAGAATACAATGGTGGTTACAACATTATGATTCCGGATGCAGACGGTAAAATGCAGACAATATTTGTTCCGGGTGCTGCCGCTTCCATCACTAGCATGACTGCAAAAGCCACTGAATTAACTATCAACCAATACAACTTTACCCCAAGCGATAAAAATGTAAAGGCATGGGAAGAAATGACCGGTTCAAAAGTTACTACCAATAAATACATTCTGGCTTCCTCAGATAAAATCGATTTGCGTATTAACCCGGTAAATGTTGACGCATCTGGCATAGACTTCACTTTGGTTAACAGCAAAAATGAAACGTTGAATGGCGTAGTATTTACTCCTGAAGAATACAAAGAATATGTTTACACCAGAGCAGCATACGGTAATGGTCTTTATACACTGTCAATGAAGACAATGGAATTAAAGGATGATGATGCTCTAACCGCTTTCAATAAGCAGCTGGCAACTAACGAAGGTTCTATTGCCTATGCCGTAAGTGCAAGTACTGCTATTCGTGCAGAATACAACATTGGTGTAGAAGATTTGAAGGAAAAAACCGCTAATGTAGGTAATATAAAAATCAACAATGAAGTTATCGTTGACGACGATAAGACTACAGCTGCTGGTGATAAGAAAAATAAAACTGCAATTGATACAAAAACTGCAGCTACTGTTAGTGTAGAAACGCCTGCTGACTTATACGATATGTGGTTAACAGTTGCAGAAGAAGATAAGAACTTGTTCGATATTCAGTTTGATCAAGAAAAACATACATTCACAGTTAACGCAGATCCAGATATCCTAACTAAAGCATATTTTGTATTAACAGTACATACATTAGATAACAGTGGTGCTGTCGATACGCAAGATATAAATATCTATATTTCTGATAAGATTGCTGCTTCTCCTAACTATGAAAAGAGAACTTTGAACATCGTTGCAGACAATAGCGATGCTCTTAAGAATACCAATGCATTTACAGCTGATATGGCTACAATGCTGAATTCTTTAGGCAATCAGGTAGATGTATGGAAGAAGAAAGTATATGATTCAAATGTTGAATTCTATACAGACAAGGATTGCAAGACAAAAGTTGCAAATGCTAAAGGTATCAACTTAATCTTTGTCAATGCTAAGGGTGATGCGGAAGTTGCAATGAAAGATGCTGCCAACATGAAATTTGTAGTAACAAATGATGAGGCTAGTGAAGCATTTACAGTTGATAAAGAATATTACGCTAAAGTGACATTCACTGATAATAGTGATTCTGAACTCAACTCTATCGTAGTTCCGTTCCAGTTTGCAATTCCTAATTTTGCTGACAGTTTCGTACAGGAATCTGCTGTATTCGTTGACGGTGTTGCTAATGCATACATGAATGTTACAGACTATGCAGCAAGCGGTAATAAGGCTGCTTATAAATTGTCTAATGCATTTGCAAAATATATGAAGAACGCTAAACTGGCATTGGATACTAAGACAAAAGTAGTAGGTAACTATACTTCTGACGGTTTAGCTACAATCAGCACGACATTCGACGACAACGCAATGATTATCTTGAAGGATGTTGAAAACGATAAGAACACTGGTCTCCAGAAAGGTTATAAGCAAGGATTGATCGTTAACGCAAGTGCTGAAGACTATTTAGGATGGGCTTATCCGGAAGGAAAGGGAACCTATACATTCACTATCAAAGTAATGAGTCCTTTGTATGAAGGTTCTGTAAGCGCTATTGGTGATGTTGTCAATATCCCTGCAACTTCAGTAAATGGCTGGCACATGACTAACGAACATATCCAAGGTAAGACTTACAATAACATTTCATACAAAGTATTGCCTGATATTGTTACTAATAATCAATCAGACTGGAGTCGTCCTGAAGTAGCAAGCGTTGCAGCTGCTTCAACTAACGAACGTGTCGTTAAGATTGGCGGTGTAGAAGGCGCTCAGAAAGATTCTAAGGGTGTTATCACAGAAGGTTATATCCAAGTATTACCACAAAATATCGCTGCTACAACAGAAACAGAAATCAATGTTTCTGTAACAGATATCTGGGGATATACTAAAGTTAACCCTGTTAAAGTAAAAGTTACTGTAGGAGAATAATCCTGGAATAATTAAAAAAAAAGCGGCTCAAATGAGCCGCTTTTTTTATTTTCTCACCACCATATTCAAATATAAAGAAATATTGCTATGATTCAATAATTCAACCCGAATACACAATGTGTTATTAGAACTGGACAATCGGTATAATCTTAATCCGATATCCGCCCTTTTCTATAACTCGATTCTCTTTTTCCGTAACAATAATCAGATTATCACATTTTAATTCTCCGGCACATTCCAACAGGCTGTCTACCTCACGTTTTGCTGTACGGGGAGCGGTCATATCGTAGCAGACCTGAATGAGAGCCTCTATCCGTGTACCTTTTCGGGTAACAAAGTCCACTTCCCTGTCGTTACGGGAGCGATAATAGAACAGAGAAGCCTGCGTATCGTATCCCCTCCTCAAAAGCTCTATGAACACTTGATTTTCCAATAGACGTCCCAAATTCTCACTCATGCTGAAAGCCTTGGCAGTAACAAACCCGTTGTCTACCACATAAATCTTTTGTGGAGCCTTCTTCATCAACTTCAATTTGTTATTGAAACGTGGCAGGTAAAAAAACAGGTATGGCTCACTCAAGTAATCCATATATTTCTTGGTAGTAGCCACACTGGAAAGACCGAGATCCTTAGCCACATCGTTAAAACTTAACGGGTTACAAAAGTTAGAGATAAGATATTCGGAGAGGTTGTTCAGGTCGGTAATGTTACGCACCTTGTGACGCTTAGCCACATCCTTCAGCACAATGGAGTCGAACAAGGTGGACAGATAATTACCAGTCAGGCTGCGCAATTCCAATGTTTCAGGATAACCTCCGTTACGCAGATAATCATCCAGCAACACCCGTACCTCTGCATTATCCGTATCCATTGCGATATGTTTCCATTCGAAATATTCAGCCAGACCGAATGGAAACATTTCAATCTGTAGGTAACGGCCGGTCAAGGCTGTAGCCATTTCACTGCTCAACAACCTGGCGTTACTTCCTGTCACTACCAGATTGACCCCGTTTCGATAAAGCTTCGATACAAAAAGATCCCACCCGTCGATATTCTGTACCTCATCCAACAGCAAGTATTTATATCCCGGATAGACCTCATCCAACATACCCATCACTAGATTTTCATCCCAACGGGAAAGCAGTTCGTTATCATCAAAATTCAAGTAAGCAAAATTCTCATTCTGCAGCATCAGCAGGGCCTGGGTAGATTTTCCACACCGGCGGGGACCGGTTATCAGCTTAATCTGTTTGCTTACCAACAGCATATTGAAGTCATAAGTGGAATGACGCGGAAGATAGGATTGCGATAGCAATCTGTCACGTTCCTTACGTTGGCTAAGTAAAATATTCTTCATGCTAGTTATGACTATATAAGATGAAATATCAGGTTTCTCCTAATTTTCTTTCAAGCGAAGATAGTTGTTTTTATTCATTTCGGCAATCGTATTGAATAAAAAAGTCGAATTTTATTCAACAGAATATTTTTTTTGAATAAAACCAGATTATATTAGCTATATATTCATATTTGCTATCCGGCAAAGAAGATTATACCACGGATACCCAATATATATATTACAAGTATAATTATTATAGCCATAATTGTAAGCCTAAACTTCACCTTTCAAAAGCTCATACAAAAGAAAGAGAGTACATCATTTTATCCCCTTCTCTTTTCAACATCTATTTTCTCCCACATATTCCTCTTTTCCACCCACATAACCACCGATAAGTATCAGATAATCCCGAAACTAAAAAGTCCTGCTTTTACAATCCGACAAAGCTTCGTACCTTGCCTGTAGAAACAAGACTAAAGATTACTATGGAACGAAGGAGTAAAACGACATTAGAAATGATTTCCCAGAAACTGAACGCTTGGGTATACCGGAGAGAATATCTGCATACAGGCATTACCATCATACAGGTATCCAAGATATTGGGGATTAACCGCACGTACCTGTCGAACTTCATCAACGATACGTATGCCATGAACTTCAACAACTGGCTGAACGGGCTGCGCATAGAAGAAGCCAAGAAACGGCTGCTGGCCAACAAACAGATCTCGCTCAGCGAACTGGCTACCTCGGTAGGCTTTACAGACCTGGCCCATTTCAGCAAACAATTCAAACAGAAAGAAGGACTGGCACCTTCCTACTGGCTTCAGAAACAGCAGAAACGACGGAGCACCTGTGGAAAATGACAGTGAAACACCGGAATACCATCAAAAATCACTACCTTTGTGCGTGAAAACAGAAAATCAATAAAAACAAGATACGCATGAAAATAGAAGACAAACTGACCGAATCTGTCCAGAAGGGCATCAAAGAACTGTATGGCCAGGAAGTACCGACCAAGATGATACAGTTGCAGAAAACCAAGAAGGAGTTTGAAGGACATCTCACACTGGTGGTATTTCCGTTTCTGAAACTGTCGAAAAAAGGACCGGAACAAACCGCACAGGAAATCGGGGAATACCTGAAACAACACGAACCGGCCATCGCCAGCTACAACGTCATCAAGGGATTTCTGAACCTGACCATCGCCTCAGACGTATGGATCGAACTGCTGAACCGTATCCATACAGATGCACAATGGGGAATACAGAAAGCCGCAGCAGACGCTCCGCTGGTCATGATAGAATATTCTTCACCGAATACCAACAAGCCGCTGCACCTGGGACATGTGCGCAACAACCTGCTGGGAAATGCACTGGCCAATATCATGGCTGCCAACGGCAACAAGGTAGTAAAGACAAACATCGTAAACGACCGCGGTATCCATATCTGCAAGTCCATGCTGGCCTGGCTGAAATACGGAAACGGAGAAACTCCGGAATCATCGGGCAAGAAGGGTGACCACCTGATAGGTGACTATTACGTAGCCTTCGACAAGCATTACAAAGCCGAAGTAAAGGAACTGATGGCCAAATACCAGGCAGAAGGCATGAACGAGGAAGAAGCCAAGGCCAAG
Organism: uncultured Bacteroides sp.; assembly: GCA_900553185.1. Classification (GTDB taxonomy): domain Bacteria; phylum Bacteroidota; class Bacteroidia; order Bacteroidales; family Bacteroidaceae; genus Phocaeicola. Next base: position 27,300 of record USCT01000006.1, read on the forward strand.
GCGGAAGCCAACTCTCCCCTGATGCTGGAAGCCCGCGAAATGCTGCGCAAATGGGAAGCCAACGATCCGGAAGTACGTGCACTCTGGAAAAAGATGAACGACTGGGTATACGCCGGATTCGATGAGACCTATAAGATGATGGGAGTAAGCTTCGACAAGATCTATTACGAATCACAGACTTACCTGGAAGGGAAGGAAAAAGTGATGGAAGGGCTGGAAAAAGGATTGTTCTACCGCAAGGAAGACGGTTCCGTATGGGCCGACCTGACTCCGGAAGGACTCGACCACAAACTGCTGCTCCGTGGCGACGGTACTTCTGTATACATGACTCAGGATATCGGTACAGCCAAACTGCGTTTCCAGGACTACCCCATCGACAAGATGATTTACGTAGTAGGCAACGAGCAGAATTACCACTTCCAGGTATTGTCCATCCTGCTCGACAAACTGGGATTCGAATGGGGAAAAGACCTGGTACATTTCTCATACGGAATGGTGGAACTGCCGGAAGGTAAAATGAAAAGCCGTGAAGGTACAGTGGTAGACGCCGACGACCTGATGGAAGCCATGATAGAAACGGCCAAGGAAACCAGCAGCGAACTGGGCAAACTGGACGGACTGACTCCGGAAGAAGCTGCCGACATCGCCCGCATCGTAGGGTTGGGAGCACTGAAATACTTCATCCTGAAGGTAGATGCCCGCAAGAACATGACCTTCAATCCGAAAGAATCCATCGATTTCAACGGAAATACCGGTCCGTTTATCCAATATACCTATGCCCGCATCCAGTCTATCTTGCGGAAAGCGGCAGAAGCCGGTATCAGCATACCGGAAACCATTCCTGCAGGCATCGAACTGAGCACCAAGGAAGAAGCCCTGATCCAAATGCTGGCAGACTTCCCGAACGTAGTCAAACAGGCAGGAACCGACTACAATCCGTCCATCCTGGCCAACTACGCATACGACCTGGTGAAAGAATACAACCAGTTCTACCACGACTTCAGCATTCTGCGTGAAGAAAACGAAGCCGTAAAAATTTTCCGTCTGGCACTGAGTCAGAACGTAGGAAAGGTAGTAAAACTGGCCATGGGCCTGCTGGGTATCGAAGTACCGGAACGCATGTAATTTCAGAGACATCATCTATAGTCAAAAGCCCGGGAAACCGGGCTTTTGGCGTTTTCAGACAGAGGCAGACTAGCATGGAGGTACTCCTTGGAAGAAACGACTTCCGCACGGACAGATTCCGGCCAACCAACTAAAAAACTTAAAAACAAAAGTACCTAACAACTAATTTTGTACTTTTGCCCATAAAACACCGCGCATGACCAAACAGAAATTCTACGTCGTATGGAAAGGGGTCAGTCCGGGAATCTACACCTCGTGGACCGACTGTCAACTGCAGATCAAAAATTATCCGGGTGCACTCTACAAATCGTTTGAGACCCGTGAAGAGGCGGAAGCGGCACTGGCGACTCCCGCGCATCACTACTTGCATCCGGCCAGACGAAAGGACCCGGGACATCCGACAGCGGAAACCCGGCTGCCTGAAGGATTCGACCTGAACTGCCTGGCCGTAGATGCCGCCTGCAGCGGAAATCCGGGACCGATGGAATACCGGGGAGTCTACCTGCAAACCGGACAGGAAATCTTCCACTACGGACCGGTATACGGCACCAACAACATCGGTGAATTCCTGGCCATCGTACACGGGCTGGCACTCCTGCAACAGAAAAACCTGCAAATGCCCATCTACTCCGACAGCCGGAATGCCCTGAACTGGGTCAAACAAAAGAAATGCAAAACCAAACTGGAACGCACTTCCAAGACAGAGTCCCTCTTCCAGCTCATCGAACGGGCGGAAAACTGGCTCCGGACACACACCTATACCACTCTCCTCCTGAAATGGGAAACAGACCGGTGGGGAGAAGTTCCTGCCGATTTCGGCCGTAAATAACTTATCGCCATGAAGAAACGAATCATTTTTCTAATTCTGCTGTTTATCTGCATCTGGGGAGGATTCCTCCTGCAGAAGCCCCTGTTTATGCTCTACAACGGAGCCATCGGAAAAGGAATACCTGTTACAGACTTCTTCCGGGTACTGTATCACGGAGCAAGCCTCGACGCCGCTACGGCAGGCTACCTGACCGCCATCCCCTGGCTGGTCATCCTGGTCAGTTTCTGGTTCAAACGGATTCCGCTGCGGGGAATACTGGGTGGATATTATATACTGATCGCCATCCTGGTAAGCTGCATCGGCATAGCCGACATGAGCCTGTACCCGTTCTGGGGATTCAAGCTGGATGCCTCCATCTTCCAGTACCTGGATTCACCCAAGAACGCCCTGGCAAGCGTATCGACCGGATTCATCGCAGTCCGCATCGTCTTTATCCTGATACTGGCCGCTCTGTTAAGTCTGTTGTGGTTTGCCGTCACCCCGAAAAGGCTGGAAGCTACCCGTCACCGTCTGGCCGGTACCGGTCTTACCCTCCTGCTGGGAGGCGTACTGTTCATCATCATCCGGGGAGGCGTCACCGAGTCTACTTCCAACATCGGGCAGGCTTATTTCTGCAACGACGAATTTCTGAATCATTCAGCCGTCAACCCGGCCTTCAGCCTGCTGGCTTCCGCCGGGAAAACCCAGAAATACGAAGAACAGTTCAATTTCTTCGACGAGAAAGAACGACAGGCCCTGTTCGACGGACTCTATCCTACACAGGGAGAAAACACCACGCAACTGCTGAATACCCGCCGGCCGAATATCCTGATCATCCTGATGGAAGGATTCGGGGGCGTATTTGTAGAGCCGTTAGGCGGACTGCCGGATGTCAGCCCCAACCTGAACCGTCTGTCGAAAGAAGGTATTTTCTTTACCCGGTGCTATGCCAACAGTTTCCGTACCGACCGCGGAACCCTCTGCACGCTCAGCGGGTACCAGAGCTTCCCTACCCTGTCGGTCATGAAGATTCCGGCCAAAAGCCGTACGCTGCCGGCACTGGCCGAAAAACTGGTCAAGGAAGGATACCAGACTGATTTCCTATACGGAGGCGACATCAATTTTACCAACATGAAAAGCTATCTGCTGGGGAGCGGATACCAGCAACTGACCGCCGACGTGGACTTCTCGCTTTCACAGCAGAAGAATGCCTGGGGCGTAAACGATGACATAACGTTCGAACACCTGTACAACGTACTGAAGGAACGAAAAAAAGGTCCCTGGCATACGACTTTCCTGACACTGAGCAGCCACGAACCTTTCGAAGTCCCCTATCACCGCCTGCAGGAACAAATACCGAACGCATTCGCCTTTACAGACGAATGTCTGGGCAAGTTCATCGACCGGATGAAGCAGCTTCCCCAGTGGAAGGACCTGCTGATTATCTGCCTGCCCGACCACGGATTCTACTACCCGCGCGAAGGATTCGCCCAGTCGCCACGCATCCATCACATTCCGATGCTCTGGCTGGGAGGCGCCGTCAAGCAACCGATGGTGATAGACAAGCTGATGAACCAGACGGATCTGGCAGCCACACTGTTAGGACAATTAGGCATGGAACACAAAGAATTCAATTTCAGCCGAAACATACTGGGCAAGGAATATACCTATCCGTTTGCCTACTATACGTACAACAACGGAGTCGCCTTTATAGACAGCACCGGAGTTACCGTGCTTGACAATAACTCCGGACAGACGGTCATGGACGAACCTGCGCCCGATGAACGTCGGTTAAAACTGGGAAAGGCCATCCTGCAAAGTTCGTACGATGACCTTGGACAAAGATGACAGGAGAGAATAAAGCTTATTCTACAAACTGAATCTTCTGCGCGTCACGAGGCTTGGCAGCCGGGCTTTCATCCGGATAACCGAAAGCAATGCAATACAGCAGTTCGTACCCTTCGGGCAGGTTCAGTTTCTTCAGGTAACCGGCAGCTTCGGGCCGGGTGGTCATGAAGCGGATCGGGCTTCCCAGACAGCAGGAACCGATTCCCATGGACCAGGCAGAAAGCACCATGTTCTCACCCAGCAGGCCACAGTCCACCTGTGAAAAGTCGTATGCGGTATCGTGCGCAATAAATACTACGGTAGGCGCATTGCGGAACATATTCTTAAAATCCGGATCTTCGGCCACCTGCGGATTCACCTTCTTGTAAATCTCGGTCAGACCGTTGATATACTCAGGATTGTCAACCACACGGATGGCCCACGACTGTTTGTTCTGCCCGTTAGGAGCATTGATTCCGCAGTTCAGAATAACCTGCATGGTATCGCGGTTGACAGGCTGCGGTTTATACTTGCGCACACTACGGCGGTCCATTATGGTCTTAACGACGGCCTCCGACTGACTCATTCCTTCGGTTGCCTTCACATTTTCCTGCTGTGAGGCCGGTGCCGTACATCCGACAGCGGCACAAAGACACAGACCGCCCAAAATACCTTCCAATAGTTTCATAGTTGTATATGTTTAATGAATATCGATTCTATTCCTGGCCTTCGAGCATACCTTTCTCGAAACCTTCTTCCAGACTGTCTAACGCAACTCCAGACTTCTCCATTTGCTCCATAATGTTTTTTCCGTTGCTTCTGAAGGCAGCAGCGGCATAATTTGCCTGAAGTCTGGCTACTTCTTCCAGTTCTTCCCGCGTCAAATCAGTGTATGAATTGATCTTATCCAGCAACTGACTGAAACGGGCGTTCGCTTTCTCCCACTCCTCCGAAGTATATTTCTGTCCATCCTTTTGGATTTCCTCCACAAAATCCCTTAAACCGTCTACACGGCTGTTTTGTGAATGACAGGAAGAGAAACACACGGCAGCGACGGCAAGCAATAAGAACAATGTATATTTTTTCATACGTACACCAATAGTTTATGTTAGAAAAACGTTACCTGCAAATATAGCAGGATTGAGACAAGAAACAAAAAAAGGAGCCCCGAATCTCGGGACCCCTTCTGATTATTCAGTCTTATGTAATTTCTTAAATTACAATTTCGGACCAGCAGCAACCAAAGCTTTACCAGCTTCGTTACCAGTGAACTTAGCGAAGTTCTTGATGAAGCGAGCAGCCAGGTCTTTAGCTTTTTCTTCCCACTTGCAAGCGCAATCGTAAGTGTCACGCGGATCCAGAATCTTCGGATCAACACCCGGCAATTCAGTCGGAACAACGAAGTCGAAGTAAGGAATAGTCTTAGTCGGAGCCTTTTCGATAGAACCATCCAGGATAGCGTCGATGATACCACGAGTATCACGGATAGAAATACGTTTGCCAGTTCCGTTCCAACCAGTGTTAACCAAGTATGCCTTAGCACCAGTCATCTTCATCTTCTTAACCAGTTCTTCTGCATATTTAGTCGGGTGCAATGACAAGAATGCAGCACCGAAGCAAGCAGAGAATGTCGGAGTCGGTTCAGTGATACCACGTTCTGTACCAGCCAACTTAGCAGTAAATCCTGACAGGAAGTAGTACTGAGCCTGTTCTTCGTTCAGGATAGATACTGGAGGCAATACACCGAATGCATCAGCTGACAAGAAGATAACTTGTTTTGCGTGAGGACCTTTAGAAACCGGTTTAACGATGTTGTCGATGTGGTAGATAGGATAAGAAACACGAGTGTTTTCAGTTACGCTCTTATCAGCGAAGTCGATCTTACCGTTAGCGTCTACTGTTACGTTTTCCAGCAGAGCGTCACGCTTGATAGCGTTGTAGATATCCGGTTCAGATTCCTTATCCAGGTTGATAACCTTAGCGTAGCAACCACCTTCGTAGTTGAATACACCTTCGTTATCCCATCCGTGTTCGTCATCACCGATCAACAGACGTTTCGGGTCAGTAGACAAAGTTGTCTTACCTGTACCAGACAGACCGAAGAAGATAGCTGAGCTCTTGCCTTCCTTGTCTGTGTTGGCAGAACAGTGCATAGAAGCGATACCACGCAACGGGTTGAAGTAGTTCATCATAGAGAACATACCTTTCTTCATTTCACCACCGTACCAAGTGTTCAGGATAACCTGTTCCTTAGTAGTCAGGTTGAAGACAACAGCAGTTTCTGAGTTCAGACCCAGTTCTTTGTAGTTTTCAACTTTAGCTTTAGAAGCGTTGTAAACAACGAAGTCAGGTTCGAATGATTCCAGTTCTTCTTTAGAAGGACGGATGAACATGTTGGTTACAAAGTGAGCCTGCCATGCAACTTCCATGATGAAACGAACTCTCAAGCGAGTAGCTTCGTTAGCACCGCAATAACCATCTACAACATACAGTTTCTTGTTAGAAAGTTCTTTAGAAGCCAAAGCTTTCAAAGCGTTCCAAGTTTCTGTAGTTACAGGTTTGTTATCGTTTTTGTATTCTTCAGAAGTCCACCATACAGTGTTTTCACTTGTAGCGTCTTTTACCAAGAATTTATCTTTAGGAGAACGACCAGTGTAGATACCAGTCATTACGTTTACTGCACCCAGTTCAGTTACCTGGCCTTTTTCATAACCTTCCAGACCAGCTTTTGTTTCTTCAGCGAACAATACATCGTATGACGGATTGTGCAAAATTTCTGTGGTACCAGTGATACCGTACTTAGTAAGATCTAAATTTGCCATTGTTCAAATGATTAATTTGTTTATATCAAATGTTAATTTTTCTCGTAACATATAAACCTGAACACTTGAAAAGGTGATTTTCAACACCCCCCTTGTCTTAGGCGCTACAAAATTAGCTGTTTTATTTGAAACCGAAAATAGAATAGAGAAAAAAATCCGTAATCGTAAAAGATTTATACTTGTGTAACAAATTTGCCAATTGCAGATTACAAATTCTTAAAAAATGTCTTCGGATTTAACAGAAAACGTCCTCGCGTATTGAGTAAAACAAACGTTCGTTCCACTCAAGACATGAGGACGTTTTGATGCAGACAAACGGACGTTTCAGAAAACTGTCCGTCCGTTGTGACTACAAGGTTAATATCCAAGCTCGTACGGTTGTTTTACAGCAGGAAGCCCGTCTTTCATCCAGGACGGCATGGGTTCTCCTTTCAGGTAATGATTAAAGAACTGGAACATACGCTTCTGGAAATCGAGCTTGTTGGCCAGACGCATGGGCCAGTGCGGTTCGCCGGTATAATTCAACATCCAGGCCGGCTTCTGCAACCGTTTCATTGCCACAAAGAACTCAATACCCTGATACCAGGGCACATGGCCGTCACTGTCGTTATGCATGATCAGAATCGGTGTGGTCACCTTATCCATCAGGAAAAGCGGTGAATTTTCGAAATAACGGATCGGACCGCTCCACGGAGTAGCGCCCAGACGACTCTGTGTATGCTCGTACTGGAAAGAACGGTTCAGACCTGATCCCCAGCGGATTCCCCCGTATGCACTGAACATATTCACGACCGGAGCCCCAGACTCTATGGCCGCGAACTTACCTGTGCGGGTAGCCAGATATGCCACCTGATAACCACCCCAGCTATGTCCCTGCGCACCGATGTGTGCACTGTCGACAAAGCCCATGGCTTCTATGGCTGGCCTGCCACACCCGGCATCAGGCAGTTGTAACAGCTTTCTCCCGGATAGCCGTCACGGTAACGGATGTCCGGATTAAAGACCAGATAACCGTTACTTAAATACAAATGATAATCAATGGTGGAACGATGGGCTTCGGGCGTATGATACTGATACAATGTCTCCGAATTGCGTTCGTAGAAATTGACAATCATCGGATATTTCTTCGACGGATCGAAACCGGCCGGCTTGTAAAGGACACCTTCCAGCGGAACACCATCGAACGAGGTCCATGAAACCAGTTCGGCAGTTCCCCACCGATAGGCTTCCTGCTGGCGAATACCATGAGTCAGCTGTACCGGCTTTCTGAACGAAGCGTCGGTACTCCACACATCCGGATAGACCTCAAAACGTTCACGGGTATACAGCCACCGGTCGGCATCGGCCGCCTTCTGCACGTTACCGAAGCGATAATCACCACCCATAACCAGCAACGGAGATTCGGAAGTTCCCAGCGTCGCCCGATAGAGCGCTGTCGCCTTGGTGGATTCACAGAATCCGGTCAGCAACTGAGCGTCGGTCAGAGATACGGCATCTGTTTCCGGATCCGTATCTATCCAGGTGTAGCGGATTCCCCGTGTCCGGCCGTTACAGGTCAGGTTACGGGGAGCCTCCTGTCCTTTCGGATCGAGCGCCCAGATATCGTAACGATCATTTACCAGCAGGCAACTGTCACCTTCGGTCCAGCCCGTGACTCCATACGGTGCCGGATAATCGGGCACATCATTCTCTTCATCCCATACCGGATATTCCAGCGGAGCCGTCACACGGACTTTCTTTCCGGTTGCCAGTTCCAAGGTATACCAGCAACTGTCAGGAGCACAATAACCGTATGCATAACGTCCGGTAGGCGACAGACGATACGTAGTATAATCGGCCGTACTCAATACCTGCCGTCTTCCATCGGCCAGTGAAACCCGGCAATAATCGGAGCGCGTACGTCCCTCCCACATGGAAGCCAGTGAATACGGACGGGAAGCGGCTATCAGCGCCCAGTCGCCCGTTCCCTTGGGAGCCAGCTGGATTTCCGGATACACCGTATCGGCCAGTTGAATCAGTTTCCTGGCCGCTATCTGATAGAGCGCACGGTATGTGCGTTTCTGTTCCTTCTTCAGATTATACTGCTGTACCGTATATTGCACCGGTTCGTCCCAGCTCCAAACCTGCACCTTCGGGCGATACACGTCAAGTATCGTGGTATCTTTCTCCAGCGGCTTCGGGGCCGTTCCCAAAAACAAGCGGCTGCCGTCTTCCGAGAATGTCAGCGTACCATTCGGGCTGACCACCCAGCCTGCCGGCACTCCTTCCGTAGTAGCAGTAACCGCTTCGCCGGCTTTCTCCATGCCGGTAGAAAGCCACAGACTGGAAGCCGTATCGGTTTTCTGCTTCGATTCGGCATACAAGAAAGCCAACCGGTGTCCTCGCTTATCAAAAGTACAACCGTTGAAAACGCCTTTTCCTTCCTTCAGCAGACGGGGTTTTTCCTGTCCGGGCATCCAGCCATAGAGCCCGGGGCGTACCCCCTTCGACGTATCTCTCGTCACAAAATACAATGAAGCGCCTTCCGGCGAAAAACCGTAGGCCGACACATTCGGCAATACTACACGTTGCGTACCATCCAGCGAAGCCACATACAGTACGGAGTCTTTCCGTCCCTGCTGATAGGCTATCCAGTCGGCCTTTCCCGCCAGACGATACGACTTCAACGAATCTATTTTCCACGATGTCCGCCCTTGCAGATCGCGTATTACCAGCACGTTCATCGGCATTTTATCCGCCTTTACCTTCCTCAGTTTCAAGGAATCAGTCAGCGAAACAGACGGAACCTCTTCCATCACCAGGTAACGGGAAGAAGAAGCAAAATCGAATTTCCCGGCCGGTGCGGTAGCAAAGACCTGCTTCCCGTCGGCTGCGGTATAAACTTCCACCCGGGAATCTCCCTGCCACGGAGCAAACTGTACTGCGACCCATCGGCCATCGTCGGAAACGGACTTCCGGGTGATCCGTTCCCACTTCACCAGATCGTCGGGGGTAAATGCCCGCTGAGCCCAGGATGAAAATGCAGGGAATGCCATCAACAGCCCTGCCACTAACATACGATATTTCATAAACTTTCTCTGATTTATAATTTCGTTACCAAACAAAAATACGAAGATTTTAAAAACCGAACATCAAAAAGGCCCATAAAGTATACTGTTTCTTACCCGTGATACATAAAAAATGAGAGGCGGAAAAATTCCGCCTCTTCAACCTCACAGTAACCCTATCAGGTTTACCTGTTTCTTGAGCATCATCCGTTTATTCTCCCGTCTGATATTTTACGCCTCATCAGTTACTCTCTTCAACAAAAAAATGATGCTCTGACCATACGACAAAGGAAATTAAACGGTTTTCAATATGTTTTACCCGAACCTCCACATGAAGGACACCGGTCATGACTGTGTGATGCATTAACCTCTCTACCGCATTCATCACACCAGTAACTACCTCCTGTTCCATAAACCGGAGTCTTGGAACCAGCTATCCATCCTTTCCCCTTACACAAAGAACATTGTTTCGACTTCGTCCTGTCATTACCCGGCGACGCAAAGGGATTACTATAATTGGATTTCGGGGTATTCGCTCCATAAGCTTTTGCAGCCTGCTGCGCACCACGCAAAAAAACCTGGTATGCCGAAGTATACTTTAAAGGAATCTTCAAACTACTTAAAACCTTTCCCGTATCCTTTCTTCGCACAATAACTGCATGTCCAGGTTTAAAAACTGAATTTGTGACAATTTCTCCGTTCACAGCAAAATAAGAAGACGATGGGATCACTTCCTCAGTCATATCCGTAAACCGATGTATCACTTCTATCTTATCGGTACTTATATAGAGGATGCGTATATGAGCGAAGAATATATCCACACCACCAGGTAACAATAGGCATGTAGCCATAGCATTGGCTTCCTGTCGTTTACTACCTTCATCAATAAGTTTCATAAAATCCTCTTTCACTTTCTGTTGCCGCTTACTTTCTGCATCAAGTAAATTCATAAAGTCTTCAGTGATTTTCTGTTGCTGTTGATACGTGTCCATGTTCATCTGGTTCAGCCATTGATTCAACATCCAACTATCCATCTGACCTCTAACACTATTTGTAAGCCCCCCCAACACACACAACAATAATAATAGTTTCTTTTTCATAATATACCAATTTTTTAATTACTAAATATCATTCATTACTATCATCCAAATGCCATCCGGTTTTTGTCTTCCGGTCTTTCCAGAACGAACCTGTTATTGTGCCATAGCAATAATCTATAACTTTTCCAAAGATATATTTAAATAGCAAGTTTCAGAAAACAAAAATATCCCATTTAAACAAATGAGACACTTTTGTTTTCTGAAACCTGCATGTTCCAATCGATTCTCTCAAAAAAACTCCTCTTAAAAGTAGAATGGAAATGGGAACCCGATGAAAACACCGGCTTTGTAGCACTCCTATCCCTTCCTAATGCTTCAACAGACAGAAACCATTGCCGGCAGAAAACGACTTACTTCCCCTAAAAAAATCTCCAGCCTGCTTTTCGTAAGGAAAGCAGGCTGGAGGATAAATATCAATGTCCGAACAAACAACTTACTTCACCTCCCACGTATCGTTGGTAGCCAACAGTTCGGCAAACGTATGATAGTTCTTCTTGGCAGAGATTTCCTGAATCTGTGCGGCGACCGATTCGTCGTAAGTAGGCGCCTCCACATCGCGGATAACTCCCAAAGCGATCGGGAAATCCGGACCTTCCATCAAAGCAAGTTTCAGTTGCAGGGTATGGTCTTCGCAATGAGCGTCGTGCACAAGAATATCTTTTTCGGTAATGCCGTTCTCTCCCAATTTTACAACTTTCAGTCCGAATCCTTCCTGCATCAGACCAAATTCCTTGTTCGGACCGAACAGCATGGGCTTGCCATGTTCCAGATAAATGGCGTTTTTCTCACGGTCTTCCTTTTTGGCGATGGCATTATGGGTTCCGTCATTGAAAATGACGCAATTCTGCAGCACCTCTACAACCGAAGTTCCTTTATGACGGGCAGCCGCTTTCAAAACCTCTACCGACGGACCTCCATCGACAGCCGCACAACGGGCAAAGAAACGTCCACGGGCACCGAAACAAAGTTCAGCCGGATGAAACGGATCTTCTACCGTTCCGTAAGGAGAAGACTTGCTGATGAAGCCACGTTCGGAAGTCGGAGAATATTGTCCCTTGGTCAAGCCGTAGATACGGTTATTCAGCAATACAATATTAATATCCACATTGCGTCGGATAGCATGTATGAAATGGTTACCTCCGATAGCCAGTCCGTCACCGTCACCGGAAATCTGCCAGATGGTCAGATTCGGATTTGCTACCTTGGCGCCGGTGGCAATGGCAGCCGCACGCCCGTGAATGGTATGCATACCGTATGTATTCATATAATAAGGCAGACGTGAAGAACAACCGATACCCGAAATCACGGCTATCTCGTGCGGGGGTACGCCCAGTTCGGCCAAAGCCTTATGAAACGAATTCAAGAATGCGTGATCGCCACAGCCCGGACACCAGCGTGGCTGACCGGCCTTATAATCTGCGGCTGTATATGTTTTTTCGCTCATCATTTATTCCTCCATGATTTTAGTGAATGCGTCAACCAGCTCCTGTACCACGAACGGCTGACCCTTTACCTGATTGAACTGATAGAGATGGATTCCTTCCACCTTCATGCGCAGATAACCTGCCAGCTGACCCATATTCTGTTCGGCTACAACCACCTTCGGGAAACGGCGCAGAATCTCAGCCGTATTCGTAGGCAGCGGATTGATGTAACGCAGATGAGCCAACGCGGCCTTCTTTCCCTGTTTATTCAGGGTATCCATGGCCGAATGAAGGTGTCCATACGTTCCACCGAATCCAACGATCAGCAAATCGGCTTCCGGATCGCCTTCCACCTCAAGCAACGGCAACGAATCGGCAATCTTTTCCACTTTCTCGGCACGTAAGCGGGTCATCAGGTGATGGTTTTCCGGGTCTGTAGAAATAGCACCCGTTTCGTTGCTCTTCTCCAGTCCGCCGATACGGTGCATAAAACCTTCGGTACCCGGGATAGCCCAGTAACGGACACCCGTCTCCGAATTACGCTGGAACGGTGTCCACGATTCGGCCATATCGGGCGTTACATACGGTGGACAAATAGGCGGATAATCTTTCAGATCCGGCAATCTCCAGGCAGCAGAACCGTTTGCGATATAGGCATCGGTCAGCAAAATGACCGGAGTCATGTGTTCCAAAGCAATCTTACATGCCATATAGGCCGCATCGAAACAATCGGTAGAAGAGGCTGCGGCAATCACCGGCATCGGACTTTCACCGTTACGCCCATAAAGAGCCTGCAACAAATCAGTCTGTTCCGATTTGGTAGGCAGACCGGTAGACGGACCACCACGCTGTACATCCACAATTACCAACGGAAGTTCGGTGATAACCGCCAGATTCATGGCCTCACTCTTCAGGCAGATACCCGGTCCGGAAGTAGTGGTTACCGCCAGGGCACCGGCAAACGAAGCACCGACAGCCGAAGCACATCCGGCTATTTCGTCTTCACACTGAACGGTTTTTACACCCAAAGACTTATGCTTGGCCAACTCATGCAAAATGTCAGTAGCCGGCGTAATGGGATAAGATCCCAGATACAGCTGCAACCCGGCTTTTTCGGCTGCGGCCATGAGGCCGTATGCAGTAGCCTTGTTGCCGTTAATGTCCATATAACGTCCCGGAGTCTTTTCTTCCTTGCAGGGAACCCTGTAACTGATAGACACAGAGGCATGTGTATTCTCTCCAAAGTGATATCCGTCATACAACACCTTTACATTAGCGTCTGCAATGGCAGGTTTCTTCGCAAATTTCTCGCGAAGCAACTTTTCGCCTACCTGAATATCCCGATGAAACAACCAGCATACCAGTCCCAAGGCAAACATGTTCTTGGTACGCATGATGGATTTATTATCCAGGCCACTTTCCTTCAGGCTTTCCTTACACATGGTTGTAATAGCAGCTTCTACCACCTCATTCTTGATACCCAGCTCAGAGAACGGATTATCCAGTTGAAACTTTGCCTTTTCCAGGTCACGTTTCGTAAAAGAATCGGTATCGATGATAATTACAGCCTGTGGTTTACAGAACTTATACTGTGTTTTCAAGGCGGCAGGATTCATTGCAACCAGTACATCGCATTTATCTCCCGGAGTATACACCTTTCCAGCACCGATATGCACCTGAAAGCCGGATACACCCGTCAATGTCCCTTGCGGAGCACGGATATCTGCCGGATAGTCTGGAAACGTACTGATATCATTCCCCTCGGTAGCCGAAATATTGGAAAACATATTACCGGCCAACTGCATGCCATCGCCGGAGTCCCCCGAGAAACGGACAACTACATCATCCAGCTCTTTGACAATCATTTCTTCTGCCATAACGTATTATTTAAAGTTCACAAAATCAATGGCAACAAAAATCGTGAAGTTCTGTCAAAAATCAAAATAAAAATGAAAAATTTTATCCCGGAATGACAATCTGCCATTTTTTTGATACAAAAATATTGTTTATCCTCAAAAAAGGCGTACATTTGCAAAAGCTGCCCTTGTAGTTCAACGGATAGAATAGAAGTTTCCTAAACTTTTGATAGGGGTTCGATTCCCCTCGGGGGTACTATCAGGAAAAAAACATACACTATCCATCCTTATCCAGCCAATAAATTCTGCTTATTTACACCTTTGACATTCACGTTGTCCACACGTGAGAAATTTTCCAGAAATAAGAATGCCATACCCATTCGGACTGTCTCCATAATAAGAAAGGGAATCACGAAGAATGAAGACACACATAAAAATCAAAAGGGCTGCCTCTTTTTATGGAAGCAGCCCTTTCGGTTTATGTATGTATTTATGGAATCAATCAAGCTTTCGCATCCTCGGCAGGTGCAGCTTCACCTTCAGGCAACTTATGACCCATAGTCAGGTAAGCTACCGGAGCTGCAACGAACAAAGAAGACAATGTACCGATTACCACACCCAGAATCATGGCGAAAGCAAAGCTACGAATGCTGTCACCACCCAGGATAAAGATACTCAACAATACGATCAACGTACTCAATGAAGTATTGATGGTACGGGCGAGTGTCGTATTCAAAGAATCATTGAACAACTTCATACGATCACGCTTCGGATACAGATGGAAGAACTCACGTACACGGTCGAAAATAACCACCTTATCGTTGATAGAATAACCGATGGCTGTCAGAATAGCACCAATGAAAGTCTGGTCGATTTCCAATGAGAACGGCATCCATCCGTGACACAACGAATAAGCACCGATAATCAACACGGTATCGACAGTCAATGCAACAGTGGCACCGATACTGAAGGCAATGTTACTGAATCGGATCAGGATATATACACCGATAACGATCAATGCCAGAACAACCGACCAGATAGCAGAGGTCTTGATATCGTCGGCAATACTTGGACCTACTTTCTGTGAACTGATGATGGAACCACCGGTACGATTATCACGGTCGATAAAGATTTCAAGAGTAGTTCCCTTACCCAGTAAGTTACCTTCTTTCAATGCCTGATAAAGGAATTCTTCAATTTCGGCATCAATAGTCGGAGAATCTTCTTCGATACGGTAGTTGGTAGTTACACGGATAGTCTTACCGTCAGTACCCAAAGCAATAGCCTGAACGTTGGCATCACCGACTTTCGGCTGAAGCAGGCTACGTACGGTTTCCGGCTGTACTTTCTGTTCGAACTGAACCACGAAGTTACGTCCACCCGTAAAGTCAATACTCTGAGCCAAACCACGTGTAAAGAACGAAATGATGCAAACTACGATAATGATACCCCAAACCGTAAATGCACGCTTGGTAGCTCCCATAAAGTTATAATGCACATTCTGCATCAAATTCTTAGAGATACTTGTCGTAAATGTCAGATGCAACCATTTTTCCTTGTTCATGTAGTGTTCGTAAACCAGACGAGTCAGGAATACGGCAGTAAAGAATGAACAGAGGATACCGATAATCAAAGTCGTAGCAAAACCACGGATAGGTCCGGTACCAAAGTTGAACAGGATGATACCTGTCAGGATAGAAGTCAGGTTAGAGTCGAAGATAGCCGAGAATGCATTGGAATAACCTTCAGACAAAGCCTGCTTGGTACCCTTACCGGCTCTCAACTCTTCCTTGGTACGTTCATAAATCAACACGTTCGCATCCACAGCCATACCCAGTGACAACACCATACCGGCGATACCTGACATGGTCAACGCAGCCTGGAACGAAGAAAGGATTCCCAGTGTAAAGAAGAAGTTGAAGATCAAGGCGATGTTGGCAATCATACCCGGAATCAATCCGTACATGGCGCACATGTAAATCATCAGGACAATCAATGCCACGATGAAAGAAACAATACCCTGATTGATGGATTCCTGACCCAGTGACGGACCAACGATGTCTTCCTGTACGATACGTGCAGGAGCCGGCATCTTACCGGATTTCAAGACATTGGCCAAGTCCTTGGTCTGTTCTGGAGTAAAGTTACCGGTGATTTCAGAGTTACCTCCAGCAATTTCACCGTTAGAACGCGGAGCGCTGTATACATATCCATCCAGAACGATAGCGATTTCACGACCTGTATTCTGTTTGGTCAGTTGGGCCCAGCGACGGGAACCTTCCGTATTCATAGACATTGTTACGCAAGGTTTGTTGAACTGATCATATGAATCACGCGCATCGGTTACTACATCACCTTCCAACGGAGCACGTCCGTTACGCTCGGTAGACTTGATGGCATAAAGTTCGAACATGCGTCCGCTCTTATCCATATCCGAAGCCTTTACCCCCCACATCAGTTTCAGGTCACGCGGCAACAGTTCTTTCACTCCAGGCATTGTCAGGATTCGATTCACGGCAGCCGTATCCTGATAATCGGCAAAACCGACAATGGAACCTACCCCACTCTGATTCAAAGCCAGGTTGGCCAGCAACGGATGATCTTTTTTCATCTGCTCTGCATTCGCAGTAGCCTTGGTTCCAGTCTCTCCTTTCAAGGCTGCAGCCAGACTGTCTTTGGCAGAAACCGCAGCTACTTCCTGAGCCGGAGCGGCAACACTGTCTACTGCAGTTGAGTCAGAAACGTTTCCGGATAAGATAGCCTGCGCCTTTGAATCGGCAGAAACCAATACCGGTATAATATCTTTTGCTTCGTATGTTTCCCAGAATTCAAGGTTAGCAGAACCCTGCAACAACTTTCTTACACGTTCCGGTTCTTTGATACCCGGCAGTTCGACCATGATACGTCCCATTTTACCTTCCAAAGTCTGGATGTTCGGCTGAGCCACACCAAAACGGTCGATACGCGTACGCAATACATTATAAGAATTCTCTACAGCAGCCTTTACTTCTTCACGCAACACAGCTTCTACCTGAGCATCGGTGCTACGTGTATTTACTTTGTCTTTCAGTTGCTGAGTAGCAAACAATTCAGCCAGCTTACCTTCCGGCGCCAGTTTTTTGTATTCTCTAACGAACAGCGTTACAAAATCTTCCTGGCTGGTAACTTGCTGCTTGGCAGCTTCATCTACTGCTTTGTTGAATGCTTCATCGGTTTTATGATCGGCCAGTGTTCTGACTACATCCGGAACGGAAACTTCCAGAATCACATTCATACCACCTTTCAAATCCAGACCGAGACCAATCTCCATCTCACGACACTGCTTCAGGGTATATACCCCCAACCAAACCTTCTGATTCTGCATGGAATCGAGGTAGTGTGCCGCTCCCTTCGGATCTTCGGCCGCCTTATTCATCTGATAGCGGGTAACGAAGGAGAAAGAAAGATAAAAGACACACGCAAGGGTCAGTAATACCGCAAAAACCTTTACAAATCCTTTGTTTTGCATGTTACTTTAATTTATTTTTATTTACTTTTTGATTAAATACGTTGATTCAAGGTTGCAAATATAGTTTTTTTTTCTTTTACACACGGAAAGCTTTTTAAATATTTAGGCTTTATCAATTAAAAAAGCACCTGAAAAGGAAAACATTGCAATTTCCTGTCCTTAAAATCTATATCCGTAACCAGAACAACGTATGACAAATCAAAAATGTGAACAAATCACTTCAGGCCACGATTTTTCAACAAAGGTTCCAGACTCGGCTCAGCACCTCTAAAGGTGACATACAGCTTCATCGGATCATCAGAACCACCTTTTTCAAGTATATTCTTACGGAACGACTGGGCTGTGGCCGGATCAAAAATTCCATGTTCCTTGAAAGCTTCGAAAGCATCGGCATCCAAGCGCTCTGCCCACAAATAGCTGTAATAACCGGCATCGTAACCGCCCATGATATGACGGAAATAAGTCGCACGATAACGTGGAGCAATCTGTGGAATCAAACCTAACTTATCCATCAGCTGTTTTTCGAAAGCCATCACGTCCAGACTGTCGGTCGACTTCAGGTTATGGAATTCCATATCCAGCAAAGCTGCGGCCAAAAGTTCAGTCGTCATAAATCCCTGATTGAACAAAGCCTGATTTTCAATCTTGGCTACCAGTGAATCAGGAATGGTCTCACCAGTCTTATAATGGCGGGCATATACTTTCAGAACCTCCGGTTCTACTGTCCAGTGCTCCATAATCTGAGAAGGAAGCTCAACGAAATCCTGAGCTACGGCCGTACCAGAAACACCCTGATACTTACACTGAGTCAACAATCCATGCAAGGCATGTCCAAATTCATGGAACATGGTCTTTGCCTCATCAATTGTCAGCAAAGAAGGGGTATCACCGGCGGGCTTGGTAAAACTGGCAACATTGTAAATCAACGGACGGACACCCTCTTTTTCTTCCCGGAAATTACTCATCCATGCTCCGCTCTGCTTGCTGGCACGTGGCATATAGTCTGTATAGAAAAGTCCGAGGAAAGAACCGTCAGCATCATTCACGATGTATGTTTTCACATCCTTATTATAAACCGGAACAGTATCGGTAGGAGTCAATGTAATGCCATACAGCTTATTAACCACATAGAACAATCCCTTCCGAACATTCTCCTGACTGAAATAAGGCTTTATTTCGTCTTCATTCAGATTATATTTCTGCTGACGCAACTTTTCGGCATAATACCACCAGTCCCATGCTTCAAGCTTCTCGCCTTTTCCTTCCTTATCCATGATCTGCTGCAACTCGGCAGCCTCTTTCTTGGCATTCTCAATGGAATATCCCCACAAGTTATGCAGGAAATCGAGGACTGTCTGCGGATCTTTTGCCATAGTATCATCCAATACATAAGCGGCATACGTTTCATATCCCATCAAACGGGCTTTCTCCAGACGGAGTGTAAGGATCTTCTTCAGTATCTCCTTATTATCGGTTGCATTGTCATGATTTCCAAGCGATGTGTATGCCTGATAAACCTGCTTACGCAATTCCCGGTTCTGCGCATATTGCAACAGCGGAGTACGGCTCGATTCCTGCAACGTAAAGACCCACTTGCCTTTCTCTCCCTGAGCCTCGGCCTCATGAGCTGCTCCCTCGACAACCGCTTCCGGCAGTCCGGCCAAATCTTCTTTCCGGTCAATCACCAGCTTGAACGCATTGTTATCAGCCAGTACATGATTGCTGAAATCAATGGTCAACGTAGAAAGTTCCTTATTAATTTCACGCAAACGTTCCTGTTTCTTCTTATCCAAAGCCGCACCGGAACGTTCGAATGCTTTCCGGTATTTCTCCAGCAAATAATGCTGCTCGGTAGTCAGCTGGATCTTTCCGCTCTTTTCCTGTTCACAGATTTTTGCTACACGCTGATACAAGGCCTCATTCAGGTAGATGTTATCGCTATGTTCGGAAAGCATTGGAGCGATTTTCGATTCCAAAGCCATCAGATCATCGTTCGTATCGGCCGATGTCAACGCAAAAAATACGCCCGAAACACGATTCAGGATTTCTCCGCTATTGTCCAAAGCTACAATGGTATTCTCGAAAGTCGGTTCTTCCGGATTTTCCACAATGGCTTTGATCTCTGCATTCTGCTGTTCAATACCTTTTAAAAACGCCGGCTCATAATCGGCAAACTGAATCCGGTCAAAATCAGGAGCACCGTACGGAGACTGGAATTCCGAAAAAAACGGATTCTCCGACTCACTTGCCTGCTGACCACACGCACATACCATACACGTCATAGCTGCTGCAATTACCAAATTTTTCATAAACTTCTCAATATATAATGTTACAAATTATTCCTTCTCTTGTTTTTCCAACAAACACCACAAGGGATAATGGTCGGATGTCTTGATGGAATTATCGACTTCGCACGTCAATATACGGAAAGCCGGACTGGCAAAAAGATGATCAATCCGAAAATAAAGATGATTGCGATTATACGATATACCCAGGCCTGTACCCCGTTCTACAAACGCATCCTGCAAACCCTCACCAATCACCCGATGGGCGTACGACAAAGGAGAATCATTGAAATCGCCGCAAACAATCGTATACCGGAACGGATGTTCACGTATATACAGTGCAACCGAATCAGCCTGTGGCGCCCGAATGGCCACTGCATCAGCCAATTTGTGCAGCAAGTACTTTCCACCCTCCTTTACCTTGTCCTCGTCGGGTTTCTTCAGCATATCCGTATAAACTTCTTTATCGTGCTTATCCAATTTGTTCGATTCCAAATGATTCCCTACAAACAATACGGTATCTTTTCCCCATTTCAAGTGAAAAGCCACACTGCCATTATTGAGGCTTTCATAGGAGATACGCTCGGCATCCAGAATCGGGAAACGGGAAAAAAGTCCCAATCCGTTTCCTCCTGAGAATTTCACAACCTTTGCATACGGATAGACTTTGCCAAGCGCTTTCTTCACGGCCGCCTCTTTTGCACACGGGAATTCCTGCAGACAGGCAATGTCCGCATCGCTGTCGATGACATAATCTAAAACCGGATTCTGTTCTTCTCCATCTTCATCTTTTTCTACGGGCATTCCCATCGTATTATAAGTCAGGATCTTGAGCACACTCCCAACAGGTTTCTCCGCTCCACCCAACTGCCAGGGCAAATAAGTAGTCAACGCCCCCCAGCCAATCAGAAATACGCACAACGGGAACAAAGCATAACGTCTTCGTACCACCAGCCAGAACACACAGAAAGCCGCATTCAAGGCCAGAAAGATGGGAAAAAATAATCCTGCACAGGCCCAGCGTGGATGATGAACCGGCGAAATATAGGGACTGTATGCACAAATGAGAAAACCCACGGCTACCAGCACATTCATCAGAAAAGCCGACAACCGGAATACATGTCCTACAATCTTCATAACAATTTATTTTTTACTGGCATCGAACAGGCTTTTCTTTTCCTCGTCCGTCAAACTGCCATAACCAGACTTCCGAAGCTTATCCAGAATGCGGTCGACTTCTTCGGCCTGAGCCTTCTTGCGGGCATTGAAATCATAATCCTGCTGACGACCTCCACCGTAATGAACCTTCATCTTAGGTTTTCTAGGTGAGCGCTGCCAGCCTTTTCCGATAAAATCAATGATACGGTTTATCCAACGCGTCACGTCATGGCCACGTTGCAATCCCGAAGCAAACCACCATCCGGCCAATGCTCCCCCCAGATGAGCGATATGACCGCCGGCATTGTCGGCCGTCAGGAACAGCAAATCAAGCACAATCATGAAAAGTGCCATATACTTCAGCCGCACACCGCCGATAAACAGCAACTGTACCTGATAATCCGGTTCGCGTACAGCCGTAGCAATGACTATTGCCAATACAGATGCCGATGCGCCCAGTAAATAAGAGCCGTACACAGCATCCTCAAAATAAGGAAAGACATTGTAAGCCAGCATATACAACAACCCGCCACAGATTCCTCCCAAAACATACAGTCCACGCAGATGTTTGGATGAGAAGATATTCAGGAACAGACGGCCGAACCAGTACAGCCACAGCATATTGAACAACAGATGGAGCAGCCCCGCATGCATGAACATGTAGGTAATCAGCGACCAGGGCTGACGAACAAACGCCGATACCCAAGCCGGCAGTTCCAGCCAATGCAGCCAGGAATAGGCATTCCACCGGAACAAGGTCAGGAACAGTCCGATCAAAGAGACCAGTACAAAAGCTCCTACATTCAGGAATATCAGCCGGGTCACAATATCACCCTGCCGGAATTTCTGTCTTAAATCAGTAATAAATCCGCCCGCCGCCATTTTTCTTTCTCCAGTATAAAATAAGTATCAAACCAAACAACATACCGCCCAGATGAGCGAAATGTGCGATACCGTCACCTCCGGTAATTCCCAGTACCAGCTCCAGTACGGCATATCCTATCACAAAATACTTGGCCTTGATAGGAACCGGAAGAGGAAATACAAACATCTCACTGTTCGGGAATAACATACCAAAAGCCAGCAGAATACCGTATACGGCTCCAGAAGCTCCCACCGTAGTCATCTGATTGAGGTACTCTCCCATGGAAATCACACCAAACGGTGTCTGCACACTGTCGTAGTTCGAAAGAACGGTAGCATACTCTACATATTGCACAACTTCCTGAATCAGTCCGGCACCGATGCCGCAAATCAAGTAATAAGAAAGAAAACGCTTCGGCCCCCATACCTGCTCCAATACACGTCCAAACATCCAGACAGCAAACATATTGAAAAAGATGTGCTGGAAATTGGCATGCAGAAACATGTAGCTGATGAGCTGAGCTACGTTAAAATCGGACGCTAAAAAGAAATGTAACCCTGCCAGATCGTTGATGTCAATGCCGTAACGACGAGCTACAAACATACCCACGAAACAGAGTACATTAATAATCAGCAGGTTCTTTGTTACAGAAGGAATATTACCCATATTGAAACACTATTTCGTAAATTAATCACAAAAGTACTATTTTATTTGTTTGTCACATAACCTCTTATAGTTTTTTACCACTTTCCCGACTAAAATACTCCATCGAACTTGGCCGAACAAGCAGAATGTCGTACATTTGTACAACATTTATTATCCCTAAACCATTAATTAACATCTATGAAAGAACAAGCATTTTCCCTATCCGGACTCCTTGCAGGAGCCGCCATCTGCTTATTCTCTGCTCAGCCTATGTATGCTTCCTCCGATTTACCTTATTGGAAAGACATACAGACCGTATCTGTCAACCGGGAGGCACCCCGTTCTGCTTTCATGACGTACGCCAACCGTGAACAAGCGGCCAGCATGAAATACGAGCAAAGCCCATATTACCAGTTGCTGAACGGCACCTGGAAATTCTATTATGTAGATTCCTACAAGCAATTGCCGGAAAATATCACCAGCACCACCAGCCTGGACGGATGGAAAGACATTAAAGTTCCCGGGAACTGGGAAGTACAAGGCTTCGGAACAGCTATCTATACCAATCATGGCTACGAATTCCAGCCACGAAACCCGCAACCTCCAGCTTTGCCGGAACAGAATCCGGTAGGCGTATATCGCCGGGAAATTACGGTTCCCGCCGACTGGAACGGACGCGACATCTACCTGCACATCGCCGGAGCGAAATCGGGATGTTATGTCTATGTAAACGGAAAAGAAGTAGGATACAACGAAGATTCCAAGAATCCGGCCGAATACCTCATCAACGATTATCTCCAGCCGGGAAAAAATGTACTCACCTTGAAAATCTTCCGTTGGAGTACCGGATCATACCTGGAATGTCAGGACTTCTGGCGCATGAGCGGCATCGAACGCGATGTTTTCCTGTATTCACAACCGAAAGCGTCAGTCAACGACTTCCGTATCACTTCTACTCTGGATGATACCTACAAAAACGGTATCTTCCGGTTGGCCATCGACCTGAAGAACCACCAGACCAGCACCGCCAATCTGGCTGTATCCTATACATTGGTAGATAAGGACGGAAAAACCGTAAGCGAAAGTGAACAGAACGTCAGCGTTCCCTCAGACAAGCTGAGTACGGTCAACTTCCAGCAACAATTACCGGACGTACAGACCTGGACTTCGGAAGCACCGAACCTGTACAAGCTCTTCATGACCGTAAAGGAAAACGGGAAAGTGACCGAGGTCATTCCTTATCACGTAGGATTCCGCCGCATCGAAATCAAGGAAATCGACCAGAAAGCCGGTAACGGCAAGAATTACGTGGTACTGCTGGTAAACGGACAGCCCATCAAGCTCCGCGGTGTGAACATCCACGAACACAATCCGGAAACAGGCCACTATGTTCCCGAAGAACTGATGCGGAAAGATTTCGAGCTGATGAAACGGCACAATATCAATACCGTCCGCCTCTGCCACTATCCGCAGGACCGCCGTTTCTACGAATTGTGCGACGAATACGGTCTCTATGTATACGACGAAGCGAACATCGAAAGCCACGGTATGTATTACGACCTGCGCAAAGGTGGTACCCTGGGAAACAATCCCGAATGGCTGAAGCCGCATATCTACCGCACCATCAACATGTTCGAGCGAAACAAGAATTATCCGAGTGTAACCTTCTGGTCACTGGGTAACGAAGCCGGAAACGGTTACAACTTCTACCAGACATACCTGTGGGTGAAAAAAGCCGACAAGGACATCATGAACCGACCGGTGAACTACGAACGCGCCCAGTGGGAATGGAATTCGGACATGTACGTGCCCCAATATCCGAGTGCAGGCTGGCTGGAAAAAATAGGAAAACAGGGAAGCGATCGCCCGGTAGCTCCGTCGGAATACGCACACGCCATGGGCAACTCTACCGGAAGTCTCTGGGACCAGTGGAAAGCCATCTACAAATATCCGAACCTGCAAGGCGGATATATCTGGGACTGGGTGGACCAAGGAATCCTGACACACGATGAAAACGGACGTCCGTTCTGGGCATACGGAGGTGACTTCGGTACCAACATGCCGAGCGACGGTAACTTCTGCTGCAACGGTATCGTTTCGCCCGACCGTACCCTGCATCCGGCCATGAACGAAGTGAAATACGCTCACCAGTACGTAGGTTTCGAGCCGGTCGATTTAGCCAAAGGTATATTCAAGGTACAGAACCGCTATTATTTCACCAACCTGAAGAAATATCAGATCAGTTATCAGGTGAAAGCCAACGACAAGGTTGTAAGAAACGGCAAGGTATCGCTCGACATCGCACCGCAGGCCAGCCAGGAACTGACCGTAGACGTAAGCGGCCTGGAACCGAAGACAGCTACCGAATATTTCGTCAACTTCAGCGTAACCACCACCGAACCGGAACCGCTGGTACCGGTAGGTTATGAACTGGCTCACGAACAGTTCCGTCTGCCGATTGAACCGGTAGCCCGTACCTTCGCTACAAACGGCCCGGCCCTGAAATGCAGCACCGAAGGCAACCTGCTGAAGGTTTCTTCTTCCCGTCTGAATTTCACCTTCGACAAGGAAAGCGGTATCGTCACTTCCTACAAGGTAAAAGGCACCGAATACTTCGACAAGGGTTTCGGTATCCAGCCGAACTTCTGGCGTGCTCCGAACGACAACGATTACGGAAGCCAGGAACCGAAGCGCCTGCAGATCTGGAAGCAGTCCAGCAAGGATTTCCGCGTCGTAGAAGCTACCCTGGACATGGACGGTAAAGACGCCGTACTGAAAGCCACTTACCTGCTGGCTGCCGGTAATCTGTACATCGCTACTTACCGCATCCATCCGTCGGGTGTCGTAAAAGCCGACTATACCTTCACTTCTACCGAGATGGAGGCCAACAAAACCGAACTTTCGGAAGCTACCCTCATGGCTACCTTCACTCCGGGCAACGATGCCCTGCGTAAGGAAAGCTCCAAACTGGTAGTTCCGCGCATCGGTATCCGTTTCCGCCTGCCTGTCTACATGAACCAAGTGACTTACTTCGGACGCGGTCCGGAAGAAAACTACATCGACCGCAACAACGGAACCCTGGTAGGCCTTTACAAGAATACAGCCGACAACATGTACTTCCCGTACGTACGTCCGCAGGAAAACGGCCACCACACCGATACCCGCTGGCTGAGTCTGGGCAAGAAAGGCAAAGGACTGACCATCTATGCCGACAACACCATCGGATTCAACGCGCTGCGTAATTCGGTAGAAGATTTCGACGGCGAAGAAGCTACCAACAGAGACTATCAGTGGAACAACCGCGACGCGGAAGAACTGAAACACGATGTAGCTACCGCCAAGAATATCAAACCGCGCCAGACCCACATCAACGACATTACTTCGCGCGATTTCGTGGAAGTGTGCGTAGACATGAAACAGATGGGTGTAGGCGGTTACGACAGCTGGGGAGCCATTCCAGACCCGCAATACCTGCTTCCTGCCAACAAGGAATATCAGTGGGGCTTCACCATCGTGCCGATGTAACAATTAAGACAAGCTTTTGAATCCTGAAAATCCTCCTGTATACGGTCTGTTCCAGCATACAGGAGGATTTTTTATTTTCTCCGTTTCAGACAACAGATGCAAAACAGCATTCTCTTCCATCATTCATCAGAAAATATCATTTTCCCCCAATAAAAATCTGAATCCAACGGACAGAATCTTTAGTTCCCGACGGAGTCTTTATAAACGCCGACGTGGTTTATAAAGATTCCGTCGGCGTTTATATAAACCACGTCGCGGTTTATAGATTTTATACAGATAAAATAACTTTTGTATTTTCCTGTTTCAAAGAAACGATACCGGCAAACCCGATAAGCCACACGCTAAGGGGAAATCAACAAAAAAGGCCTGCCAAACGACAAGCCTATCCGAATCTTAACATGAAAACAAGAAGTAAATGGCCACAGGCCTATCGTCTCGTTTCCCGGATGCTGTCCCGAAGCACCAACAGCCCTTCCGGCCCCATGTTGAACAGCAAATCGACGATACTCAGGTTCGGCTGGAAGCCTTGCTTTTCTTCGAACACCTGATAATACGGCCGGGGAAAGAAATCGGGAACCGCCTCGGCAACGTCCCGTTTCGGATGAATCCTCTCCCGGAAATCGTCTACCGATATAGGTTCGGTTACATAATCTGTGGTCGGACAAAGTACAGGCTGAATATCCAGCTGATCGCACACCCACGCACAGAGCTCTGCATTGAAATCGTACAGAAATTCGTATTTCTGTTCGTAGAACCGATGGAACTCGTCGGCATAATAATCGAAGAAAGGACTCTGCCGGTATGCGGCCACGAAAGCGTTCCAATGTGTATGCCGCCAGTTGCCGTGGTCGGAAATACGGACATCCTTCATCAGACACTTCGCCTCATCCGCCTTCTCGGTCGGTATCGTCAGTGCCAGCGGACCGTTGGCCGAAGCGATGACACACCGGTTACGGTAGGTCTGCTTCATGTAATGGTCGTACCGCTCGATGTATGCCTTCTCGTACGTATACAACTTGGTGTAATATACTACCGGGGCCAGATAGGCCGAACTCAACAATACTTCTTTCTGCATCTGAAAATAAAATGAATGAAAAACTCTACTGCACCCGTTGCCAGAAACGTTCCCAACGGGCAGGGAACCATACCCTCCAGGCCTTCCCTATCAAGTGATCCTCAGGTACGAAGCCGAACAGACGGGAATCACGCAGATTCACCGGATCGTTCGATGCCACCCAGTAATAATCCTTACTGAAACAATAATGTCCGACCGCATTCCCCTCGACAAACAAGGTATCGCCCTTGATGGCCGCCTGGCGATGTTCGTGCAGACGAATGGTATTGCACAACAGGGTGACATTCCACGGATAAACCTTCACCGCCTGTCCTTTGGCCGGAACGACAAACGGATAAGCTTTTTCCGGATGACGTTCGTTCAGAGGTACCAACGGAAGTGTTTTTCCCACCTTCTGCGAAATCAGGTAATATTCGTAATAACTGAAACTACGGATATAGCTGCCGTCTTCGGTATAGCCCGCCAATGAATTTCCCTGGATTTCCAACGTATCCAGTACGGCGAGCAGCCGTTCTTCCTGATCGGACGGATACACATACAGCTCCTTCGTATCGGGACTGAATACAGGTCCCTCCACCAGGCTCAGCTCCTTGTTCAGCATCAATGTATCGCCCGCCGACCCCACACAACGGCTGATATACACCGGACGGGACTCGACAGACGTATGTCCGTCACCAGGCATCGGGCTGTTAAACACCACGATGTCTCCTTTTTCCACCCGTGAGGCTCCTATCCGATGATACCCCAGCCACGACTGAAAAGGCAGACGAAGTCCGTAACTCCACTTGCTGACCAGCACTCCTTCCCCCTGATACAGGCTGTTTTCCATGCCCGAAGAAGGTATGAAGCACGATGCTACCAGCAGAGTTCTGATCAGGACTACGCTTATCACAACCGCAGCCGTTATCTTCAGCCACCTGAGCCTACGCTTTTTCATCGCCCGACGGAAAGTCTCTTCGTAATTATTTGATGTTATCTACGAACTTAAACAGACGGTTCCAACGGATTTTTCCATTGGTCCATCCACGGTCCGGATCCAAAGACAACCAGATAAAGATGGGTTTACCCACGATATGGTCTTCCGGTACGAAGCCCCAGAAACGTGAATCGGCCGAATTATGCCGGTTATCACCCATCATCCAGTAATAATCCATCTTGAAGGTATACTTGTCGGTTTCCTGTCCGTTGATGTAGATTTTTCCGTCCTTTACCTGCAGGTCATTCCCTTCATAATTCTTGATAGGACGTTCGTAAACCGGCAGATTCTCCAGTGTCAGCGTCAGGGTTTCACCCTTCTTCGGAATCCAGACAGGCCCGTAATTGTCGCAGGTCCATCCTGTATGCTTGTTCACCGGATAAAGTCCTCCGGCATCGTCATCAGGAACGTTTTCGATAGAGATTACCAGATCCTTCCGGTTTTCCAGCGCAGCCTTTGCCTGAGCCGTAAGCGGCATGTTATATACCGATTCTTCCGGATAATACGTCATCAGATCTTCCTGACTGATACCCAGTTCGTGGCAGAAATCCTCCGGAAGCATACCAGTAGTATGCACCAGATAACGATACTGCACATTATCGGGTTCCTTGTTGGGCTTTCCATCCAGGTAAATGATCCGGTTCTTGATCTGCAGGGTCTGTCCCGGAAGTCCGACACAACGTTTTACATAATTCTCCCGCCGGTCTACCGGACGTGTAATCACCTTTCCATACAGTTGCGGATTCTCATCGATGTATTTCCGTCCCATGGCATAATACAGATCGTACACCGTGCGTTCCTGTTCCGGAGTCAACGCCGACAGGTCGATAGGCTGTGACAGCTCCTGACCTGCCTGATAGCTCAAACGGTACAGATCTTCAGCCGGTACCCCTGTAGCGACCGAGTCGCCCGCCGGAAAATTGAAAACGACAATGTCATTCAGCTGTACCTTTCCCAGCCCCTTGACACGTTTGTAATCCCATGCCGGCCAGTCCAGGTAAGACTTACAGTTGAATACCGGCAAGGTATGCTGGGTAAGCGGCATGTGCAACGGAGTCTGCGGAATACGAGCTCCATAACTCATCTTGCTGACAAACAGGTAATCGCCCACCAGCAACGATTTTTCCAGTGAAGAAGACGGAATCACATAATTCTGGAAAAAGTAGAGATTCACGAAATAAACGGCTACCAGCGCAAACACGATGGCGTCTACCCATCCCATGATGCCTCTTACGGTAGGATTCTTCGATTTCTTCCACCAGGTCCAGGGAATTTTATGCGTGATATAGGCATCAAAGATAAACGGCAGGACGATCAGCCCCAGCCAGCTCTGCAGCCACAAGAGGAAAAGCAGGTAAAGCACGGTTACTATCCCGAACTTTATCCATTGTCTACGAGAAGCCTGTATCATATCAGAAAGCAAATAAATCATTCATACCCAGGAAACCTGTATGTGTAGCTGTATATTCGGCAGCCAGCACGGCACCCAATGCAAAGCCCTTGCGGTTTTTGGCATCGTGCGTAATGACGATAGAATCCGCTTCCGATTCGTAGGTAATGGTATGGATACCCGGCACCTCACCCCGGCGGATGGCACTGACCGGCAATTCGTCCGGCGCACATTCAGTAGTTCCGCTCACGGTACCATCCGGAGCGGTCAAAGTACCCATCACCCACTTATCCTTACGGTCAAGGTTCTCCAAGATGCCTTCGGCCAAGGTAATGGCTGTACCGCTCGGAGCATCCAGTTTGTGTACGTGGTGAGTTTCCACCATCGAAACGTCATAATTCGGGAAATTGTTCATGATACGGGCCAGGTACTTGTTGACAGCCGAGAAGATAGCAACTCCCAGACTGAAGTTGGACGACCAGAACAGGGTCTTTCCTTCTTCCTGACACAAACGGCGCATCTCATCACCGTGTTCACCCATCCATCCCGTACTGCCGGAAACTACCTTCACTCCGTTCTTGAACGCTTCCATACAGTTTCCGTACGCCACGGAAGGAGCTGTAAACTCAATGGCCACATCGGCCGAACGGAACGCCTCGGAAGCAAAGTCCTGACGGTTATCAATATCGATAATGCTTACAATCTCATGTCCACGGGAACGAGCGATCTTTTCAATCTCTTTTCCCATCTTTCCATATCCAATTAATGCTATTTTCATACTTTTCTATCTGATTTTAGGCACAAAGATAGCGTTTTTCGCTATAAATCATTACATTTAGCGAACATTTACACCTCGTTAACATGGAACAACTCTTACACTATGTTTGGAAACACAGGCTTTTCCCACTCCAACCGCTGACCACGACACAAGGCGAACCGCTGGAAATCATCGATCCGGGACTCCAAAACTCGGATGCCGGACCTGACTTCTTCAATGCCAAGATCAAGATAAACGGCGTACTGTGGGTAGGAAACGTAGAAATCCATCTGCGGGCGTCCGACTGGCTGAAACATCACCACGAACAAGATAAAACCTACGATTCGGTTATCCTGCATGTAGTCTCCGATATCGATACGGAAATAAAACGTACCAACGGGGAGGTAATTCCCCAACTGGAACTGCATTATCCGCCTTATCTGCTGGAAAACTACCGGGAATTGCTGGAGACTTCCCGTTATCCGGCCTGTTACCGCATTATTCCTGACCTGTCTCCGCTACTGATACATAGCTGGATGAATGCCCTGCAACTGGAACGGTTCGAACAGAAGACCGCACAACTTTTCCAACGTTTGGAAGCCTGCAACCGCAACTGGGAAGATGCCTTCTTTATGACCCTCGCCCGGAACTTCGGCTTCGGTACCAACAGCGAGGCTTTTGAATTGTGGGCCAAATCCATTCCGCTACGAGCCGTAGACAAACACCGTGACAACCTGTTCCAAATAGAAGCGATCTTCTTCGGACAGGCCGGACTGATACCGGAACATCCCATCGACGATTATACCCAATCGCTACAAAAAGAATACACATACCTGCAACATAAATTCGGACTGACTCCCTCCCCTTATTGCCAATGGAAACTGTTGCGTACCCGACCGGGAAACTTCCCTTACCTGCGTATCGCCCAACTGGCTTACCTATACCAGCAATCGGCCGGTCTGTTATCGCGGGTGCTGGAAAAATCCTCCCTGGATGAAGTTCGCCGGTTATTCCAAGGTAACACATCCTCTTACTGGATTACACATTACTCCTTCGGCGAAATCTCCCGTCCACAGACCAAACACCTCAGCAAAGCTTCCGTTGACCTGCTGATCATCAATACCGTAGTTCCCTTCCTGTATGCTTACGGAAAATACCGTGGACAACCCACCCTGACCGCACGCGCCAGCGAGTTTCTGGAAGCGATGAAACCGGAAAATAATTACATCACCCGCATGTGGAAAGAATGCGGACTGACCGCCGCACATGCCGGAGACAGCCAGGCACTGATCCAACTGAAGAAACAATATTGCGATCCGAAAAAATGCCTGTATTGCCGCATCGGGTATGAGTATTTCAAGCAGCGGAAACCTTAAAGATTCCTTTTTCAGAGAGGGAATCACCCCTATCCCAACGCATCCTCCACCGCCCTCAGATAAGTATCCAGGCGGTTACTTTTCAGAATGGCTTTCCGGACTTTCTTATCAAGGTCCGGAAGCAGATATTCCCAGATGGCCTTCAACTTCGTCAGCAATTGGGCATCACCTCCTTCTATTATCCGCTGATAGTAAAGATACATAAGACGATGCATCCGGAATGTCCTTGCCTTTATTTCAGCTTCCGACATCGGTTCTTCCCGGAAAGCCTTAGCCAACGAAGGGTCAGCCAACAGACCTCTTCCCAGCATAACTCCTTTCAAACGGGGATAAGCTTCCAATATCTCACGGACAGCTGTTACCGTACATAAATCGCCGTTATACACCAACGGAAGTTCACACGCTTCATAAAAACAACGAAAAGCTTCCATATCTACCACACCCTTATATTGCTGCTTTCCGATACGAGGATGAAGGGTTACCTGTTTCACACACGAACGGTTCAGTAAAGGAAGCACTTTCCTCCACTCTTCGGCATTTTCCCAACCTAACCGCATCTTGACCGAGAAACAAACTTCCGGAAAAGTCTTCATCGCCTCCAATAAAGCTGCCACCTTTTCGGGATAAGAAAGTATACCCGATCCTTTCCCCCGACGGACAATCAACGGAAACGGACAACCCATGTTCAAATCTATTTCCCGATAGCCTTGTATCATCAAAAAGGTAACCAACTTTTCCAGTTCATCAGGCTCCGAAGCGATAATCTGAGGTATCAACCGAGGAACTGTATTTTCTCCGGGAGAAACACCACGCTTGTCCTTGTTACGTATCTCACCTTTTTCCAAACGGATAAACGGGGTATAATACGCATCCACCCCTCCGAAACTTTGCGCATGGGCATTTCGCCAGGCAGTCTCCGTAAAGCCTTGCAACGGAGCCGCATAAATAACCGGTACATTCTCTTCCATATATGGCCGCAAATATAAGAATAATTACCTATCTTTGTGGAAATACGTTAAAATCATCTCTATGGAGAAATACATTTTTGAACTGAAAATGAAGGTACGCGATTATGAATGCGACCTGCAAGGTATCGTAAACAATGCCAACTATCAACATTACATCGAACATACCCGTCACGAGTTCCTGACTTCTACCGGCATCAGTTTCGCCAAACTGCACACCGAAGGAATTGATCCGGTAGTAGCCCGCCTGAGCATGGCTTTCAAAACTCCTCTGAAAAGCGGAGACGAATTCATCTCGAAATTATATCTGAAGAAAGAAGGTATCAAATACGTATTCTATCAGGATATATTCCGCCTGCCAGACAATAAACCGGTCATCAAGTCTACCGTAGAAACAGTCAGTCTGATAAACGGACGACTGGGTACATGTCCACTTTTCGATGAAATCTTTGCTCCTTATCTGACAGAATGAAATCCGAAGAAACACTTTATACACTGGCACTGACTCACATTCCGGGACTGGGACTGATAGGAGCCCATCACCTGTTACACGCAACCGGTAATGCCACAATCTTATTTACACAAACCAACAGTCTGCCGGATTTGCTTCCAGGAATCACCCCACGTATTCTGGAAGCTTTAAAGACTCACGGAGATGAAGCACTCCGTTGGGCCGAAACCGAACTGGCTTTCGTAGAAAAAAACCAAATAACCTGTCTTTGCCTACAGGACGAAAGCTATCCCTCTCGCCTGCGTGAATGTGACGACGCGCCAATTGTCTTATTCTATCGGGGAACAGCCAACCTGAACAGCATGCACATCATCAATCTGGTAGGAACACGAAATGCAACAGAATACGGAAAAGAAATCTGTCGCAACTTCATACACGACCTGAAACAGCTGCTTCCAGACATCTTGATTGTAAGTGGACTGGCATACGGCATTGACATCCAGGCACACCGGTCTGCATTGGAATACGGATTCGATACGGTTGGCGTACTGGCACACGGATTAGACCGTATATACCCTGCCACACACAGACAAACAGCCGTCCAAATGCTCCAGCAAGGAGGATTACTTACCGAATTTCCTACCGGTACCAATCCAGACAAACAGAACTTCGTAAAGCGTAACCGGATTATTGCCGGAATCAGTGATGCAACCATCGTCGTAGAATCGGCAGAAAAAGGAGGCGCCTTGATTACTGCTGATATTGCAGAAAGTTACCATCGCGACTGCTTCGCCTTTCCAGGACGAATCGATGCCCCATACTCTGCCGGATGCAACCAACTTATCCAAAACAACCGGGCCGCTTTATTGCAAAATGCGACAGATCTGGTCAAAGCCATGAACTGGGACCTACAGGCAGCAGCTCCAGAAGCCATTCAACGTCAACTCTTTCCGGATCTTTCTGAAGAAGAAAGCAACATCTGCCAATTATTGGGAAAACATCCGAAGGGTCTACAGATCAATACCCTGGTAGTAGAAAGCAATATTCCTATTAACAGAATTACAAGTATTCTTTTTGAACTGGAAATGAAAGGAATGATACGCACGCTGGCAGGAGGAATGTATCGACTCCTATAAAATAAAAAATGGGACAACGCTTTGCCCCAACCTTGTTAACCTTAAATCTAATACTATGAAAAAAATCACATTGCAAATGTACAAACTACACTTATAAATCCAAAATCTATTCCAACTTATTGTTCCTATATTAGGTATTTTTTACACTTAGAAGATGTTTTTATTCTATTTCCGAATAATTTGATACATTTTTCATACCATCTCTATCTGAATGACAGATAAAATAACCGGACCATAACCATCAAATTTCACTTCCGGAGTCATTTGTCCAATACATTTAAGAAGATTACAACAACCATTTAAATCACATTTAAATACCATAAAAAATCCCTGCCGAATAAACCGACAGGGATTTCATTTCTTATAAAAGCTTTTGCAAAGAGATTAGTCTTTCAGTTTTGCTTTGATGAAGTCACGGTTCAAACGAGCAATATTGCTGATTGATACGCATTTCGGGCATTCAGCCTCACAAGCACGAGTGTTTGTACAGTTACCAAAGCCCAGTTCATCCATCTTGGCAATCATAGCCTTTGCACGACGCAAAGCTTCCGGTTTTCCCTGAGGCAACAGGTTCAACTGGCTAACCTTTGCAGATACGAACAACATGGCAGAACCGTTCTTACAAGCAGCTACACACGCACCACAACCGATGCAAGTAGCAGCATCCATAGCTTCGTCAGCTACCGGTTTCGGAATCAGGATGGCATTGGCATCCTGAGGAGCACCAGTACGTACACTGATGAAACCACCGGCCTGCATGATCTTATCGTATGCAGAACGGTCTACCATCAAGTCCTTGATAACCGGGAAACCGGCAGAACGCCATGGTTCAACAGTAATCACATCGCCATCTTTGAAACGACGCATGTAGATCTGACAGGTAGTTGCACCGGTTGCAGGTCCATGAGGATGTCCATTGATATACAAAGAACACATACCACAAATACCTTCACGACAGTCGTGGTCGAACACAATCGGTTCCTTACCTTCTTCAATCAACTGTTCGTTCAAGATATCCAGCATTTCCAGAAATGAAGTATCACCCGGGATATCTTTCATCTGGAATGTATCGAAATGACCTTTTTCCTTAGGTCCGTTCTGACGCCAAATTTTCAGCGTAAATGATATATTTTTATCCATTTTACTTAGATTCTTTAATTGTTTAACTTCACTGATTAGCTCTTATAGTTACGAGTCTGAACTTTGATAGCTTCGTATACCAGCGGTTCTTTGTACAATACCGGAGCCTTGTCATCGCTTCCCTGGTATTCCCAGCAAGCTACATAGAAGTAGTTTTCATCATCACGCTTAGCTTCACCTTCTTCAGTCTGGTATTCTTCACGGAAGTGACCACCGCAAGATTCATTACGGTTCAAAGCATCGTAAGCAATCAGTTCACCCATTGTGATGAAGTCATTCAGACGGATAGCCTTATCCAATTCGATGTTCATGCCTTCTTTAGAGCCCGGAATGAACAATTCAGTTTCAAATTCCTTACGGATATCTTTCAGTTTAGCCAAACCAGTCTTCAAGCCTTCTGCAGTACGTCCCATTCCGACGTATTCCCACATTACACGACCCAATTCCTTGTGGATAGAGTCTACAGACTTCTTACCCTTGATGTTCATCAGGTGATCAATCTTAGCCTGAACAGCCTTTTCTGCTTCATCAAATTCCGGCAGATCGGTAGAGAAGCGAGGAACAGTAATCTGGTCAGCCAAGTAGTTCTGGATAGTGTAAGGCAATACGAAGTAACCATCAGCCAATCCCTGCATCAATGCAGAAGCACCCAGACGGTTAGCTCCGTGGTCAGAGAAGTTACATTCACCGATAGCAAACAGACCCTTGATAGTAGTCTGCAGTTCGTAGTCAACCCAGATACCACCCATTGTGTAGTGAATAGCCGGATAGATCATCATCGGATTGTAATATTTAACGCCATTGATTTCTTTTCCTACTTCACCCGGATTAACGTCAGTGATTTCTTCGTACATATCGAACAAGTTACCATAACGCTGGCGAACAACGTCCAAGCCCAGACGTTCGATACATTCAGAGAAGTCAAGATATACGGCCAAACCAGTGTTGTTTACACCATAACCATGGTCACAGCGTTCCTTAGCGGCACGTGAAGCAACGTCACGCGGAACCAGGTTACCGAATGCCGGATAACGACGTTCCAGGTAGTAGTCACGGTCTTCTTCCGGAATATCTGTCGGTTTCATTGTTCCAGCCTGCAAAGCTTTTGCATCTTCCAGTTTCTTCGGAACCCAGATACGACCATCGTTACGCAAAGATTCAGACATCAAAGTCAGTTTTGACTGCTTGTCACCGTGTACCGGAATACAAGTCGGGTGAATCTGTACGTATGCCGGGTTAGCAAACAACGCACCCTTACGATAGCAAGACATAGCGGCTGTACAGTTACAAGCCATAGCATTGGTAGACAGGAAGTAAGTATTACCGTAACCACCCGTAGCAATAACTACGGCATGAGCGGCGAAACGTTCCAGTTTACCAGTTACCAGATTCTTGGCAATGATACCACGTGCACGACCGTCGATAATAACGATGTCTTCCATTTCATAACGGGTGTACAACTTCACGGTACCAGCACCTACCTGACGGCTCAATGCAGAATATGCGCCCAGCAACAACTGCTGACCAGTCTGACCTTTAGCATAGAATGTACGAGAAACCTGAGCACCACCAAATGAACGGTTAGCCAATGTACCTCCGTATTCACGAGCGAAAGGAACACCCTGTGCCACGCACTGGTCGATGATATTGTTTGAAACTTCAGCCAGACGGTAAACGTTTGCTTCACGAGCACGATAGTCACCACCTTTTACAGTATCATAGAACAAACGATATACAGAGTCACCGTCGTTCTGATAATTCTTTGCAGCATTGATACCACCCTGTGCAGCAATAGAGTGTGCACGACGTGGAGAATCCTGAATACAGAAGTTAAATACACGGAAGCCCATTTCGCCCAGTGAAGCAGCAGCAGAAGCACCAGCCAAACCAGTACCTACTACGATGATGTCCAGACGGCGTTTGTTAGCCGGGTTAACCAGTTTCTGGTGAGCTTTATAGTTGGTCCATTTCTCAGCTATCGGGCCCTCAGGGATCTTAGAATCAAGTATCTTAGTCATAATGTTTTCAATTTTAATCAGTTACACGTTAATTAGCAAGCACCGCATCCCATCAAATTCTTGCAGAAGAAAACTACAGCTACCAGAGCAAAGCCCAACACGATAATAGTAGCATAGATGT
Organism: uncultured Bacteroides sp.; assembly: GCA_900553185.1. Classification (GTDB taxonomy): domain Bacteria; phylum Bacteroidota; class Bacteroidia; order Bacteroidales; family Bacteroidaceae; genus Phocaeicola. Next base: position 64,700 of record USCT01000006.1, read on the forward strand.
TAGAGATGCATTTCCAACGGTTAATCCAAATCGTGTTGTTCCAGCCCAATGTCTGCATAGAGCTCCAGAAACCGTGAGTCAGATGGAACCACAAAGCAGCCAGCCATACCAGATACAATACGAAGAATACAGGACTAGCAAATGTCTGCATGATATAGCCATAACCGTCGGCAGCGTGCAGACCTCCCATCATCGGGTTACCGATAATTTCAGCGAACTGCATTCTGTACCAGAAGTTGTAGAAATGCAATAACAAGCCCAGAATAACGATAACTCCCAAAGCAAGCATGTTCTGTGAAGCCCATTCTACTTTCTGAGGACGAGTGTTGACAGCGTAACGTTCGCTACCACGGGCAGCACGGTTCTGAATTGTCAACCAGAAAGCATAAATGATGTGAATAACAAACAAGGCAGCCAAACCCACAGTAGCAACCAATGCGTACCAGTTAGCCCCCAGGAATTCACAAACCATGTTGTAACCTTCTGCAGAGAAAAGTGCAACAAGGTTCATCGCCATGTGAAATGTCAGAAACAGGACAAGGGCGATACCTGTTACACTCATCACCACTTTCCTTCCAATAGATGAATTACTTAACCACATAAATGATTGATTTTAAATTATTTATTTGTTTAAACTAAAAAATTCGCCTGTTGATATGTATTTACGGAACAAAATTAGAAGATTTCCTTAGAAAACACAAGCAATTAAGGAAATTATTCTTTATTAGAGAGATAGAAATGCACATTTTTTATCCGTTTGCTGCCAAAAGTCAACCTGTCAGAAGAAAAAAACCGCCTTCCTGAAATTTTATCCCTAAAAGGATCTCAGGAAGACGGTCTGCCATGAACAAAGAATTACAACATTACTCCCTGTGAGGAAAATTCATGCCAGGCTCCGAAAAGAGTTCCATGGCTTTCTGCATGCTGTCACTCAAGGTATTAATGACCTGATAATATTCGTTCATATCCCACAGGTCACGAGCTATCAGTGCCTTCATCTGTGTTTTCAACAAAGGTAAGGCTGTCTGATACTCATCTTCCTTGAATTCGATATTCATGCTCTTGCCCAAGGCAATCAGTTCTTGCAACATCGGTTCAGTAATCTCGAACTTCCGGTTGAAGTTATCAAAATTCCTGTACTCTTTCAACCACTCGTTCCGGTACCGGTCAATCAGCTTGATGTTGTAATTCACAATGGCTCCTTTATCGCGCAAAGCCAGATAATAGTTTGTATAATAAGTGGTGTCAATCGGTACAAAATAATCAGGCATAATACCTCCTCCTCCGTATACGGTACGTCCCAGTTTCTTAGTCTTGAACTTCAAGGAGTCCGGAAAATGAATGCTGTCGGCACTGATCATTTCTCCCCGATTATAACGATCAATCAGATCCTTGTTATATTGCTCGATACTTTCGTACGGTTTCTGGATGCAACGGCCGGAAGGCGTATAATAACGAGCTACGGTAAGCCGGATCATCGAACCATCCGGCAAATCTATCGGACGCTGAACCAGTCCCTTGCCAAACGAACGACGCCCCACGACGATTCCCCGGTCCCAGTCCTGAATGGCTCCTGTTACAATTTCACTGGCAGACGCCGTATATTCGTCGACCAGCACAATCAGCCGTCCGTTCTGAAAGGCCCCGTCTCCCTTTGCCTCAAATTCTGAACGCGGATTCCGACGCCCCTCGGTATACACGATCAGTTCCTTACGTCCCAGCAACTGGTCGCACAAATCGATGGCCGCATTCAAGTATCCTCCGCCATTTCCCTGCAAATCCAGGATCAGGTCTTTCATCCCCTTTTTCTGAAGTTTCTTCAAAGCCTCCAGAAATTCCTCACCGGTAGTCGCAGCAAACCGGTTGATACGAATATATCCCACCGTAGTATTTACCATGTAAGCGGCATCCAGGCTGTATACCGGAATCTTATCACGCGTAATCGTAAACGGGAGCAGATCTGCAGTTCCATGCCGCAATACCTTAACGGTAACCTTCGATCCTTTAGGACCGCGCAGACGGCGCATTACATCGTCAGTAGACATCTTGACACCGGAAATAACCGTATCGTTCACTTCAATGATACGATCTCCCGCCAGAATACCAACTTTTTCAGACGGTCCACCGGAAACAGGCTGGATAACGAACAAGGTGTCGGTAGCCATATTAAACTGAATACCCACTCCCTCAAAGTTTCCCTGCAACGGTTCGTTCAGTTTCTTTACTTCTTCCGGATCGGAATAGGTAGAGTGCGGATCAAGTTTTTCCAGCATGCTGATAATGGCGGTCTCTACGATTTTACCCTCATCCACCTTATCTACATATAAATTGGAAATGGCAAACTCGGCCAACTGTAATTTCCGCGCCGGCGAATTAAGCAATTTATTCTGTGCCCATGAAGTCCCGATACATAGCACAAGTCCTCCCAGCAACATCAGTATTTTTTTCTGCATACGCTCTCTGTTATAAAATCAACAATCAAATTTTCATCCCTTCCGGAAGAAAGGCAGATACATCTTTGCCATACTGCAACAATTCACGAACAATGGTAGAACTGATGGCCGTCAGTTCCGGTTCGGTAAACAACAGGATCGTTTCAATGCCAGCAAGTTTCCGGTTAATGTCGGCAATGGTCTCTTCATATTCAAAATCGTGTACCGTACGGATTCCCCGAATGATAAAACCGGCTCCCCGTTCGCGGGCAAAATCTACCGTCAGCCCCGTATAAGCTTCTACGGTAATGCGGGAATCGCCGGCATACAGGTCACGAATCATTTCCAGCCTGCGTTCCGTAGGAAACCATGTCCGCTTGCTATCGTTCACACCGATTCCAATAATTATTTCATCCATAAAAGTCAAGGCACGCTTTACCACCGAAAAATGTCCGATGGTAAACGGATCAAACGTGCCCGGAAATATCGCTTTTCTCATTTTTATCAATCTACAATGTCTTCTTCGACAACCAAATTATCAATGATAAAATTCTGGCGTTCCATGGTATTCTTTCCCATATAAAACTCCAGCAGTTCCTTAACGGCATCTGTCTTGCGCAAGGTTACCTGTTCCAGACGCATGTCCTTGCCGATAAAATGCCGGAACTCATCGGGCGAGATTTCTCCCAGTCCCTTAAAACGGGTAATCTCGGGATTCGGAGACAATTTCTCGATAGCCGCCAATCGTTCTTCTTCCGAATAACAATAGATGGTTTCGTACACTCCTTTTTTCCGGTTACGCACACGGAACAACGGAGTCTGCAAAATATAGACATGTCCCTTCTTTATCAGATCCGGGAAAAACTGCAGGAAAAACGTAATCATCAACAGCCGGATATGCATACCGTCTACATCGGCATCCGTCGCCACAATCACCTTATTATACCGCAAACCGTCCAGGCCGTCCTCGATATTCAAGGCAGCCTGAAGCAAATTAAACTCTTCATTCTCGTACACTACTTTTTTGGTCAGTCCATACGAGTTCAACGGCTTACCCCGCAAACTGAACACCGCCTGTGTATTGACGTCACGACTCTTGGTAATGGAACCGCTCGCCGAATCACCTTCGGTAATAAAAATGGAACTCTCGAGTCTGGGATCGTTCTCGTCATCGTCCTTCTTTCCACCTTTCACATCGTTCAGGTGAACCCGGCAGTCACGTAATTTCCGATTATGCAGGTTGGCCTTCTTGGCCCGTTCACGAGCGATTTTGGTCACACCGGCAATGGCCTTCCGCTCCTTCTCCGATTCCTGAATCTTCTGAAGCAGAATCTCTGCAATATCGGCATGCTTATGCAAATAATTATCTACATTTTCCTTGACAAAATCGCCTACAAACTTATTGACACTAACCCCCGAAAGCGGATACGGATTGCCATCCGAATCTTTCTCCGGTGCCATAGTCAGCGATCCCAGTTTAATCTTGGTCTGACTTTCGAAAGTAGGTTCAATGACATTGATGGCAATAGCCGCTACCAATCCGTTGCGAATGTCCTGAAATTCCAGATTCTTGCCGTAGAACTCCTTGATCGTGCGGGCAATGTGTTCCTTGAAGGCACTCTGATGTGTACCTCCCTGTGTAGTATGCTGCCCGTTTACAAACGAATAATATTCCTCACCGTATTGCGAGCTGTGGGTAAAGGCTATCTCGATGTCTTCTCCCGTAAGGTGTACGATAGGATATAAACCAGGAGCCGTCATGTTATCGTTAAGCAGATCTTCCAGACCATTCCGGCTGATAATCCGATGACCGTTGTAATAAATAGCCAGTCCGGTATTCAGGTATGTATAATTACGCAACATGGTCTCGATAAACTCCGGACGGAAATGATAATTCAAAAAGAGTGTATCATCCGGTTCAAAAAAGATATAGGTACCATTTTCTTCCGTAGTTTCCTGCGTAGTATCACTCACCAACTCCCCACGTTCGAAAACGGCTTCTCTCATCTGACCGTCACGTACGCTTCGAGCCACAAACTTGCTACTCAACGCATTTACGGCCTTGGCTCCGACTCCATTCAGTCCGACACTCTTCTTGAAAGCTTTGGTATCGTACTTACCACCTGTATTCAGCATGGAAACGGCATCCACCAGACTTCCCAACGGAATGCCGCGGCCATAATCGCGCACAGACACCCGTAAGTTATCTTCCATCTGAATATCAATGCGCTTGCCTGCCCCCATCTTGAACTCGTCGATGCTATTGTCGATAACCTCCTTCAACAAGACATAGATTCCATCTTCCGCCTGAGAACCATCGCCTAACCGACCGATATACATACCCGGGCGGGTACGTACATGCTCCATGTCGCTCAGATGTCGGATGTTCTCTTCGGTATACGAAACCGGTTGTTGTGGATTTATTTCTTCTATCATATTCCTATTTATATATTAACGAAAGTCGGGCACACACCTCACTTAAAATACTTTCTTGAAGGCACGGCGACGCTTGTGCTGCACTGACTCAAAGGCAGTCCATTGCGCCTGTACTTTCTTGTTCACCTCAAGCTCCGGATTACTTTCACCGTACTTGAATCCCATCTGCTGATAAACCGGAACCAGATCATAGAAAAGAAGCGCGTTTACTCCCTTGCTCTGATACTCCGGCTTCACTCCCACCAGCAACAAATCAAGCACCTTCGGCTTCTTGATAAAAAGTGCTTTCATCAGATGAAACCATCCGAAAGGAAGCATTTTTCCCTTTGCTTTCTGGAGCGCTTCAGAAAGAGACGGCATGGATATACCCACCGCTACCAGCTCTCCGGCTTCATTTTCTACGAGAGAAACCATTCGCAAGTCTATCAACGGAAGATACATCTTGACATACTGGTCAATCTGCCGCTGAGTCATCTTTGAATATCCGTACAAAGGTGCGTATGCCTCATTAATCAAATCAAAGATACGTTGTCCGTAATTCTTTTCCTTCAGTTCTTTACGGTTTAACTTCTTTATTCTCAGCTTATATTTTTGAAGAATGATTTCAGAGATACGAACAAATTTCTCAGGAAGCTTATCGGGTACGGTCAACTTGAATTCTACCCAGTCGGCCTCTTTCTCCAAGCCCAGACGCTGCATGTGTTCCGGATAATAAGGATAGTTGTAAATGGTTGCCATTGTTCCCAACTGATCAAATCCTTCCACCAGCATTCCTTCAGCATCCATATCAGTAAAACCCAACGGACCTACCATGGCTTCCATGCCTCGTTCCTTACCCCACTTTTCTACCGTATCAAGCAATGCCTTCGATACTTCCAGATCATCGATGAAATCAATCCAGCCAAAACGAACTTCCTTCTTGTTCCAGGTTTCGTTGGCACGCCTGTTGATAATGGCAGCCACGCGGCCTACCAGCTTATCATCCTTATACGCCAAAAAATAATCCGCTTCGCAAAATTCAAATGCAGCATTTTTCCGGGTACTGAATGTATTCAACATATCATCGTACAAATCGGGTACGGAATAAGGGTTGTCTTTGTATAACTCGTAATTGAAGCGAATAAAGGTTCTCAATTCTTTCTTGTCGCTTACTTTCTTAATGATAACGGCCATTGTTTTATTCAACATGAGATTTTTGAGCTGTAAAGATACACTTTTTCTACGAAGACTCCTGCTTTTTATTTGAATTTCATCCTCAACACACTGATTATTGCCCCCATAGCTACACGACTGCCACCACAAACCTGCACGCCTGACTGTCCATACCCCCATCTTCTTCTCACAAAAAGTAGATGATTTAATTTCCCCGATTATTCACTGTTCGTCTACATAATATAATAAGGTGTAATAAGGGGAATGTCCCTGTATAAAAAACAAACAGACATTTCATTCCAAACGAACGGACATCTTTATGCAGACATGCGTTCGTTCACATGAAAACAAACGTATGTTTTTCCGGAAACGAAAACATGTATGAGCGAACAAGCAGAATTAATATAAATTAACCATAAAATTCTAATTCAAAGATGGCCTCGCCCAATCATAAAACAGCATATTTATCATATACACGAGAAAACCATAGTCAAACAAACATAAAATAGTCAATACAACAATCAAAAAGTCACAAAACAACCCAAAATAAGAAATCCACAAAAAATCCAAAATCGCTCAGAAAACAATTTATAAGAACTTTCCCGTCTCTCCCCCGATTTTTTAAAATCTCAGCGGCCTTCTTCCTGCCACCAGTCTGAAGGTAAAGATATAATCATCCCTATCACTTGCGCATAGTTCTTATGTCCACTGGAAATTTTATTACCCTTCAGAAACCAGTCGTACACTTTACGTTGAACAGCTCCCACGAACGGACTATACCGTTCACTCCAATATCTGCTTTTCTCCTCCCATTGCCTGATCACCTCAGGACGAATGGCTGAAAGGAAATGCTGATAATCGGATTCCGTCATCACGGCTGCCGCATTTACCGCTACGTACGGTAACAGGCCCAAATATCCGGAATAACGGATCGCTGGCGATGCAGAGCGAATGCAAATCTGGTATGCCCAGAAATTGGCTTCGGCTTCACTACTCACTCCCAACAAATGAGCATACTCATGTATGTAAGTAAACGGGTACTGCACCGGAAGCAATTCAGCGTTCAACTGGGATTCGGAAAAGAAAGGCCCCATATATCCTAAAACTCCAACTCCGGAATAAAGCGAATTGAACAATACCTGCTTGGGATGTTGCCAGTCGCGGGGAGTACACAATCCGAAACGATCCGGAACCTGTGCATACAACGCTTTCACCTCACGCTCCAGCGAATCAACAGAAAAGCTGACCGAAGAAAGATAGGAAACATTAAGGCTGTCGACATACCGTACCAGAAACTCCTGAAACTGCCGTTCATCATATTCCACTCTTTCCGTTTGGGAACGTTGGAAAAAATCCTGACGATAATAATTGTTTCCCCAGCCAAGATAAAACCAACAATAAACGGCCAAAAGCACTTCTGCTTCCCGGCGGACAATTACCCGTACACAGTCCCGTTTTCTGAAACGGGCATATAAGGGATAACCCAGCACCCAGCCAAACACAGCCATCACCAGGATTTCTTCCAGCGAAAAAGGGAAAAGACCGGCAAATGCTGACAAGACCGCAGAAAGGTAAGGATAAAGCCCCGTAGCATATCCTTCTCCCCAGGCAGGAATCCACCGGCATCCCAGGACATAAAGCAGGCAGACACCCAGAAACGTCCATCGAATTTTGCGGAAAGTCATTGTTTTCATACCTACAAAGGTAGAGGTTTTTCACTAACATGACCCAACCAAACCGGAAAATCTATACTTTTGCGAAAGAAACTAATTGTCTCACATTTAATACTGATTCATCCATGGTTCTAAATTATATCTGGATTGCTTTTTTCGTAATTGCTTTCATCGTCGCATTAGCCCGACTGATATTCTGGGGCGACGTGGAAGTATTTCCTGCTATCATCAATTCTACTTTCGATTCATCAAAAACAGCATTCGAAATATCCCTGGGACTGACAGGTATCCTGTCGCTCTGGCTCGGTATCATGAAAATCGGCGAACAGGGAGGTGTCATCAATCTCTTCTCCCGGATACTGGGCCCGCTGTTCAGCAAACTGTTTCCGGACATTCCCAAAGGACATCCCGTCACTGGAAGTATCTTCATGAACCTGGCCGCCAACATGCTGGGACTAGACAATGCCGCTACTCCGTTAGGACTAAAAGCAATGGAAGGACTGCAGGAACTGAACACACGAAAAGACACGGCAAGCAATCCCATGATCATGTTTCTGGTCTTGAATACCTCCAGCCTTACACTGATTCCTATCAGTATCATGGTATACCGCGCCCAACTGGGAGCAGCACAACCGACCGATGTTTTTGTCCCGATTCTACTGGCCACTTTCTTCTCCACCCTGGCCGGAATCATTGCCGTCAGTCTTTACCAGCGTATCAATCTGCTTAACCGGACCATTCTGTTGTTTTTGGGAGGAACCAGCCTGCTCATCGGAGGTATCATCTATTTTTTCACAACATTGGGACGTGCACAGATTGACGCCTATTCCACCACCTTCGCCAATGTTTTCCTGTTTGTCATCATCATAGGTTTTATCCTGGCCGGTGTACGAAAAAAGATAAACGTCTACAATGCCTTTGTCGACGGAGCCAAAGAGGGATTCGAGACAGCTGTCCGCATCATTCCGTATCTGGTAGCTATCCTGGTATCCATCGGAGTATTCCGTGCGTCCGGAAGCATGGACTTTCTGATTCAAGGAATCGCCTCCCTCATCGATTTATGTGGAATAGACAATCAGTTTGTGGGAGCCCTGCCCACTGCATTGATGAAACCGTTGAGCGGAAGCGGTGCCCGCGGACTGATGGTAGATGCCATGAGTACTTACGGAGCCGACTCGTTTGTCGGACGACTGGCCTGCATTTTTCAGGGATCGACTGATACTACCTTCTACATTCTGGCCGTCTACTTCGGCAGTGTCGGTATTACCAAAACCAGACATGCCGTTCCCTGTGGACTATTGTCTGACTTTGCCGGTATCATTGCCGCCATTTTTATCTGCTATTTATTTTTTAATTAATATACCGTTATGATTACTTACTACACCGAAGGCGTCGAAATGCCTCCCATCCGGCAAGACGAAATAAGCGCATGGGTCAAAGCCGTAGCCGAAACCTACCACAAAAGAACGGGTGAAATAGCCTATATCTTTTGTTCCGACGAGAAAATTCTGGAAGTAAACCGCCAGTATCTGAAACACGATTATTACACCGACATCATTACATTCGATTACTGCCAGGGAAACCGCATAGCCGGCGACCTGTTCATCAGTCTGGACACCATACGTACCAATGCCGAACAATTCGGAGCAACGTATGAAACCGAACTCCACCGGGTCATCATCCACGGTATTCTCCACCTTTGCGGAATCAACGATAAAGGACCAGGCGAACGCGAAATCATGGAAGCAGCCGAAAACAAGGCACTCGATCTGCTGAAACAGATGAGAGACCAGGCCCACCCTGCGGAATAGAACCGGTCGGTCATCTTCGGATTCAGTAACATCAGGCACAGACAAACTGCAGGCTGAGACTTCCCCTTAGGAAGCCCGTTGCAGATGGTCTGTGCCTGATGTCTTTGTAAGCTTATCCGGATTAAATACTTTTTGCCGGAGCATTCTCGAGTAAGCCATGAAATTTTCTTATTTTTGCAAATAAGTTTAAACGAATCATCAACCGTCATAGCCGCCTCAGAACGGATAACTTTCTCTCCGGTTGCCCAGAGCCAATCGGCAACAGGCAGCGTTGACGAATCAGAGCAAAACAAACTAATCAATGGAATTCAAGTACGACGTAATTGTAATTGGTGCCGGCCATGCAGGTTGCGAAGCAGCTGCAGCAGCTGCCAACCTAGGTTCAAAGACCTGTCTCATCACCATGGACATGAACAAGATTGCCCAGATGAGTTGTAACCCGGCAGTAGGTGGTATCGCCAAAGGACAAATCGTAAGAGAGATTGATGCACTGGGAGGATACATGGGACTGGTTACAGACAAAACAGCCATCCAGTTCCGAATGCTGAACCGTTCCAAAGGTCCAGCCATGTGGAGCCCACGCGCACAATGCGACCGTGGCAAGTTCATCTGGGCCTGGCGCGAGGTTTTGGAGAATATTCCCAATCTGCATATCTGGCAAGACACCGTAGAAGAACTCATCGTCGAGAACGGCGAAGTAACCGGACTCGTTACATGCTGGGGGGTAACCTTCCGTGCCAAATGTATCGTTCTTACGGCAGGTACCTTCCTGAACGGCTTAATGCATATCGGTCATAAAATGCTGGCCGGAGGACGTTGTGCCGAACCAGCCTCCTATCACCTGACCGAATCCATCACCCGGCACGGAATAACCGCCGGCCGGATGAAAACCGGTACCCCGGTCCGCATTGACGCACGCAGCGTACACTTCGACCTGATGGAAACACAGGATGGAGAAAACGATTTTCACCGCTTTTCATTTATCAGCGAACCGCGCCAGCTCAAACAACTTCAGTGCTGGACCTGCTATACCAACGAAGAAGTACATGAAGTACTTCGAAGCGGACTGGCAGATTCTCCCTTGTTCAACGGACAAATCAAGAGTATCGGCCCGCGTTATTGCCCCAGTATCGAAACAAAAATCGTAACTTTCCCGGACAAGCCCCAGCACCAGCTGTTCCTAGAACCGGAAGGCGAAACGACCCGTGAACTTTACCTGAACGGCTTCTCTTCTTCTCTTCCCATGGACATTCAGATTGAAGCCCTGAAAAAAATTCCGTGCTTCCGTGATCTGGTAATCTATCGCCCGGGATATGCCATCGAGTACGATTATTTCGACCCGACCCAGCTAAAGCATACCCTCGAGTCCAAAATCATCAGAAACCTGTTCTTTGCAGGCCAGGTAAACGGAACAACAGGATACGAAGAAGCCGGAGGACAAGGAATCATTGCAGGTATTAACGCCCATATCAATTGTCACGGTGGAGAGCCCTTTGTACTTGGAAGAGACGAAGCATATATTGGTGTCCTAATCGACGACCTGGTAACAAAAGGAGTAGACGAACCTTACCGCATGTTCACCTCCCGTGCCGAGTATCGGATCCTGCTTCGTCAGGATGATGCGGATATGCGACTGACAGAGCGCGCCTACAAACTGGGTCTGGTCAAGAAGGACCGCTACGACTGGCTTTGCACCAAACGGGAAGAGATCGCACGCATCGTCGAATTTACGAAAACCTACTCCATCAAGGCAGACAAAATAAACGATGCTTTGGAAAGTCTGGGTACGGCTCAGTTGACCCATGGATGTAAATTAATTGATCTTATCAGCCGTCCGCAAATAACAATCGAAAATATCGCGCCACACGTTCCGGCCTTTCAGCATCTGCTTGAACAGATAGAAACCCGGAAAGACGAAATCATCGAAGCCGCCGAAGTTCTTATAAAATACAAAGGATACATCGACCGCGAACGAATGATAGCCGACAAAATTCACCGGCTGGAATCTATCCGGATCAAAGGCAAGTTTGATTACATGAACCTTCAATCATTGTCCACAGAGGCTCGGCAGAAGCTCATCAAGATAGATCCCGAAACCCTGGCACAGGCCAGCCGTATTCCTGGTATCTCACCCAGCGACATCAACGTGCTGCTGGTACTTCTGGGCAGATAAAAAGAATGTGTTTCACGTGAAACAACTGGTTTAAAGAAAACTCATAAAATACTGAATATGAATAAGGAAATATTAAAGAAAAATTTGAGGGAAATTCCTGATTTCCCTATTAAAGGAATCTTGTTCTACGATGTGACTACCCTCTTCAAGAATGCGGAATGTCTGCAAGAAATGGTAGACGGATTGTATGAACTTTATAAAGACAAGGGCATTACTAAAGTAGTAGGAATCGAATCAAGAGGTTTCATCCTGGGAGGTGCGTTAGCAACCCGTTTGGGGGCAGGTTTCGTTATGGCACGCAAGCCTGGCAAACTGCCGGCCGAAGTGCTGGAAGAGACATACGCCAAAGAATACGGCACAGATACCATCCAGCTTCACAAGGATGCCATCAACGAAAACGACATTGTATTGTTACACGACGATTTGCTGGCAACCGGAGGAACCATGGCAGCTACGCTCCGATTGGTAAAGAAAGCTGGAGCAAAGAAAGCCTATGTCAACTTCGTTATTGAGCTGGAAAAACTAAACGGAAGAAAAGCCTTTCCAGACAATGTGGAAATCACAACGTTCCTGAAGCTTTAATAGCCTGTTGCCCGACGACAGCCATCAAGCAATAAACTCACGCAGGTTACATGCCAGTTATCACTACCCTCATACGATAATATACGCGCACAACAAGACGGCATGTAGCCTGTGTTTTTTCAAACATCCACCCCCCAAAAATTAGCTATTGCAATGGAGAAAACAGAAGAACTTGGAACCAGCGAATACCTGCGAGGAATTGTATTAAACCTTCCCGATAGCCCTGGAATCTACCAGTATTTAAATCAGGAAGGCGTCATCATCTATGTAGGCAAGGCCAAGAACTTAAAACGAAGGGTCTACTCCTATTTTTCAAAAGAGCATCAGTCAGCAAAGACCCGCATTCTGGTAAGCAAGATCGCAGATATCCGCTACATCGTCGTAAACACCGAAGAAGATGCGCTGCTGCTCGAGAATAACCTGATCAAAAAATACAAGCCCCGCTACAATGTCCTGTTGAAAGATGACAAGACATATCCTTCCATCTGCGTAAGCAACGAATACTTTCCACGTATCTTCAAGACCCGAAAAATCATTCGTAACGGATCTACCTATTACGGACCGTACAGTCATGTACCGTCCATGTATGCCTTGCTGGAACTGATAAACAAGCTCTATTCTCCACGTACCTGTAAACTGGCGCTGACGCCAGAAAATATTCAGGCGAACAAATTCAAAGTTTGCCTGGAATATCACATCAAGAATTGCAAAGGTCCTTGCGTAGGTCTGCAATCACACGAGGACTACATGAAAGACATTACCCAAATCAAAGAAATCCTAAAAGGAAATACACAAGCTATCAGCCAGGCTTTGAAAAAGGAAATGCTGGCAATGGCCGAAGAACTGAAATTCGAAGAAGCCCAAAAGCTCAAAGAGAAATATGAACTGATAGAAAGCTATCGCTCGAGAAGCGAAGTTGTCAGCTCCGTACTCCACAACATCGATGTATTCTCTATCGAAACAGAAGGAAGCTCAGCCTACATCAATTACCTGCACATTACAAACGGAAGCATTAACCAGGCTTTTACTTTCGAATATAAAATCCGCATGAACGAATCAAAAGAAGAATTGCTCCAGCTGGGAATTGTAGAAATGCGGGAACGCTATAAAAGTACATCCAGGGAAATCATCATTCCATTCGAACTCGACATGGAAATGAAGGATGTCACCTTCACCATTCCGCAACGAGGAGATAAAAAGCACCTGCTTGAACTTTCTATCATGAACGTAAAGCAATACAAGGTAGACCGGCTGAAACAAGCAGAAAAGCTAAATCCAGAGCAACGCAGTGTACGCCTGATGAAGGAAATTCAGGAACAGTTGCACATTGACCGAATGCCCGTCCATATTGAATGTTTCGATAATTCCAACATTCAGGGATCAGATGCCGTAGCCGCCTGCGTTGTCTTCAAGAAAGCAAAACCAAGTAAAAAGGATTACCGCAAATACATTATCAAGACAGTAACGGGCCCCGACGATTATGCTTCCATGCAGGAAGTAGTACGCCGCAGATATAGCCGGATTATCGAGGAACAAGGAGAACTTCCCGATCTGATTCTGACCGATGGCGGGAAAGGACAAATGGAAGTCGTACGGCAGGTTATAGAAGACGAACTGCATCTAAACATACCCATTGTTGGATTAGCCAAAAACAATCGCCACAAAACATCCGAGATTCTATATGGGTTTCCACCTGTAGTAGTAGGAATCAAACAAGGAACTCCCCTCTTTCACCTGCTGGAAAACATTCAGGACGAAGTACACCGGTTTGCCATTACGTTCCACCGCGATAAACGCAGCAAGAGCCAGATAGCATCGGCTCTGGACAATATCAAGGGAATCGGAGAAAAACGAAAAACAGCCTTACTCAAGACCTTCAAGAGTGTGGCCCGAATCAAACAGGCCAGTCTGGAAGAAATAGCTGCCGTAATCGGTGAAAGCGCCGCAAAAAACATCAAAGAAACACTGTAACGGAAACATCGGGTACCGTCATCAGACAGCAAGAGAATATATCAACTTAAAGTTTATTCCCCTTTCAAAGGAACTGTTCCAATAAGAGTACAAAGATAAAGCAACCAAAGTGCAAAGATCTCCTTTCCTTCGCACAAAAGCCAGAAGCCCCAAACGCTAAAGCAAGGGTCTCTTTGAATAAATGCAAACGTATAGAACGGGAAACCGATTTATTTCGTACTTTTGTAAAAAACAGAACGAACAATACAATTATGAGAGTAGTAATCCAACGTGTCAGCCATGCATCCGTAACCATCAATGGAGTATGCAAATCTGCCATTCAAACCGGTTTTATGATTCTGGTAGGCATTGAAGAAGCCGATACCCAGGAAGACGCCGACTGGCTCTGCAAGAAAATAATCGGACTCCGCGTATTCGATGACGAACAAGGAGTCATGAACCGCTCCATCCTGGATGTAGGCGGCGAAATATTGGTCATCAGCCAATTCACACTGATGGCTTCGACCAAAAAGGGAAACCGGCCTTCATACATACGGGCAGCCCGTCACGAAACAGCCATTCCTCTTTACGAATATTTCTGCAATGAACTAAGTATCGCCTTAGGGAAACAGGTAGGAACCGGCGAATTCGGAGCCGACATGAAAGTAGAGCTTCTCAATAATGGTCCTGTAACAATCTGCATCGATTCAAAAAACAAAGAATAAATATATGACACTGGAAGAAGCACAGAAAACAGTAGACAACTGGATCAAGACTTACGGCGTACGGTATTTTAGCGAATTGACAAATATGGCCGTACTGACCGAAGAAGTAGGCGAACTGGCACGCATAATGGCACGCAAATACGGCGACCAGTCTTTCAAGGAAGGAGAAAAATGCAACCTGGCCGACGAAATGGCCGATGTGCTCTGGGTATTGATCTGTCTGGCCAATCAGACAGGAGTAGACCTGACAGAAGCATTCCAAAAGAATCTTGAGAAGAAAACATCAAGAGATAAAGACAGACATAAAAACAACCCTAAATTATAGCCTTTATGAAACATCTTTCAGACGATGAATACATGTACGGAAACAATCCGGGACATCAGTCAACAAACAATGAGAAGTACGATGCAAATGAGACAGACGACTTCGGTTACGACGAAATGGATAAAGAACACTTGAACCAGCCGAGTAAATATGAAATGGCGTTGGATAAATACAACACACGGTTAAACGATAAGGAAGTGGCTCAACAAACGGCCCATCTGTTGGAAAAGCACCTTGACGAAAACAACACAACCGAGGTAAAGAAGTTCCTCTTCAACTGTATTGACCTGACTACCCTGAAATGTACGGATAGTGAAGAAAGTGTAATGGAATTTACCCAGCGGGTAAATGATTTCGTCGACGCCTATCCCGACCTAAAGAATGTAGCAGCCATCTGTGTATACCCGAACATGGCCGAAATCGTAAATGATACACTGGAAGCAGACGATGTAAAAATAGCCTGCGTATCGGGAGGATTTCCTTCTTCACAGACATTCACAGAAGTAAAAGTAGCCGAGACAGCCATGGCCATCCATGCAGGCGCAGACGAGATCGATATTGTCATCCCCGTAGGAAAGTTCCTCAGCCATGACTATGAAAGCATGTGCGACGAAATAGAAGAACTGAAATCCGTATGTGGCGAAAAACACCTGAAAGTCATTCTGGAGACAGGAGCATTGGGATCGGCTTCCAACATCAAGAAAGCTTCCATCCTTTCCATGTATTCAGGAGCCGATTTCATCAAAACATCTACAGGAAAAGAACCTGTATCGGCTACACCCGAGGCGGCCTTTGTCATGTGTCATGCCATTAAAGAATACTTTCTGGAAACCGGACGTAAAGTAGGCTTCAAACCTGCGGGCGGTATCAACACCGTAAAAGATGCCGTGACTTATTATACCATCGTAAAAGAAATATTGGGCAAGGAATGGCTGAACAACGAACTCTTCCGCTTAGGAACCAGCCGTCTGGCCAACCTGTTACTTTCCGATATTTTGGGAGCAGAAACCAAATTCTTCTAATTCCATCCACTGCTTCCTTCGTTAAGGAATTCTATAGGAATAATAAAAAAGACTGCTTTACCCATAGTCTCAGAAAGGTAAGGCAGTCTTTTCATATTTCAGAACGATCTGTTTACTTATTACGTTCAATCACATAATCAATATATGCAGTCAATGCTGTACGGAGTGCTTCATCTGTCGACGACGGCAACAAAGCCAAAGCACGCTCACGGTATCCATACATTACCTGCTCGGCATAACTGATACCTCCTTCACGTTTTACCAGTTCCACAAACGCAGCGATTTCTTCTTTGGTAGCCTCCAGTGAACGAATCCGTAATCCCAAATCACGTACTTCATCGGATCCCAGCTTATTGATCACATACAAAGCAGGCAGGGTCAGCTTACCTTCTACCATATCATTTCCCGTCGGTTTTCCAAGTTCCGCATTCTCGAAATAATCGAAAATATCGTCCTTTATCTGAAAAGCCGTACCAATCATCTCACCAAAAAGAGCCGCATTCTTCACCTCTTCTTCCGGTGCCTGTACAGAGACAGCTCCACTTTCTGCGCTGGCTGTAAACAAAGCAGCCGTTTTTTTTCGGATCACATTAAAATAGATTTCCTCGGAAAATTCCTTGTTCGACGTATTGGCCAATTGGATAATCTCACCTTCCGACAAATCCTGTCCCAAACGCGCAATCAACTCTACCAATTCTACTTTCCCGGTATATGCAGCATGCCTCAAACTGGTAGCCAGCATGTAATCGCCCACCAATATAGAGACCTTGTTGTTATATATGGCATTTACAGACGACTGCCCCCTCCGCTTGTCACTCTCATCCACTACATCGTCATGGACCAGACTGGCCGTATGCAACAACTCCAGTGAAAGCGCAGCGTGCAAGGTAGCGTCATTCAAAACACCATATAACTTTGCCATAAGCATCACCAGAATGGGACGCATCATTTTACCATTCCGCTTCTTGATATAAGAAAGCACCTCGTTCAGCAACGGATCGGTACTTTGCAAAGAAGAGTCGAAAAGCTGTCTAAAGGCTGTCAGTTCTTTTCTTACAGGTCGAGTGATTAAATCTATTTTATCCATCTACATATATTTGCTGCACAAAAGTAATAATAAAAGAGCGAATACGACATTTTTTTGTATTTTTACATGAAAAAACTTAATATTTTTACACGAATGCAGAAATTATTTCTACTAGATGCGTATGCATTGATTTATCGTGCCTATTACGCCCTCATTAAGAATCCACGTATTAATTCAAAAGGCTTTAATACATCGGCTATTCTAGGTTTTGTCAATACCCTGGAGGATGTATTAAAGAAAGAGAACCCTACGCACATCGGAATTGCCTTCGATCCTGCAGGTCCTACTTTTCGGCACGAAGCATACAAATTATACAAAGCACAGCGGGAAGAAACTCCGGAAGCCATTCGTCTGTCTGTACCCATTATCAAAGATATTATCCGCGCCTACAACATACCCATCCTTGAGGTATCGGGATATGAAGCCGACGATGTCATCGGCACACTGGCCACTCAAGCCGGAAAGCAACAGATTCCTACCTACATGATGACCCCCGACAAAGACTACGGACAACTGGTTTCCGAATATGTCTTCATGTACCGGCCCAAATACGGAGACAAGGAATTCGAAGTAATGGGAATTGAAGAAGTCAAAACCAAATATTCCATCAGCTCTCCCATACAGGTAATCGACATGCTGGGACTGATGGGAGACGCATCGGACAACATTCCCGGATGTCCGGGCGTAGGAGAAAAAACGGCGCAGAAACTGATTGCCCAATTCGGAAGCATCGAGAATCTGCTGGAACATACAGACCAGCTGAAAGGAGCCATGCGGACCAAAGTAGAAACCAATCGCGAACAAATAACGTTCTCCAAGTTTCTTGCAACCATCAAGACCGATGTTCCGATTGAACTCAACATGGACTCACTGAAGAGAGAAGATCCCAACGAAGAAGAACTCCGAAAAATCTTCGAAGAGCTGGAGTTCCGTACACTGCTGGAAAGAATCTTCAAGAACGAAAAAAAATCAGAACCTTCAACCACGGCTTCCCAAGGCGATCTCTTTGGATTTTTTGCGGACAACTCTACAGAAAGCAGTAAAAATTCAAATCTCAAGAGGATTGAGGACCTTGAATATAATTATCAATTAATTGATAATGAAGAAAAAATAAACAATTTATTACAAAATATCCTTACAAAGGAAGTTTTTAGTCTAGACACGGAGACTACAGGAACAGATCCGATCACCGCCGAACTGGTAGGAATGAGCTTCAGTTATGCCGAAAATCAAGCCTTCTACGTACCGGTTCCTAAAGACCGTGAAGAAGCGCAAAAAATCGTAAACAAGTTCAAACCCGTCTTCGAAAATGAAAAAACAATCAAGGTGGGTCAGAACATCAAGTACGATATGCTGGTGCTGTCAAATTACGGAGTACAGGTAAAAGGAAAACTGTTCGATACCATGATTGCCCATTACGTACTTCAACCCGAGCTGCGCCACAACATGGATTACCTGGCCGAGATTTACCTGAAATACCAGACCATCCACATCGACGAACTGATAGGCCCCAAAGGAAAAGGACAGAAGAACATGCGCGACCTCTCTCCTGCCGATGTCTACAAGTATGCCTGCGAAGATGCCGATGTCACACTGAAGCTGAAAACCTTCCTGGAGAAAGAAATGCAGGACAACGGAGTAACCGAACTGTTCGAACAAATTGAAATGCCACTGGTTCCGGTACTCGCCTACATGGAACGAAACGGTGTACGCATCGATACAGAAGCACTGAAAGAAAGCTCCAAACATTTTACGGCCCGCATGCAGCAGATTGAGGCAGAAGTACACCAGCTGGCAGGAATGGAATTCAACATCGCTTCTCCCAAGCAGGTAGGCGAAGTGCTGTTTGACCGGTTGAAAATTGTAGAAAAGGCCAAAAAGACAAAAACCGGACAATACATCACTTCCGAAGAGGTATTGGAAAGTTTACGGGGCAAACACGAGATTGTCGGGAAAATCCTGGAACACCGCGGCCTCAAGAAACTGCTGGGCACATACATCGACGCCCTTCCCCAACTGATCAATCCGGCCACCGGCCATATTCACACCTCGTTCAACCAGACGGTTACCGCCACCGGCCGACTCAGTTCCAGCAATCCGAACCTGCAAAACATTCCTATCCGAAACGAAGACGGAAAAGAAATCCGCAAAGCCTTTATCCCGGACGAAGGCTGTGAATTCTTCTCGGCCGATTATTCACAGATCGAATTGCGCATCATGGCCCATTTAAGCGGAGACCCGCACATGATTGAGGCCTTCCAGAAAGAACAGGACATCCATGCGGCCACAGCTGCCAAAATATATAAGGAGGAATTGTCGGAAGTCACCCGTGAGCAACGGAGCAAAGCCAAAACGGCCAATTTCGGTATCATCTACGGAATCTCCGTCTTCGGACTGGCCGAACGTCTCAATGTCGACCGGAAAGAAGCCAAGGAACTTATCGACGGATATTTCAACAATTATCCAGATGTAAAACGATACATGGACGAGAGTATCCGGGTAGCCCGCGAAAAAGGATACATTGAAACCATCTTCAACCGCAAACGCTACCTGCCGGACATCAACTCACGGAATGCCGTCGTCAGAGGATATGCCGAACGAAACGCCATCAACGCACCCATTCAGGGAAGTGCTGCCGACATTATCAAAGTAGCCATGGTACGCATCTACCAGCGTTTCATGCAGGAAGGCATACGCTCGAAGATGATTCTTCAGGTACACGATGAACTAAACTTCAGCGTACTGCCTGAAGAAAAGGAAAAAGTACAACAAATCGTTATCAGCGAAATGGAAGGTGCTTACAAAATGAAAGTACCTTTGAAGGCAGACTGTGGTTGGGGCAAGAATTGGCTGGAAGCACACTAATCCAGCCCTATTGTTAAAAGTTGTTTATTCTGTGACATTTTGAAACTAATTCACATTTTTTTCACCAAAAGACAACCAACATATAAAACTTTGACGTATCTTTGCATCGTCAAAAAGAACAAAATGTAATTTAAACCTTAAAATATCACAGATATGAAAACTTTCAACTTGATTAAAATCACATTGGTAGCAGTAATCGCATGGATGACTAACGTTACAATTTCTGCAGCAACTTTAGACAACAATCTTATCTACAACGCAGAAGAAGTAAACGGCGTAAAAGTTTCTGAAACCGTATACAAGATGGACGGAACTACACTGACCAACTACATGAAATATAACTATAAGTACAACGCTAACCAGCAGATGACTGAAAACATGTCACAGAAATGGAACAGCGCCAAAGAACGCTGGGAAAATGACCTGTGCATCCGTTATATTTATGATAGCAAGAGCGTTACAACGGAATATTACAAATGGAACAACAAAAAGAAAGACTTTGTACTGATTCCGGAAATGACCGTTACCATGGACAAATAAGCTACTGAAAATAGATTCATCATTCATATACTCTCTTATTCATCCAAGAGGCACTCCGAAAGGAATGCCTCTTTTTTTATTACCTCACCTGCCACTGCCTATCAGTGCTTCTTTATCTCTCCTGCAGACAATCATCCGGGATTTTGCTTACAATTTATAACCGTCTCCCCTTTTTCCAGACAAATTCCAGCCTCCATCCACCCTCGTTTTCGTCATGACAGACGTATATTCCGACATCGATTTACAACCACAAGCAATCAGTCTGCATCGACAAATACCAGCAAACTTCTCAGTCCGGAACAATTACTCCAGAACTACCGGCCGGAAACAGTAATCCTGACAATGTTTTGATTATGTCTGATAAATGAGTAACTTTGCCCCGATAAAAGACAGGGCCGGTGCCTCCAAACGATATTCCTGTTGCCGGCCAGTATGAACCTGTCTTCTTTATCTACTAGATAAAAGCGATTTTAATAGGAAATAACAATATATTATGGCTTTACAATGTGGTATTGTCGGTTTGCCGAACGTAGGAAAATCGACTCTTTTCAATTGCTTATCAAATGCAAAGGCTCAAGCAGCCAACTTCCCCTTCTGTACCATCGAACCCAACGTGGGTGTCATTACCGTGCCCGATGAACGGTTGAATAAACTGGCTGCCCTGGTAGACCCGGACCGTATCGTCCCGACAACGGTAGAAATCGTAGACATCGCCGGTCTGGTAAAAGGTGCCAGCAAGGGTGAAGGACTGGGGAACAAGTTCCTGGCCAATATCCGTGAAACAGATGCCATCCTGCACGTACTGCGCTGTTTCGACGATGAAAACGTAACCCATGTAGACGGAAACGTGGATCCCGTACGCGACAAGGAAATCATCGATACGGAACTTCAGCTGAAAGACCTGGAAACTATCGAAAGCCGCATCCAGAAAGTGCAGAAACAGGCTCAGACCGGTGGCGACAAGGTAGCCAAACAGACTTATGAAGTATTGGTAAAATACAAGGAAGCCCTGGAACAGGGAAAATCGGCCCGTACCGTACAGTTCGAAAGCAAAGACGAACAGCGCATCGCACACGATCTGTTCCTGCTGACTTCAAAACCCGTGCTGTATGTCTGCAACGTAGATGAAGCCAGCGCCGTAAACGGTAACAAATACGTAGAACAGGTTCGTGAAGCCGTAAAAGACGAAGGAGCAGAAATTCTGGTTGTTGCAGCCAAGACCGAAGCCGACATTGCCGAACTGGAAACTTACGAAGACCGCCAGATGTTCCTGCAGGAAGTAGGTCTGGAAGAATCGGGCGTAAACCGTCTGATCCGTGCCGCCTACAAGCTGCTGAATCTGGAAACCTACTTCACGGCCGGCAAGATGGAAGTCCGTGCCTGGACCTTCCACAAAGGCTGGAAAGCTCCGCAGTGTGCCGGTGTCATCCACACCGATTTCGAAAAAGGATTCATCCGTGCCGAAGTCATCAAGTACGACGACTTCATCCACTACGGTTCCGAAGCTGCCGTACGCGAAGCCGGTAAACTGAATGTAGAAGGCAAGGACTATATCGTAGAAGACGGAGACATCATGCACTTCCGCTTCAACGTATAAGCTCACCCTGATTTTTCCGGAGAACACTTCATCCGTGTCCTTCCGCCATTAATAACGCACAGAGATACAAACAGATAAGGCCTTTCCTCCCGAAAGACGGTATCTTTTGTTTCTCTGTGTTTATCGTTAACCCTTAAACACACACGTATGAATTATCTCATCATTGGAACAGGAGGTGTAGGAGGCTGTATCGCCGGTTTCCTGTCATTGGCGGGAAGAGATGTTACCTGCATCGCCCGCGGCAAACACCTCGAAGCCATCCGTCGCAACGGGCTTCACCTGAAATCGGATCTGAAAGGCGAACATTATCTGCCTGTCAAGGCCTATACTACGGAAGACTATATCGGTCAGGCCGATGTCATCTTTGTCTGTGTGAAAGGCTATTCCATCAGCTCCATACCGGAAGTTATTGTCAAGGCTGCCAAGCCCTCTACCCTGGTCATCCCGATTCTGAATGTTTACGGTACCGGTCCGCGTATCGGCAGTCTGGTACCTGAGGTAACCGTACTGGACGGTTGTATCTACATCGTAGGATTCGTTTCCGGTGAAGGCGAAATCAGCCAGATGGGAAGCATCTTCCGACTGGTGTTCGGTGCCCGTCCCGAACAGGGAGTAGCCCGCGAACGTCTGGAAGCGATAGCCGACGACCTGCGTGCCTGCGGCATCAAGGTAGACGTATCGGACGACATCAACCGTGATACCTTTATCAAGTGGTCGTTCATCTCGGCCATGGCCTGCACAGGAGCCTACCACGACGTTCCGATGGGCGAAGTACAGCACGAAGGCGAGGTGCGTGATACCTTCGTAGGGTTATCGCGCGAAAGTGCCGAGATCGGCCGGAAAATCGGCATTACCTACCCCGAAGATCCGATAACCTATAACCTGAAGGTCATCGACAAGCTGGACCCGCACAGCACGGCTTCCATGCAAAAGGATATTGCCCGCGGCCACGAATCGGAGATACAAGGACTGCTGTTCGACATGATTGAACTGGGCGAGAAACTGGGAGTGGAACTGCCCACTTATTACAAGGTGGCACAGAAATTCCGGAAGGCCTGAAAACGAACGGACGTCTTAACCCAAACGAACGTCCGTATGAAAGCAAACAAACGGACGTCTTAACCAAAACATGCTCGCGTTCTCTACTGTTCGCGAGCATGTTTTATGAATAAAACTGACTACTTGTTCAAATACGCACAAAGCTGCTGTACGGCACGGGCACGGTGACTGATCTTATTCTTTTCTTCACTCCCCATTTCGGCGAATGTTTCGGTATAGCCCTCGGGAACAAAGACCGGATCGTAACCGAAACCGGAACCTCCCCGCTTTTCGCGGATAATCTCTCCTTTCACGATACCTTCAAACAAGGTTTCCTTACCCTCCTCTATCAGACAGATGGCGGTACGGAACTGTGCACGTCGGTTCTCCTTCCCTTCCATCTCGCCCAGCAGTTTCTTCATATTGGCTTCCGAATCGTGTCCTTCACCTCCGGCATAGCGGGCCGAATAGATACCCGGTGCGCCGTTCAGTGCTTCTACCTCCAGACCGGTATCGTCGGCAAAGCAATCCAAACCGTAGTGCTCATAGATATAGGCAGCCTTCAAGGCGGCATTTCCTTCCAGCGTATCGGCTGTTTCGGGAATATCGGCATGACAATCAATATCATTCAGACTCAGGATTTCCACTTTATCGCCCAGAATCGCCCGGATTTCTTCCAGCTTATGGGCATTGTTGGTCGCAAAAACTAGTTTCTTCATAAATCTGTTCTGTTTGTATTCCGTTAAAATCGAACGCACAAAAATAAAGAAATAAATCCTGAAGGTCAAACTTATCCGAACAGATATTATCCGGTTACGGCCGACAGGCAGCAGCCCCTTTCAGACGTTCCAGATGACAGAACAGCAAATCGCCGTTGGCATCGCGTAAATGCATGCCGTTTCCTTCGCAATAACGGAAGAAGGTACACGAGGCACAAGCCCCTTTCTTCATCCACGTACGGTCACGGAAAGGCTGGAACCGATGCTCCCACACCTCCATAAAATCATCCCGGTAAATATTACCCTGGGAATAATCTGCACGAATGCTCGGACATGCCGAAATGGATCCGTCGACCAGTACCGAAGCTACACTGATTCCCGCATTACAGATATAGAAACTATCACGTACTTCGGCCTCATAACTGCCTAAAAAACCCTCACATCCATAGCTGGCCATCACCTTCCCTTCCTGACGGACGTGTCTGATGAATTCCATAAGTCCCATGAAGTCCTTGTCATCCAACTGGAATTCCGGATAACGGGCCGCCCGGCCTACCGGAAAAATGGTAAACAACCGCCAACGACGGACACCCGCCTCATAAAGCGCATCTTTCAGTTGTTCCAGATACGGATAATTCCGCCGGTTTACGCAGGTTACGACATCCCAGGTCAGTTCCGATTCACGGGCCATCAGACGGATAGCATTCATTGCCCGTTCGTAACTTTGGAGATGTCCCCGCAACCAGTTGTGGTCATCGGCAAAACCGTCCAGACTGACGGTCATGGAATGCAATCCGGCCTCCAGCAGACTTTGCAGACGGGAATCGCTCAGATAAAGGCCATTGGTTACCATCCCCCACGGATAACCGCGCTGATACAGCGTTAGCCCTACCTCTTCCAAATCTTCGCGTACCAACGGTTCACCTCCCGTAATGACAATACTCACCTCGTGTGGATTTACATGTGGAGTAATACTGTCTATTACACGCAGAAAATCTGCCGCAAGCATATCAGGAACGGTTGTCGTACTTTTACAATCACTGCCGCAATGCTTGCAACGGACATTACAGCGCTGCGTACACTCCCAGAAAAGCTGCCTCAACGGATGCAGGGCCTTCTGATTTTCACGCATCTTACGGAACACCTCCAGCGCCAGCCACTTGCGTAAGGAAAGTTGTTCTACCGGTGTTTTCATGGCTCTTTCTTATCCAGTTCAAAATCGACAATCTGGGTGTCACTCCCCTGATACCAACCGTCACCGCCTTCAGGATTCATGCTCACTTGCGTGGAATCAGCCTTGTAAGTATCCGACGGGTCTTCGCATACCACACGCAAACGATTCGATCCACCCTCCTCTTTCTGATAAAGATAATTGCCGTCCTTGTCCGTATAAACCGTATCATTGTCATACGGAGAGGCTATTCCGGTTTCATAATCCAAAGGCTTTACGATGACTCGGGCACCTTCTATCACAGCCTGACTTTCCTTGTCTGTCACCTTTCCTTTTATTTCATACCTGGCATAAGGTGTACCGTATTCATCAGGCGTCTCCCCCAATACACTACAAGAATATCCCAACAAAGCCAATACAGAAGACAGGAGACCGTTGAAAACTTTCAACCACTTTGAACTTCTTTTCATAACATTATTATTTTAAAGGTTTCTATTTTAGAAATACTCTCCCGACCGATTTACTGCACAGTAAAGAATATTTTTTCATACGATACAAGAGAAAAGGGGTTGCAGAGAACCATACATCCTCTACAACCCCTATATATCCTTGTCAACTCGTTACCTCGTCAACTTTATTTCACTTTCAGCTTATCGAAACCTTCGCCATATACACCGACGACATTACTTTGCGAAATGAACGCATCCGGATCTATATCTTTTACCAGACGGAAAATATCCAAGGATTCACTCTTCTTGGCCAGTACCACGACGACTTTGATGTCCTTCTTGCTGTACCAGCCCTGACCGTCGAGCAAGGTAACTCCACGGTTTACCCGGGTAGAAATTCCTTCGGCTATTTCGTTGTGATGTTTTGAGAAAATCAGGAACTGTACCGACTGCCGGGTACTGTTGATGACATAATCTATCACGATACTCATGATAAAGAGTACACAAAAACCAAACAACACACGCCGCCAATCATGAAAGATGAAGTAACAGGAAGAAATAATGACAATATCACAATACATCATCATCCGTCCCAGAGTCACATCCTTGTACTTGTTGATAATCCAGGCAATGATATCCGTTCCGCCGGTACTTCCGTTATTGCAGAATACAATTCCGATACCGAAACCCAGCAAACCGGCCCCGATGACACAGGCCATAAAATCCTGTCCCGGTCCTAAAAGCTGGGGCAGATTACCATTCTCATCCTTCAATATCGTCTGAAACAACCAGAGCAGAAAAGTCAGCATAAAAATGGCATAAACGGTCTTCACACTGAATTTCGGTCCCAGTATCTTCAGTGCAAAACCCATGAAAATGGCATTGATGATAAAATAGGAAACCTGAATTTCTATCCCGGTAACGTAATAAATGATAGCAGCGATACCCGTCACACCTCCCGTCGTAATCTGATAAGGAAGCATAAACGCCGCCCATCCGATGGAATAACAGATCAGACCGAAAGTGATGGCCAGGTAGTCTCTCGACTCCCGGCCCAATTTTCTTTTCAACAGTAAATCCATCTTTTCCGATTTAAAGAACGATGTTTACAATCTTCTTCGGAACGATGATTACCTTCTTCGGAGTCTTTCCGTCGATCCATTTCTGCGACTGCTCTTCACTCATCACAGCTTTCTGAATGGTTTCATTGTCTGCATCAACCGGAAATTCCATGGTAAAACGTGCTTTTCCATTGAAGGAAATCGTATACTTCACGCTATCTTCCTTCAAATAGTCTTCATTATAGACCGGCCACTGGGCATCGCACACCGTAGTAGCATGTCCCAGAGCTTCCCACAATTCTTCAGCCAGATGCGGAGCAAACGGAGCAAGCAATACTACCAGGTCGCTCAACACAGCCTTATTGCGGCTCTTCATGGCAGTCAGTTCGTTCACACAAATCATGAATGCACTGATGGAAGTATTGTAAGAGAAGACTTCGATGTCACCGCTTACCTTCTTGATAAGCTTATGGATGGATTTCAACTCTTCCTTGGTCGGCTCT
Source organism: uncultured Bacteroides sp. (assembly GCA_900553185.1). Lineage (GTDB taxonomy): Bacteria > Bacteroidota > Bacteroidia > Bacteroidales > Bacteroidaceae > Phocaeicola. Next base: position 92,011 of record USCT01000006.1, read on the forward strand.
GCTTCCTGAGGCAGGAATTCTCCGGTACGGCCGTAGAACAGATTCCACAGTTTCTTCAGGAAACGGTGAACACCGTCGATACCGTTGGTATCCCAAGGCTTGGACTGTTCTACCGGTCCCAGGAACATTTCGTACATACGCAAGGTATCGGCACCGTACTTCTCTACAATCATATCCGGATTGACCACGTTGTACATAGACTTACTCATCTTCTCAACGGCCCATCCGCAAACGTACTTGCCGTCTTCCAGAATAAATTCGGCATTGTTATACTCCGGACGCCAGTTCTTGAAAGCTTCTACATCCAGCACATCGTTCGATACGATGTTGACATCTACGTGCAGCGGAGTTACGTCGTACTGATCCTTCAGGCCCAGTGAAACAAATGTATTGGTATCCTTGATACGATATACGAAATTACTGCGTCCCTGAATCATACCCTGATTTACCAGTTTCTGGAACGGTTCTTCCTTGATACTTACTCCGAGATCGAACAGAAACTTGTTCCAGAAACGGGAATAAATCAAGTGACCGGTAGCATGTTCTGTACCACCTACATACAGGTCTACGTTCTGCCAGTAACGGTCAGCCTTTTCAGAAACCAGCGCCTTGTCGTTATGCGGATCCATGTAACGCAGGTAATAAGCCGAAGAACCGGCAAATCCCGGCATGGTATTCAGTTCAATCGGGAAAACGGTTACATTGTCTATCTTGGCATTCTCTACCACTTCACCTTTTTCTACATCCCAAGCCCACTTGGTAGCATGACCCAATGGAGGCTCACCGGTTTCCGTAGGCAGGAACTTGTCTACTTCCGGAAGTTCCAGCGGCAACTTGCTTTCGTCAATCATGTAAGGCATACCGTCCTTGTAATAAACCGGGAACGGTTCACCCCAGTAACGCTGGCGGGAGAAGATGGCATCACGCAGACGGTAGTTCACTTTTACACGTCCCAACTGATGTTCTTTTACATATTTCTTGGTAGCTGCAATGGCTTCCTTAATGGTCAGTCCGTTCAGGTTCAGATCGCAATACGGAGTCACGCCCGCTTTCGGCGAATTGCAGACAATACCTTCCTTGGCATCAAAGCTTTCTTCGCTGACATCACATCCCTCAACCAGCGGAATGATCGGCAGATTGAAATGTTTGGCAAATGCATAGTCACGGCTGTCGTGCGCAGGAACGGCCATGATAGCTCCGGTTCCGTATCCGGCCAATACATAATCGCTGATCCATACAGGTACTGCATCGCCGGTAAATGGATTGATGGCATACGAACCACTGAACACACCGGTTACCCGACGGTCGGAAATACGTTCACGCTCGGTACGTTTCTTCGTACGGTCCAGATAGGCTTCTACTTCGGCTTTCTGCGCCTCCGTAGTCAATTGTGGAACAAGCTCGCTTTCCGGAGCCAGCACCATGAAAGTCACTCCGAACATGGTATCGGCACGGGTGGTAAAGATAGTAAATTCCAGATCACTGTCCTTCACTTTAAAGCGAACCTCCGTACCTTCGGAACGGCCAATCCAGTTACGCTGGGTTTCCTTCAATGATTCAGTCCAGTCAATGGTATCCAATCCATCGAGTAAACGCTGTGCGTATGCCGAAACACGCAAGCACCATTGGCGCATCTTCTTCTGAACCACCGGATAACCTCCACGTTCGGAAACACCGTCTACTACCTCATCGTTTGCCAGTACGGTACCCAGCTGCGGACACCAGTTTACCATGGTCTCACCCAGATAGGCAATTCGGTAGTTCATCAAGGTTTCCTGTTTTTCTTTCTCTGACTTGGCCTTCCATTCTTCGGCTGTAAAAGTCAGCTCTTCACTACAGGCTACATCCAGGCCTTCGGTTCCTTTTTCTTCGAAATGTCTGATCAGCTCACTGATGGGTTCGGCTTTTCCACAGGCATTGCAATAAAAGCTGTTGAACATCTTCTGAAACGCCCATTGTGTCCAGTGATAATAACCCGGATCACAGGTACGTACTTCACGATCCCAGTCGAAGCTGAAACCGATCTTATCCAGCTGTTCACGGTAACGGTTGATATTGTTGACCGTAGTAATAGCCGGATGTTGTCCGGTTTGAATGGCATATTGTTCGGCCGGAAGTCCGTATGCATCGTATCCCATCGGATTCAATACATTAAATCCCTGCAAACGCTTGTAACGGGCATAAATATCGCTGGCAATGTATCCCAGCGGATGACCGACATGCAGTCCGGCTCCCGATGGATAAGGGAACATGTTCAATACATAGAACTTCTTTTTCGATTCGTCTTCGACAACTTTATAGGTCTTGTTGTCCACCCATTTCTGTTGCCATTTTTTCTCAATCTCTCTGAAATTATATTCCATAGTGAGGATAAAAATTATTATTGTTTGATTTTTCGGTTTCTTCCATTTTCAAAAGATGTGCAAAGATAAGCAAAGTTAACAGCTTACTCCCTATTTATAAGGTGAAAAATACAGAATCGGCTACAGAGAAACCTACTAGCTTCTAAAAAATGACAAGGGAGTTGTGCGCGATTTCACATCGCACGCAACTCCTTCAACTAAACTAAACTTAAAAAGACAAATAATAATCTCTCTTTCGAAAACAGTATACTCTCTAAAAAACAGACTCTCGCTTTAAGTGTCATATCAGGTTCCAAACACAATATTTTGAAAAAGAGGAGGAATAAAAACAACTTAATGTGAAAAACAAAGACCTTCCTCCTCTTTCAAAATATTTGAAAGAACTTCTCTTTTTCCGAAAGATCCTTCAAGACAATCGGACAAAAAGACCTAAAAAACGATATGACAAATTAAATAATTATTTTCCTCCATGTAAAAACAGCAGACCACCAGCCGACAGACACACAATGAAGAGAAGAACAAAGAAATTTTCCACTTGTCACTGGCAATAATACCACGTTTTTATACAAAGAGAAATGGTAATCCGCATCAAAAAAAGGAAAGACAGAACATTCAGGTTCTTTCTTCCTTAAAAACAGATTCTGAAGCCCTGTTTTAAACCCACAGCTGACAGATTGCTTCCATAACCGTATAAAAGTCATCATCTCATTGATAAGCGACTTTGGAAGCTGCTGACAAACATGTGTCAATGACCCTATAGAAACAGATGCAGCCAGTATCCCGGAAGAAAGTTCCAGTACCTGCTTTTTATTCCAGCCTGTCAGGCTAAATAAAATTACAGCATATATTTCCGTAACTCTGTTCATAGCGATCATCTTTTGAAATCTAAACAACCCTCTTTTTTATTTTGTTCAAACGCTCCACAGACAAAAACATTATTTAACAAAAAAAGTGGTTATCGACGGAAATATCCGCGAAAACCACTTTCTTTATATACGGTATTAACGATAATTATCTTTATAAACCTAAATCTTTAAATGTACGCGGAGCCGGTACACCCGGTAATGGCTTACGGTCTTTCAGTTGTTCCAGAACGACTTCAATGGCCTTCTCCAACTGCTGGTCTACACCAGCCTGTTCCTGAATCGGATCATTATCAATCAGAATGTCCGGATCTACTCCGTGATTCTCTACAATCCATTGCCCGGTTTTGGCATCGTAATTGGTAAAGAATGGTACACGAATGTCTGTTCCGTCCATATAAGGCAACGAACCACTGATACCGATGATTCCACCCCATGTACGTGTTCCAACGACTGTTCCCAATTCGTTTGCCTTAAAGCTCCATGGGAACAAATCACCGTCCGAAGCAGAATACTTATTGACAAGCAGGACTTTCGGTCCATACTGGGTGGCATCCGGAATAGTTCCTGTCTTGGTAGAAGTACGAGACATGGTCATCCGGTATGGCTTACGCAACAAACGTTCGATAATCATCGGCGAAACATTACCTCCACCGTTGGCACGGTCATCAATAATCAAAGCCTCCTTATCCAGTTGAGGATAGAAATAACGGGCAAACTCGTTCAATCCGTCAGGTCCCATATCCGGAATGTAAATATATCCAACCCGGCCGTTTGTAGCCTCCTCTACCCGTTTCAGATTCTTCTGTACCCAGTTATAATGATACAAAGGATATTCGTCAGAAACAGGAGTAACAACCACTTTCTCTCCTCCTTCGGCAGCCTGCCTGTTAACTGTCAGTTCAGTCAGTACGTCTGCCTTACCAATCAACAGCTTATAGATATTATCCACCGTTGCAGTAGAAACCCCATCAATGGCAGTAATGTAATCGCCTTCATGAATATCCATTCCCGGCTCTGTCAATGGGGAACGAAGTTTCTTGCTATAAGGAGCTCCCGGAATAATCTTTTCAATGCGATAAAAACCGCTCTTATCACGACTTAACTCGGCACCGAGCAACCCCATGGATATACGTTCGGCTTTTTTATAATCACCAGGATTAACGTATGCATGGCCACAAGCCAGTTCCCCGATCATTTCGCTGATAATATAGTTCAAGTCTAACCGTGTCTTCGCATACGGAAGCAAACACTCATACTTCGCCTTGATAGCTTTCCAGTCTACACCGTGCATGTTCTCCAGATAAAATCCGTCCCGGTAGGCTCTCCAGGCCTCATCGAATATTTGCGCCCATTCCTGATTATAATCTACGGTAGCTACCATATTGTTCAGGTCGACAGCATCTGTCAATGTTACTTTTGTTTTCGGAAGAGCAGTTACATACAATGCATTTCCCTTGAACAACAATGCTTTCTCTGAACCAGAAGTAACAGCCATATAAGCTCCTTCTGCCACCAGTTCATCTTTCTGTTCTGCCAGATTAAAAACATGTGTACCGCCGTTTACCCAATACCAAACAAAGTTTCCATCCGAATAGAAATTCCTGTAACTATTGGTTCCCAACGGCAATCTGACAATTCTTCCAAGCATATTATCAGTATCTATCCGGACAGTTACTCCCTGTGAAGGTGTTGTTTCCTTACCTTCTTTCTTATCGGCCGTTTCCGGCTTCTCCTCACCAACCTTTTCATCTTTCGGCAAGAAAGGAGAAGGAGTCGACTTTTCAAGCATGACCAGATAAATACCTCCCATGCGTGTATAGACATGGTTCCATTCCAGACGACCATAAATCGGGTTGAAATCTCTATCGGATGAGAATATCAGATATTTACCGTCGGTACTGAATACAGGTTCCGAAGAGTTATACCATTTCTCCGTTACAGGGTATTCCTTCCCTGTCTTCAGGTTATACACATATACAACCGACATTTCATTGGAAGCCGGTTTTGTATAAGTAAGCCACTGGCCGTCGGGAGAATAAGAGACATCAAAGAATTCACTCTCCGGATTACGCAATACTTCTTTTTTGGTTTTTGAAGCCACATCTATTACCACCACCCGGTTCTTACGGTCCGTATAAAGAATGGATTTGCTGTCCGGACTCCACTGGATACTCCGAATATACGTATCGTTATCTTTAGTCAACTGAATCGGTTCACCTCCTTCGGCCGCTTCCATCCAGACTTCCGTTTCACCGGTACGGTCGGAAATATAAGCAATATACTTACCATCAGGGGCCCATTCCGCTTCACGTTCATGGGCTCCAGGTGTACGGGTAATATCCCGTGTAACCCCTTTCTGAACAGGAACATCGAAAACTTCCCCACGAGCTGTTACAGCAACACGTTTACCATCAGCAGAAAGACTGGCAGCTGTCAAATCGCCACTTACATGTTTCTGTTCACTGCGCGCATCTACGTTATCACTGTTCAGGGTAATGGATATTTTTTCTGATTTCCGGGTCTTTGGATCCAGTTTATACAAATATCCACCTTGCTCATACACAATGGTGGTACCGTCTGTACTAGGGAATTTTACATCATAATCAGTATAATTGGTAACCTTCTCTGTTGTTCCGGTTTTGGTATTATACACAAAAAGATTCATGGTCATATCCCGGTCTGACGCAAAGAATATTTCATCACCAATCCACATCGGGAAAATATCCTGTGCCACATTGTTGGTAATATTCGTTACCTTCTTAGCCTGCGGATCATAAATCCAGATATCATCCGCCATGCCTCCCCGATAATACTTCCAACTGCGGAATTCACGAAAGACCCGGTTATAGGCCAGCTTTTTACCATCGGGCGAATAGCAGCAGAAACCACCTTCGGGCAAAGGAATAGCTTCCGACATTCCCCCGTCTTTGGAAACAGTCCACAATTTTCCTTCAAATCCGTCACCGATACGATTACGATAAACGACCTGTTTACCATCCCGAGTCCAAGTCATAACCACATTGTTCGGTCCCATTCTGTCACCCAGGTCATCGCGACTGTTTGTTGACGTATACGTCAGCCGTTTCGGTTCTCCCCCATTGGCTGGCATCAGGTATACTTCTGTGTTTCCATCATACTGTCCGGTAAAAGCAATGGATTTTCCATCGGGTGAAAAACGTGGGAAGATTTCATATCCTACATGTGAAGTTAAGCGTTGTGCTTCTCCTCCACTCAACGGAGCCCTGTATAAGTCACCGGCATAAGTAAATACTACATCCGTTCCATTCGTTGCAGGGAAACGAAGCAAACGGGCCTCATCGGCTTTTTTTGCAGTTATCCCAATACCTGCCACAAAGCCTAAACATAACAATCCTTTCTTCATATATTATCGTCTCAAATTTATAGTTCGAAGAAATTTACCATCCGATCAATCAAATGATTATCTCATATTTCCTACATTGTTAAATCGTTTTTCTGATTTCTTCCTTACAAAGATAATAATAACATAAAGAATATTACATAAAAAATACAGGTTTCTATGAAAAGGAGAAGTCTGTTTTTCCCGAACAAAAAGAATATATTCTTTCAAAAAGTATTGTCACAATGTTTCGTCAACACCATAAACATAAAAAATATGTTATCCGCAAACAAGCCTCACGGATAACATACTCTATTTTTCCATATAAAAAATCAACGGATAAATTTCGCCCAGTCTATCAGACGCATATCCCCTTCTTTCAAGAATACCTCATGCATGGCCAGCGCAGCCGACAAACAATGAGAAGTCTGGCCTTTCGTAGCAAACTTCAAATAATCCCAGAGTATCTGCTTATAATCCGGATGAGCACAGTTTTCTATAATGGCTTTAGCCCGCTCCATCGGACTCTTTCCACGCAAATCGGCAATACCCTGTTCAGTTATGATGATATTTACAGAATGCTCGCTATGATCCTGATGAGAAACCATCGGTACAATCGAACTGATGCATCCTCCTTTTGCTGTAGAAGGACATGAGAATATGGAAATGTATGCGCTGCGGGTAAAATCACCTGATCCACCGATACCGTTCATCATCTTTGTTCCACAAATATGGGTTGAATTTACATTACCGTATATATCTGCTTCGATAGCCGTATTCATGGAAATAACTCCAATGCGGCGTACTACTTCCGGACAATTGGATATTTCAGAAGGACGCAATACCAGCTTATGCAAGAAGAAGTCCATGTTCTCATAAATATCCTGCAAACAATCGTTGGTTACTGACAACGAACATGTACTGCCAAACTTGATTCGTCCTTCTTTAATCAGTTTAATCACAGAATTCTGAATAACCTCCGTATACATTTCAAAAGGAGGGATACTGGAATCTTTTCCCAAAGCACTCAATACAGCATTGGCTATATTGCCTACACCCGACTGTAAAGGTAAAAAAGTAGAAGGTATGATTCCTTTCCGTAAATCACTTGCCAAGAATTCGGCGACATTGTGTCCGATACGTTCTGTCACAGCATCCGGCTCACTAAAGCCTCTTGCCTCATCAGGCAGGTTGGTTTCTACAATACCAACAATCTTCGAAGGATCAACCTGAATATAAGGGAGACCAATACGGTCACTTGGACGTACAATCGGAATCGGACGGCGATAAGGCGGACGTTCCATTTCGTAGAGGTCATGAATGCCGATCATACGTTTGCTATGCGCTGCATTCAGTTCAACGATCACCTTGTCAGCCAGACGGGCGATAGTTGGAGAAATACCAACTCCGGAAGTCGGATAGATCCGCCCGTCATCCGTAATTTCACACGCCTCCAGGATAGCTACATTTACATGTCCGAGGAAACCAGAGCGCAATCTCTGCGCTACTTGCGACAAATGAATATCTGTATAACGGATCTCACCTTTATTGACAGCTTTACGGAAATCTACGTTGGTAGTATAAGGAGCCCGGAAAGACATTGCCTTGGCACGGGTTAAAGCACCGTCGCAGGAATCGCCCGTAGAAGCGCCTGTTATGATACCGACCTGAAAATGTTCGCCGCGCGCATGCTTTTCTTCTGCCAGTTGAGCCAAAGCCGCTGTAACAGCTTTAGGACTTCCTGCCGGTGTAAATCCGCTTAAACCTATAATGTCTCCATCTTTTATCAGACTGGCAGCCTCAACTGCCGAAATACAAGGAAAAATCATAACAATATGTGTTTAACAATTGGTTAGTATTAGTTATTTTAAATATCATTCAAAAACAAAATTCATACAGGAAAGGATTTGCTCAGTTGTACTTCCGATTGAATATTTCCGAGTATAAAAATGCCCGGCGCACATCCTCCTTACTCCGGAAGCGTATATTTTCCTTAACATTACTGCCTGCAACCGGCTCTGCTGCCGATGGTTCATCTTGTTTCGAGACAGAAGAAGCAGTTGTTTTCCGTTTCGATGCAGACGCATGCAACGTTGTAAAATCTTTCATCGGCATTTCCGGAGAAACAGAGGCATGAGGAACAGCTCGTTCTGCCGATGGGAATGAGTCTGAATGCAACGGACGGCTTTTACTTGCTTTCCTGCTTTTTCCGGACGGCTTTTGAACCGATTTCCGGTAAAGGAGTACCCCCACGCAAACCATTAAAACAAGAATCTCAATTATATCCATAGATGTCGAATGTTAAGGTTCTGTTCAAATATACGAATAAATTTTATATATCCTACCGATTTGATGGAAGTTAACCAAGAAACCGGTATCTTTGCAGCCGATTATCATTAAACAAATATACTTTATGACAAAAGAAACTACAGGAGCAGACTTTAAATCTGCAACTGAACACGAAAACAAGAAACTGTTCATCGAAACATACGGATGCCAGATGAACGTAGCCGACAGTGAAGTAATCGCATCCATCATGCAAATGGCCGGATACACTCCATGCGAAACACTCGACGAAGCCGACGCAGTCTTTATGAACACCTGTTCCATCCGTGACAACGCCGAACAGAAAATCCTGAACAGGCTGGAGTTCTTCCATTCCTTACGGAAAAAGAGAAAGCACCTTATTGTAGGCGTTCTGGGCTGCATGGCAGAACGTGTAAAGAACGACCTGATCGAACATCACCATGTCGATCTGGTAGCAGGTCCCGATGCGTATCTGACCTTACCGGAATTAATAGCCTCGGTAGAGGCCGGCGAAAAGGCCATCAATGTAGAGCTGTCTACGACCGAGACCTACCGTGACGTTATTCCTTCACGCATCTGCGGAAACCATATTTCCGGGTTTGTATCCATCATGCGCGGATGCAATAATTTCTGCCACTACTGCATTGTACCCTACACCCGTGGACGTGAACGCAGCCGTGACGTGGAAAGCATTCTGAATGAAGTACGCGACTTGCAGCAGAAGGGCTACAAGGAAGTGACCTTACTGGGACAAAACGTCAACTCCTACCGGTTTGAGAAAGACGGCACCGTGGTAACTTTCCCCACATTGCTGCGTACGGTGGCCGAAACCGTACCGGATATGCGTGTACGCTTCACAACCTCACATCCCAAAGATATGAGTGACGAAACCTTACACGTCATTGCCGAGGTACCCAACGTATGTAAGCATATTCATCTGCCTGTCCAAAGTGGAAGTACACGCATCCTGAAACTGATGAACCGTAAATATACACGCGAATGGTACCTCGAAAGAGTAGAAGCCATCCGTCGGATAATTCCGGACTGCGGACTAAGTACCGATATTTTTTCCGGCTTCCACAGTGAAACCGAAGAAGACCATCAGATGTCCTTGTCGCTGATGCGTGAATGTGCTTACGATTCCGCTTTTATGTTTAAATATTCAGAACGACCGGGAACGTACGCATCCAAACATTTACCGGACGATATTCCGGAAGAAGTAAAAATCTGCCGTTTGAACGAACTGATAGAACTTCAGAACCAGCTATCGGCCGAAAGCAACGCCAAAGATGTGGGAAAGACATTCGAAGTACTGGTAGAAGGAGTTTCCAAACGTTCGAAAGACCAGCTTTTCGGACGTACGGAACAAAATAAGGTTGTCGTATTCGACCGTAACAACCACCGGATAGGCGACCGGGTAAACGTACGCATTACCGAATCAAGTTCTGCCACGCTTAAGGGTATAGAGGTAACCAACGAATAAAACAGATAAAATCAAGCCAACAAGCGCATACGCTTACATCTCCTTACTTGAATTTCTACGCAAATGCAAGTAAGGAGATTTTTTATCCATGCACGATGATGGAACCATCAGTCCCCGTCGCGACGCCGTTCCGGCATGATGATCCACAAAATCAAATACACAATACCGCCAGAGAAAACAGTAAAGAAAGTAGCCAGTACATACACAATACGTACCAGTGTAACATCCCAGCCAAAATAATCGGCTATACCGGAACAAACCCCTGCTATCATACGGTTATTCGAACGAGTCAATCGCTTTTTTTCCATCATTCATTGTATTAGTTAGATAACAAAGGTATGAAAAACTTTGAAATTATTCCCATACTCTTAAAAACTTTTAAAGAAAGACGGTTGATAATCTTTTTATTTGTTATTTTGCAAGAAATTAGGGAATAAAGTGAATATACTACATATAGATACATGCCCGCTTTGTGGGAAAAGCCATTTTATAAAAGAAATGACCTGTACAGACCACTATGCAACGGGAGAAAGTTTCGACTTATACCGTTGTCAGGACTGCGGGTTTCTATTTACGCAAGGAGTTCCGGTAGAAGCCGAAATAGGCCGTTATTACGAAAGTCCCGACTACATTTCGCACAGTGATACGAACAAAGGCCTGATGAACCGTATCTATCACTGGGTTCGGGGATATATGCTTGGCCGAAAAGCCCGGCTTATCCGCCATAGCAGTCACCTTGGCAAAGGGACACTGCTGGACATCGGTACGGGAACAGGCTATTTCAGCCATTTCATGCAGAAAAAGGGATGGACCGTATCTGCCATCGAAAAGAGTGAGCAGGCCCGTCATTTCGCCCGCGAACATTTCAACCTGGATGTAAAGGCACCGGAAGAATTGTATGCATTGAAAGAATCTTCTTTCGATGTCATTACGCTGTGGCACGTCATGGAACACCTGGAGCACCTGAATGAGACGTGGGAAATCCTGCATCGCATCCTGAAAGAACAAGGCATACTGGTAATTGCTGTCCCGAATCCCAGTTCCTACGACGCCCGTAAATACCGGGAAATGTGGGGAGCCTACGACGTTCCCCGTCACTTGTGGCATTTCACTCCTTCCATCATGCAACAGTTCGGAGCCAAACACAAGTTTATCCTGGCCGAAGAACATCCCATGCCTTTCGACGCTTTCTACGTATCTATGTTAAGCGAGAAATATAAAAAGAGCCAGATGCCCTTCCTGAGAGGTATGACAAACGGCTTGCGGGCCTGGTTTGCTTCTTCTGTCAGCAAAGAGCGCAGCAGTTCCATGATTTACGTCTTTAGAAAGAAACAATTATGAAAAAGAAATCACGTTCTTTTTTCGATATGCAGTTCGTAACAGCCAGCATCAGTACCATGCTGGTATTGCTGTTACTGGGCCTGGTCGTCTTCTTCGTACTGACAGCCAACAACCTTTCTGTATACGTACGTGAAAACATCGCCGTATCCGTTCAGTTGAGCGATGATATGCCGGAGCCAGAAATCCTTCAATTCCAGAAACGGCTGAACAAGGAAGCATACGTCAAGACAACGACCTACATATCCAAGAGCCAGGCGCTCCGCGAACAGACTGAGGCTATGGGAACAGACCCTGCCGAATTTATCGGACACAATCCCTTCAACGCCTCCATCGAAATCAAGCTGAATTCGGATTACGCCAATTCAGACAGCGTACAATGGATACAGGAAGAACTGCTCGGCAACAAGAATATCCTGGAGGTAAGCTATCCGCAGGAGCTGATGGATTCCGTCAACAACAACCTGAAGAAGATCAGCCTGGTACTGCTGGCTCTGGCCGCCTTGCTTACCCTGATTTCCTTCGCGCTGATCAACAATACCATCCGGCTGACCATTTACTCCAAACGCTTCCTGATACATACCATGAAGCTGGTAGGAGCCAGCTGGTCGTTTATCCGCCGCCCGTTCCTGCTGCGCAACATCTGGGTAGGAATCTTTGCGGCCATCATGGCAGACGCCCTGCTCACCGGCATGAGTTACCTGCTCATCCGTTACGAGCCGGATCTGCTGACTGTCATTACTCCGACTGTCGTTCTGATCATGACCGGTTCGGTATTCGTTTTCGGAGTCATCATTACCAGCCTGTGCGCATGGATTTCCATCAACAAGTTCCTTCGCATGAAGGTCAGCGAACTTTATTACATGTAACAAAATCTAACAAACAAATATTATGGACAGAAAAAGCTTTGCTTTCGACAAAAAGAACTTTATCCTGTTAGGGATAGGCATGGTCATCATCATCATCGGCTTTCTGCTGATGTCGGGTCCGGGATCTACCGAAACGACTTTCGAACCGGATATCTTCAGCGCACGGCGCATCAAGGTTGCTCCCGTCGTATGTTTCTTCGGATTTATCTTCATGATTTACGGTATCCTGCATAAACCCGCAGACACACCGTCCAAAGAAAACGAGCCATCAGACAAAGAATAAAATCACCTTAATACACACAACTAAAAAGTAAATTACAATGAGCTGGTTTGAAGCATTGATACTGGGTATTCTGCAGGGACTGACAGAATATCTCCCGGTAAGCAGCAGCGGTCATCTGACCATCGGGTCGGCACTGTTTGGAATTGAAGGAGAAGACAACCTTACCTTTACGATTGTGGTTCACATAGCAACCGTACTGAGTACACTGGTTATCCTGTGGAAAGAAATAGACTGGATTTTCCGCGGACTTTTCAAGTTTCAGATGAATGCCGAAACCAAATATGCAATCAACATTGTCGTATCCATGATTCCGATCGGAATCGTAGGAGTGTTTTTCAAGGATACAGTAGAGGAAATTTTCGGTTCCGGCCTGCTGATTGTCGGTATCATGCTGCTGGTTACCGCAGCCTTGCTGACTTTTTCGTATTACGCCAAACCCCGTATCAAGGAAAACATCAGCCTGAAGGATGCCTTCATCATCGGTATCGCACAGGCATGCGCGGTCATGCCGGGACTTTCACGCTCGGGTACCACCATTGCCACCGGTCTGATGCTGGGCGACAAGAAAGAGAAACTGGCACAGTTCTCGTTCCTGATGGTCATTCCTCCCATCCTGGGAGAAGCCCTGCTGGATGGCATGAAAATTATTGAAGGAGCTTCTGCCAGCGGAGCCGAAGTCTCCGTTACGGCACTGATTATCGGATTCCTGGGTGCGTTCGTTTCCGGATGCATCGCCTGCAAATGGATGATCAACATCGTAAAGAAAGGAAAGCTGGTATACTTTGGCATTTACTGTGCCATCGCAGGTATCGCCACCATCATCTACAGCCTGATAGGATAAACTGTAACCCATGAATTTTAAAGAAGGAGAAGTTTTATATTTCGACAAGCCGCTGCGATGGACATCGTTCGCGGTAGTCAACAAGATCAGATACCACATCAGCCGCAAGCTGGGAGTTAAGAAAATAAAGGTAGGACATGCCGGCACCCTCGACCCGCTGGCCACCGGTGTCATGATTATCTGCACCGGAAAAGCCACCAAACGGATCGAAGAGTTCCAGTACCACACCAAAGAGTACATTGCCACGCTGCAACTGGGAGCTACCACTCCCTCGTACGACCTGGAAAAGGAAATCGACGCCACCTACCCCACGGAACACATCACACGTGAACTGGTAGAAGAAACCCTGAAACAGTTTGTGGGAACCATCGAACAGGTACCTCCGGCTTTTTCGGCCTGCAAGATTGACGGAAAACGGGCATACGATCTGGCCCGGCAAGGAGACGAAGTACCCCTGAAGGCCAAGACACTGGTCATCGACGAAATAGAGCTGCTGGATTGCAACCTGCCGGAAATCAGGATCAGAGTAGTATGCAGCAAGGGAACCTATATCCGTGCCCTGGCACGCGACATCGGCGAAGCCCTCCACAGCGGAGCCCATCTGACAGGCCTCATCCGTACGCGGGTAGGCGACGTAAGACTGGAAGACTGCATGAAAGTGGAGGATTTCGAGACCTGGCTCGACAAACAAGAGATAGAAGTTACTAACGAATAAGGAAAGAAAGGAAGAAGAAGATGAAACTGTCACAATTCAAATTCAAACTGCCGGAAGAGAAAATAGCGCTCTACCCGGCCAAGTACCGGGACGAATCCCGCCTGATGGTCGTACACAAGGAAAGCGGCCAGCTGGAACACGTCATATTCAAGGATATCCTGAATTATTTCGACGACAAGGATGTGTTTATCTTTAACGATACCAAAGTATTTCCTGCACGCCTGTACGGAAACAAGGAAAAAACAGGTGCACGCATCGAAGTCTTTCTCTTGCGCGAACTGAACGAAGAACTCCGCCTGTGGGACGTTCTGGTAGACCCCGCCCGCAAGATCCGTATCGGCAACAAGCTTTACTTCGGCGACGACGACTCGATGGTAGCCGAAGTCATCGACAATACCACTTCACGGGGCAGAACCCTGCGCTTCCTTTATGACGGTCCGCACGATGAGTTCAAGAAAGCACTTTACGCCCTCGGACAGCCACCGCTGCCTCCATTTATCCACCGCGCGGCCGAACCGGAAGACGAAGAACGTTTCCAGACCATCTTCGCCAAGAATGAAGGAGCCGTTACCGTACCGGCAGCCGGACTGCACTTCAGCCGGGAGCTGATGAAACGCATGGAAATCAAGGGAATCGATTTCGCCTTCATCACCATGCATGCCGGACTGGGCAACTTCCGCGACATCGATGTGGAAGACCTGACCAAGCACAAGATGGATTCCGAACAGATGTTTGTCAACGCAGATGCCTGCCGGATTGTGAACGACGCGAAGGACCGTGGAAACAAGGTATGTGCCGTAGGTACAACCGTCATGCGTACCATCGAAACCGCAGTAGGAACCGACGGACACCTGAAAGAATACGAAGGATGGACCAATAAGTTCATCTTCCCTCCGTATGACTTCTCGGTAGCCAACGCCATGGTCAGCAACTTCCACATGCCGCTCTCTACCATGCTGATGCTGGTCTGTGCCTACGGAGGTTACGAACTGATCATGGACGCCTACAACGTGGCGCTGAAAGAAGGTTACCGCTTCGGAACATACGGCGACGCCATGCTGATTCTCGACAAATAAATCAGCGACATGGCAAACGTTTACCTTGGCCTGGGAACCAACCTGGGCGATAAACCAGGAAATTTACGTACTGCTGTCGATAGAATCAACGAAAAGGTAGGGAAGGTCACTTCCCTATCTTCTTTTTTTGAAACAGCCCCCTGGGGATTCCAGTCCGACAACAGTTTCCTGAACGCGGCTCTCTGCGTACAGACTGCACTTTCTCCGCAGGAAGTATTATCCCTCACACAAGACATCGAACGCTGCCTGGGACGACTTCATAAGTCTGTAAACGGAGCTTACAGCGACCGCATCATCGACATCGACCTGTTGCTTTACGACGACCTGATACTGTCCGACGACAGGCTGGTCATCCCCCATCCGCTGATGGCCGAACGCAGTTTCGTGCTGCTCCCACTGGCAGAAATCGCAGCCGGTGTCGTGCATCCGGTCTTACACAAGACCATCGGCGAACTGACTGAAAAGTTTCTGTAGCCGGACTCTTTTCAGCCGGAAAGCCATCGGATTCCGGTCCGAACATGCCTTGCACCTCAACGTCCTCGTGTCCGAAATAAAACACGAGCATGTTTGAATCAATACGTCCGTTCGTTTTCATCAAGACGCCTAGACGTTCTTATGAAAACGAACGGACGTATTTTTTTCTCTCCATTTATTTTGTATCTCTCCATTTATTTTGTATCTCTCCATTTATTTTGTATCTTCACCCTAAAATGTGGAAAACATCATCTATGAAACGCAACACCCTTCTTCTGTCCATGCTATGGCTGTTCAGCTGCCTGTTCGCCTGGAGTCAGCCCCGTGTGTATGAAATGTCCGACTTTGGAATCATTCCCGGCAAAAAGACAAACCTTTCCGGAAAAATGGAGAAAGCCCTCCAGAAAATCCGGAAACAAGCCTCCGGAAATGACAGTATCGTACTCCGTTTCGAGCCGGGTACCTATCATTTTCACCCCAAAGGCGCGGCCATCCGCGAATATTATGTTTCCAACCATGACCAGGTAGCCTCCAAATCCATCGGACTGGCACTCGATGAGTTCCATTCCCTGACGCTCGAAGGAAACGGTGCCCAGTTCATTTTCCACGGCCGCATGCTGCCGCTGGCTCTGACACACAGCCGCAACTGTACACTGAAAGACTTCAGTATTGACCATGCCAATCCACAGATAGCCCAGGCAGAGATTGTCAGCAACGACCCGGAACAGGGAATCACTTTCCGGGTAGCTCCATGGGTGAACTACCGCATTACCCAGGATTCGCTGTTCGAAACCTACGGAGAAGGCTGGGCACTCCGCCAGAGTGCAGGTATCGCCTTCGAAAAAGAAACCCGACGGGTATGCTACAACACCAGTGACATCGGTGTCCCGACCAAAGGCATTACCGAAATCGAACCGGGACTGCTCCGTGCTCCCCGCTGGAAAGACAAACGACTCACTCCGGGCACTGTCATGGCCCTGCGCACCTGGGAACGCCCTACTCCCGGTATCTTTTTATCCCATGACACACAGACTACCCTGAAAAACGTGACCGTACATTATGCCGAAGGAATGGGACTGCTGGCACAACTCTGCGAAGATATCACGCTGGACGGTTTCAATGTTTGCCTGAAAGGAAAGGATGACCCGCGTTATTTCACCACCCAGGCCGACGCGACCCACTTCTCACAATGCAAGGGGAAAATCACGTCTGTCAACGGCCTGTATGAAAACATGATGGACGATGCCATCAACGTACACGGTACCTACCTGAAGATTCTGGAACGGATAGACAACCATACCGTACGCGGACGCTACATGCACGACCAGGCTTGGGGATTCGACTGGGGCTTTGCCGGCGACAGTGTGAAGTTCATCCGGACCCGAACCATGGATATGGAAAAAGAAGTCTATACCATTGCCGAAATACGCCCGCACGACAAGCCACAAATAACAGGAGCAAGAGAATTCGTCATTACATTCAAGGAAGAGCTTTCGCCTTCCATGACTCCCGAAGCCTCTTACGGTATCGAAAACCTGACCTGGACGCCCGAAGTCTATTTTGCCCACAACACCGTCCGCCACAACCGTGCACGGGGCTCGCTCTTCAGTACTCCGAAACGTACAGTAGTAGAAGAAAACCTGTTCGACCATACATCAGGAACCGCCATCCTGCTTTGCGGCGACTGCAACGGCTGGTTCGAGACCGGTGCCTGTCACGATGTACTCATCCGCAAGAACAAATTCATCAATGCCCTGACCAACCTGTTCCAGTTTACCAATGCGGTCATCTCCATTTATCCGGAAATTCCTGACCTTGACGGACAGACAACGTATTTCCACGGAGGAAAACCGGGAGCGATACAAATTGTCGACAATGAATTCGACACCTTCGACGCGCCGATTCTTTATGCCAAATCGGTAGACGGACTGGTATTCAGACAAAACATTATCCGGACCAATACAGATTATCCGCCGTTCCACTGGAACCACAACCGCTTCCTGCTGGAACGGGTAAACCGGATAGAAATAAGCGAGTAGAAATTATATATCAACCCTAAATAAACCTATTATGAAAACATTCATTATTCCCTTATTCTTATTGGGTTCCTGTCTGCTGGCTTCTGCCCAGACTAAAGAACGTGGTCTGTTCATCGAATTGAATGGCGGATATGGACAGACCGAAAGGTACGACAATACGCATGATGGATATGCTTTCCTGTCACCCGCTATCGGCTATCAGTTCAACAACCGATGGGCAGCCGGAATAAAGACACGTTTCGAATTAGCCGCCGACAAGTTCAAAACGTTCGGAGCTTACGGACAGTATGCCTTCTGGCAGACAAACCGTATAAAGCTATTTGGTGAAGCTGCCGCTACAGTATCAGTATGTAGCGGTAAGGACGGAGGTAATGATAATTACAGTGAAGCCGGATTATCGGTAGGGGCGGCTTACTCACTTGGAAGGCACTGTAATATTCTTCTGCGTTACCTTCACATAGGCTACAGCGACGCATATCACAGAAGTGAAGATTTCTGTCTGGGCGACGGAAGGTTTATCGTAGACGGTAATCTGAAACGCCTGCAAATAGGAGTCCAGTGGATTTTTTAAAAAGTCCGATTGCAAGAATGAACAGGGTAAGCGATGATGTCTCTTGGGCCTGTCAGTAAATCATTGCAAGATATTCAAGAAGGAGCTGTGCCGTTTTCCCGACACAGCTCCTTTGTCTTTTCACGTGACCGGCAATTTGTCTTTTAGCGGACTACTAAAAAACAACAAGTCCGACCGGTTACAGCCTATCAGTATACATTCACTTCGTCCATAAAGAACCAGGCCGGATAGCCCACGCCGTAATGCCAGGTAGGACAAAGACCGATACCTTTTACTTCCACCTTGATGTAGCGGGCTGTAACGGGTTGCTCCGCCGTTACCTCTCCTTTGACAAATTTCACCTGCACATCGCGGTCCTCGTCGAACTTGAAGGAACCGAAAGGACGGAACTCCTTGTTGTCGGAAGAAACGGAATAGGTACCTCCGGCAGGCAACAGAATCCACGCCCCCAACTGATGAAGGAAGTCTGTTTCTATCCGGGTAAATGTCTTCTCCTCACCCAAGTCAAGGACAAAGGCCGCATCGGTGCCTTCCCATCCTACCCAGCTTTCCACATACGTAGTACCGCCATACAGTCCATCGGTAAGTGCCGTATCAGCCAAAGCCCGATAGCGTTCATGAGGCGGTTTTATCCATGTCACCCGGGCACCGGCAGCCTTACTCTGTTCCTTCTGCGGAAGAAAACGTTGGCGGTACAGCCTGCAGTAATCGTCCGGCCGGTTATTGCGTTCGTTCAGCGAAGTGACACCCAGACCGACTGTCCGCTCCTCGAACAGATTCAGCAACTCTTGAACAGCTGTCTTGTCCGAATGAATATCCGTCCGTGCCAGCTCCAGTTCGGAGTACTGCAACGGCAGACGTGACAGACGGACACGGTTCAGCAATACCGTATCTGCCGATACCGCGGCCTCCGCCTTATCGAACAAAGCGTCATAGGTTTTCAGCAAAGCAGGTCTCAGCATGCCGTTCTTGTGCGAAATCGGAGAATCATAAATCCACAACGGCTGTCCGCTGGCCAACAAGGCTCCCTGCATGATTTTCTGATACTGATACAGGTAAGGAGCGGCCGCACCGTAATAACCTTTCATGAAGGTCTGCATCAGCGAATCGGTATCCAGTTCCGGATTCCACATCAGCTTGGCTATCATATAGGCACGCATTTCCGAGAAATCTCCTCCACGGATGCCGTTCACCTGCGAGAAGTGCATCGTGACATGGTTCTTCTTGAACAGTTGGATATTCGGCTGCAGGATATGGAAATTCGGGAACGGAGAAACGATGTTGTCGAAGTTGATGCCATAATCCCATACGAAAATATTGTCGGAGATACGCGACCAGCCTTCCAGGGCCTTCACAAATACCTGCCCCGATTCATTGTCGGTAAGCGGAACCTCCCGTTTACAGTCGATGTCACACAGCATGATGTTCACATTCTTCAACGGCTTGACATGCTTGGGCGGCTGCATGGTAAACAGGTAAGCCAGTGTAGAAAATTCCTTATCGGGGAAACGCTCGGCCAGCTTGTTCAGGAAACGGATGAAATTTCCTGACGGGGAACCTTCGTATTCGTCCACCTCCCTACAGGCCGGACAGCGGCAGTTGGTATTGTTTCCGTCGTTCTGACTGATGGAAATCATCTTCATATCCGGATGAGCCTTGAAGATGGAATCCAGCCGTGAAGCGACCACTTCGAACACCTCCGGATTGGTCAGACACCACTGGCTGTTGTCGCCCGGACGGCGTTCACCGTTGATAAAGGAATAATATTCCGGATGTTCCTTGCCGAATACCGAAGCCGGAAGGATGCGGTTGAAAGTATGCACCCACATGTTGTCGATAAACATCTCATCCGGTTCTTCCAGGCGGAACCACAATTTATAGACAGGGTCTTCATTGCCGTAACTCCAGGTCTGCCGGTAACGGAAAGCAGGCACTTCCGTACGCTCAATCTGCGGCAGCTGAACCGTCTTCAAGGACGGATAAGTACAGGCATTCGCCGCATAATAGGAAACCCCGAGATACTGCTCCAGAAGAGTTACAACTCCATAGATACTCCCCTTTCCGGGACCTCCGGAAATGAAAAGCTGCCGGTCGGCCGTATGAATGCGGAAACCGTCTTCACCGATACTGCCCGATGTATCTTCACGGATGACCACATCGCCTGCACGGGCAGATTTTCCGGTCGTTACCGGCAAGGTGGCCTGACTGATGCGCTTGACAAAATCCTGCAGAAGCGAAGCTGCCTGACGGGAAGTCTCCGTATCCTGCCGTAAAACGATACGTGATACCGGACGGCTGTCCTCTACCAGGGTAATCTGTCCTCTTGCCGGCAGAGTTACTCCCCACAGACCCAAAAGGACAGCTGCAATCTGAACAATCTGTTTTTTCATAGTTTTCAATATAATTTAAAAGCGGGAGCAAGTTACAAAAAATAAGCCTTCCCGTCAACGGAAATTCCATGAAAAGGAAAAACGTCCGAAAGAATGGAAAGCTTTGTTAAAATACAAGCGAATCTGTAATTATTCCAATTTTTATTATTACCTTCGCAGCCGAAAATAAATGTGGAAAGATTTGAGTAGCTTGCAACCACGGAAAAAAATGCTAAAACACAGATTAATTCCTTGAGAACACCCTCCTACTCTTGTCCGTACACGGATACAACAACCAATTTTATTTTAATTTAAAAAGATTATGGGATACTTATTCACATCCGAATCGGTGTCAGAAGGACACCCCGACAAAGTGGCGGATCAGATTTCCGACGCTGTGCTTGACAAACTGTTGGCTTATGACCCCAGTTCGAAAGTAGCTTGCGAAACATTGGTAACTACCGGACAGGTGGTACTGGCAGGAGAAGTGAAAACCAAAGCGTACATTGACCTGCAACGTGTAGCACGTGAGGTTATCAATAAAATCGGCTATACCAAAAGCGAATACATGTTCGAAGGAAATTCGTGTGGCGTATTCTCGGCCATCCACGAACAGAGCCCCGACATCAACCGCGGTGTAGAACGCGAAGACCCGATGAACCAGGGAGCAGGCGACCAGGGAATGATGTTCGGTTACGCTACCAACGAAACCGAAAACTACATGCCGCTGTCACTCGACCTGGCACATAAGCTGCTCATGGTTCTGGCCGAAATCCGCCGCGAAGGCAAGGTAATGACTTACCTGCGTCCGGACTCCAAGAGTCAGGTTACCATCGAATACGACGACAACCGCCGTCCGGTACGTATCGATACCATCGTAGTATCTACCCAGCACGATGAATTCATCCAACCTGCCGACAATTCACAGGAAGCCCAGCTGAAGGCCGACGAGGAAATGCTGGCACAGATCCGCAAGGATGTCATCGAAATCCTGATGCCACGTGTCATTGCCGAAATACACAACCCGGAAGTCCTGAAACTGTTCAACGACCAGATCAAGTATTTTGTCAACCCGACCGGTAAATTCGTCATCGGTGGTCCGCACGGAGATACAGGTCTGACCGGACGTAAAATCATCGTTGATACTTACGGAGGTGCAGGAGCACACGGAGGAGGAGCTTTCTCCGGTAAAGACCCGAGCAAGGTAGACCGCAGTGCCGCATACGCAGCCCGTCACATCGCCAAGAACCTGGTAGCTGCCGGCGTAGCCGACGAAGTACTGGTACAGGTTTCTTACGCCATCGGTGTGGCACGTCCTATCAACATTTATGTCAATACCTACGGACGCAGCCATGTAGCCATGAGCGACGGCGAGATAGCCAAGAAAGTGGACGAAATCTTCGACATGCGTCCGGCAGCCATCGAACAGCGTCTGAAACTGCGTAACCCGATCTACAGCGAAACAGCAGCTTACGGACACATGGGCCGTACGCCTCAGGTGGTTACCAAACACTTCGAATCGGCTTACGAAGGCAACAAGGACGTAGAGGTAGAACTCTTTACCTGGGAAAAACTGGACTACGTAGACAAGGTAAAAGCTGCATTCGGACTCTGATTCCACAAGACAAACCCTGATAAAATAAACATGCCATAAATCGGACCTTGATTTGTGGCATGTTTTTATTTTCCCGCAAACTGTAAGTTATTGAAAAAAGTTCCGTATTAATCCCTATCTTTGCACCCGAAAAGAGCAAACGAATAAACAATCTCATGAATACAATAAAGAACGTATGCGTGTATAGTGCCTCAAGCACCCAGATTGATCCGGTTTATTTTCAGGCGGCCGACACACTGGGACGACTGCTCGCACAGAAAGGAATCAATCTCATCAACGGCGCCGGCTGTCTGGGACTCATGTCACGCATCAGTGATGCCGTTCTGGCTGCCGGAGGAACCGTAACGGGCATTATCCCCCATTTCATGGTAGAACAAAACTGGCACCACAAAGGACTGACCCGGCTGATAGAAACAGAAACCATGCACGAACGGAAACAAATGATGGCAGACCTGTCTGACGGCATCATCGCCCTTCCCGGCGGATGCGGAACCATGGAAGAACTTCTGGAAATCATCACCTGGAAACAGCTGGGATTATACCTCAAGCCCATTGTTATCCTGAACATCAACGGATTCTACGACCCTTTGCTGGATATGTTGGAAAAAGCCATCAGACAAAACTTCATGCGACGCCAGCATGGTACCATCTGGCAAGTAGCCAGAACCCCCGAAGAAGCCGTCAGTCTACTCTATACAATTCCTTTATGGAACAAAGACATCCGTAAATTTGCAGCAATCTGACCAGTAGAGAGAACATCATGAATTATGATACTTGCCATATCGGATTTCAACAGATTCAGGAACTGCACGAACACCAGCAGCAGCAAATAGACCAGGCGCTGGTACGAAGCATGCAGGTAGCCGATCTGTCGGGCATGAAAGGCGAAGAACTTCCTTATCTGCTACGGAACGATCACGCGATATCCTGCATCCTGTTTATCTGCTTTGTCTTGTTTGCACTGGCTTTACGGAACGGGAAAAAATACCTGTGCCAGCATGCCCGTAATTTTTTTCACCACAAGCAGCGGGCCAGCCTCTTCGATGACACCCCCGATTCGGATTCCCGTCATGTACTGACTTTAGGAGCCGTTTCCTGCATCCTGAGCGGTTTCTGCCTGTACGATTACTTCTCAGATCATGAAAAGATCCTGTTTCAGACAGTTCCCCACTCCCTGCTATTAGGAATTTATGTAGGCGCCTTTACCCTGCTTATTCTGTATAAATGGGTATCGTATAATTTCATAAATTGGATATTTTTTGACAAGGAAAGACAAAAACAATGGATCGTTTCTTATTTCGACATACTGATCGGGTCTGCATTCCTCCTTTTCCCGCTGGTATTGCTGGCTGTTTATTTCGACCTGAATGCCGATACCGCTAAGATTCTAATATTCATTATACTGGGAATTGTCAAAATAATGTTATTTTATAAATGTATTAGGAACTTTTTCCCCCATTTTCATGGTTCATTCCATTTAATTCTGTACTTTTGTGCCCTCGAAATAGTCCCCGATCTTTTCCTTTGGAAAGGAATTGGATTTATTAACAACGTATTGATTTTAAAATTTTAGTACATTGAAGATAAAGAAAGTCCTCGTTTCTCAGCCAAAACCGACATCAGAAAAATCTCCATATTTTGATATCGCTGAGAAATACGGTGTGAAGATAGATTTTCGCCCGTTCATAAAAGTGGAAAGCTTGACGGCTAAAGAATTCAGACAACAGAAAGTGTCTATATTGGATCATACCGCCATCGTGTTTACTTCACGCCATGCCATTGATCATTTCTTTAGCTTGTGTAGCGAACTCCGCATCACCATTCCGGAAACCATGAAGTACTTCTGTACTTCCGAAACCATCGCCCTGTATATTCAGAAATATGTACAGTACCGCAAACGGAAAGTATTTTTCGGAGCTACGGGTAAGTTTGCCGATCTGGTACCGGTCATGGTAAAGCACAGCAGTGAAAAGTATTTCATTCCGATGTCAGACGTACACAACGATGAAATCCGCGACCTGCTGGACAAAAACAAGCTACAGCATACAGAAGCAATCATGTATCGTACCGTCAGCAATGATTTCACCCCGGAAGAGGAATTCGATTATGATATGCTCATTTTCTTCAGCCCTGCCGGTATTCAGTCACTGATGAAAAACTTCCCGAAATTCGAACAAAAGGACATTGCCATCGGTTGCTTTGGACCGACTACCGCCAAGGCAGTAAAAGATGCCGGTCTGCGCCTGGATCTGGAAGCTCCTACGGCAGCCACTCCTTCGATGACCGCCGCACTGGACAATTTCATTCGGGAACACAACAAATAATAATAACTGTTTTTTAGTTTATATCCCGCAGCCGGAGGTTTGGTGTTTATAAAGTATTAACTTTGTAATCCGAGACCTCCGGTTTCTATTTCCCCTTTACCGACCAATAACCATGAGTACACAAATGCGATATACTTTGCCCAAACTGGAACGTCTGACCAGCCGTATCTTGATAGAGAAACTCTTTACAGGAGGGAGCAAATCGCTTCCGGCCTTTCCGCTACGCATCGTATATATGCCGGTAGAAGGAGAAAACCTGCCTACAATATCACTGCTGATCAGCGTGCCTAAAAAACGTTTCAAACGGGCAGTGAAACGAAACCGTGTCAAACGGCAAATACGGGAAGCATACCGGAAAAACAAAGACTGTCTGCATGAAAGTCTGGAAAACTCAGGGAAAAAAGTCATCATCGCCTTTCTCTGGCTGGATAATGAACTGCATCCATCGGACGAAATTGAAGAAAAAGTAAAAAAACTAATCCGGCTGACCGCCGAACGCATGGCATGAAAAAACTGCTGACATACCTGCTGCTGCTTCCGATTTATTTCTACCGGAACTGTATTTCGCCGTTTACTCCTCCCTCCTGCCGGTTCACCCCGACGTGCTCACAATATGCCATAGAAGCCTTAAAGAAATACGGCCCGTTCAAAGGACTCTGGCTGGCTGTCCGGCGCATTCTGCGCTGCCACCCTTGGGGAGGATCCGGTTACGATCCCGTACCTTAACCACCGTTTTTGCCATGCTCCTCGATATACACACCCACCACCTGACCGACTGTCCGGACAATGTCCTGCTAAACTGCTGCATGGAAGACCAGAACAAGCCCGATTTCCTGTGGGCAAGTCATCTGAGTATCAGTATACATCCCTGGTACCTTACAGAAGAGAACCTGCCAGCACAGCTGAAATGGGCTACGGAAACAGTTGCCAGTAATCCGCACGTATTGGCCATCGGTGAGGCCGGCCTGGACAAATGTTGTCCGGTATCGTACGATTTGCAACAGAAAGCCTTTCTGCAAGCCATACGGCTGTCTGAGCAACATCACCTTCCACTGATCATCCACACCGTACGTACCTCGAACGAAATCATTACCCTACGACGAGAAACTTCAGCCCGCCAGCCCTGGATCATTCATGGATTCCGCGGGAAGAAAGAGCTGGCTATCAGTTACCTGCGCCATGGCTTTTATCTTTCATTCGGAGAAAAATATCAGGAACAGGCACTTGCCGGAACTCCTTTAGACCGCCTGTTACTGGAAACCGACACCAGCCAGGTTCCTATCAGAACACTCATGGAAAAAGCGGCTCTCCTGCATGGAATGTCCACACAAGCACTCTGTGACGAAATAAACGGGAATACTAATCGTCTCTTTTTTAGCCGTTAAAAATTGGTTATTCAGATAAAGTGTCGTACTTTTGTCTGCAACATCCCAAAAACCGGATGCTGAGAACTAATATGTTAAATTAAGTATTTCATTCGATGAATTTTGTAGAAGAATTAAGATGGCGCGGCATGATACACACCATGATGCCGGGCACTGAAGAACTGCTGGAAAAGGAAATGGTTACGGCTTATCTGGGTATTGACCCTACTGCCGACTCACTGCATATCGGCCACTTGTGCGGCGTAATGATGTTGCGGCATTTCCAGCGCTGCGGACACAAGCCGCTGGCTCTGGTGGGAGGTGCTACCGGTATGATCGGCGACCCGTCCGGAAAATCACAGGAACGTAACCTGCTGGACGAAGAAACCCTGCGCCACAATCAGGAGTGCATCAAGAAACAGTTGGGCAAGTTCCTCGACTTCGAGTCGGACGCCCCAAACAAGGCAGAACTGGTAAACAACTACGACTGGATGAAAGACTTCTCTTTCCTCGACTTTGCACGTACGGTAGGAAAACACATCACTGTCAACTACATGATGGCCAAGGAATCTGTTCAGAAACGTCTGAACGGGGAAGCTCGCGACGGTCTTTCATTCACTGAGTTCACTTATCAGCTGTTGCAAGGCTATGACTTCCTGCATCTGTATGAAACCAAAAACTGCAAGCTTCAGCTGGGAGGATCTGACCAGTGGGGAAATATTACGACGGGTGCCGAACTGATCCGCCGTACCAATGGCGGTGAGGTATACGCTCTCACCTGTCCGCTGATTACAAAAGCCGACGGAGGCAAGTTTGGTAAGACAGAATCAGGAAATATCTGGCTTGACCCCCGATATACCTCTCCGTACAAGTTCTATCAGTTCTGGCTGAACGTCAGCGATGAAGACGCCAAACGCTACATCAAGATATTTACTTCACTGAGCAAGGAAGAAATCGAAGCTCTTACAGCCGAACACGATCAGGCTCCACACCTGCGTGTATTGCAGAAACGACTGGCCAAGGAAGTCACCATCATGGTTCATTCTGAAGCCGACTACAACGCAGCCGTAGAAGCTTCCGGTATTCTCTTCGGAAATGCCACTTCCGAAGCCCTGAAAAAACTGGATGAAGACACCCTGCTGGCCGTATTCGAAGGTGTTCCCCAATTCGAAGTAGCCAAAACAGAAATCGAAGCCGGTATCAAGGCAGTTGATCTGTTCACAGAAAAAGCGGCCGTCTTCCCGTCAAAAGGTGAAATGCGTAAACTGGTTCAAGGCGGTGGTGTTTCACTGAACAAGGAAAAACTGACAGCTTTCGACCAGGTAATCACTTCGGCCGACCTGCTGGACGAAAAATATCTGCTGGTGCAGCGCGGTAAAAAGAATTATTACCTGATTATCGCCAAGTAAGATATTACTTTCTTATGACAATACTGAAAATCCGTTTTCCCAGACCTTTTACAGCAGGGGAAAACGGATTTTTCAGTATACAGACAAAAATGATTTCACGGTGAACGATGATCATTCACCGTAAACATCCAGCTATCAATCAGTTACATACAAGTGAAAGTGTGAAACCAAAACAAGGAAAAGTCCGGTTATAACGTTATCAAACAACGCAAGGCCTGTTTCCCGGAAAATCCGGAGGACAGGCCTTGCGTTCATTTATGTCCGTTTATTCAGATATCAATCAAAATCCGGTAAGGTTACAGGAAACAAGTCATTAGGCCGATGCTCCTGCCGGATAATTTCCTTCATCTGCTTCACAATGTCCGGATGCTGCGCTGCAATGTCATGATCTTCATGAATGTCTTTCGACAAGTCATACAAATGAGGAACCCCCTTGACAACCACCATCTTCCAGTCTCCCATACGAACACCTATCTGATCGGTTTCATGGAATTCCCAATATAGGAAGTCATGATTCTGCTGCTGGTCGTCCTTTCCCAACAGTGTCGGAACAAACGAAATACCATCAAAACAATCACCTTCCACCTTCTTGTTCAAATACTTTTTCGGGAATTTCTTATCACCAATCAGTTCACAGAACGTCGGCATTACATCGTAGAAAGCCAGCTGATGATCGTTCACGGTACCAGCCTTTACATGTCCCGGCCAGCGTACAATGAACGGCACCCGTATACCTCCTTCCAGACACTGACGCTTCAGACCGCGCAACTTACCGTCACGACCGAAAAATTCCGGATCGGCACCACCTTCTTCGTGAGGACCGTTATCACTACTGAAAATGACAATCGTATTCTCGTCCAATCCTTTCTCCTTCAGTTTTGCCAGAACTTCGCCTACATACTGGTCCAGACGGGTAATCATACCGGCAAATTCGGCATGTGTATGAACCACGGCATTGTAACGGGAACCTTCACTACCTCCCCACGTCTTGTCTACAAAGAATTTCTTCTTGTAACTCTGAAGAATGGAATCGTTGGGCTGAGCCAGTTCGGCATGAGGAAGCGTATAGGTAAAGAATCCGTAAAACGGCTGTGAACCATCCTGCCTGTCGAGCCATGCCAGGGCTTCCCGATGAATCATCTCAGCCGAATACTGTGTACGCTTCTTGTAATCATCGCCAAACATCGGATAGTTGATGTTCTGGTCCATAACGATACGAATAGTCGCGGTATCGCCTTTTGAAGAGCTGTAACGGTTCAGAAAATTCGGATAATAGAGATGTGCCTGGAACTGGCAGATATAGCCGTAAAATTCATCTATTCCCCTTTTGTTGGGTGTCGAACAGGAGCCTTCATATCCCCCGGCCCATTTTCCGAACATACCGGTAGTATATCCGTTCTTCTTCATGATTTCCGGCAAGATAATGTGCTGCGGATCGTAAGGCTCCTGTCCCACTACCGTCCATTCGGTATTATCGCCATACTTCATGGTAGGAGCCTGCGGCCAATATTCCTTGTTGCCACGTACATGTCCGTGTCCGGAATGCTGACCTGTCATCAGCGAGGCACGCGAAGGAGCACTGACCGGACTTCCCGCGTATGCCTGAGTAAAACGCATTCCTTCCTGTGCCATACGGTCGATATTGGGCGTGTTGATATACTTCTGTCCGTAACATCCCAAATCACCATACCCCATATCGTCACATAAAATAAAAATAATGTTGGGAGGAGTCGTCTTCTCGGCCGACAAGACATTCGGACAGGCAGCCGCCAACATTCCAGCTCCCATCATCCATCGCTGTAGTGTGCTCATAAGATTAATTTTTGGTATTAGTGGTTACGAATATACGACGAAAAAAGGGCATACCCAAACGGTATGCCCTCAATATGTTCATTTTCCAGATTATTTATCAATATCCTTCATTCTGCACCAGTTTTGGATTTTTATCCATAGCGCCTTGAGGAAGTGGATAATAACGGTGGAAAGTCTTGAATACACGGTCTTCAATGAAAATATCTTCCTTAGCCGGATTCTGATCGATGGTTGCACGGGTTTCCGGATCCGGACCGTTGCTGACAGTACCTGTACGGCGTACCAACGTAGTATTCAACACTTTTTCGGCCAACATCTTGCCGTCGGAAGTTTTCCAGCGAAGAATATCTGCACGACGAAGACCTTCACCCGCAAATTCTACGCCACGTTCACGCCAGATCAGTTCACGCAATTTATCTTTCGTATTATACTTGGCTTCGTCTACAGCCGGCATTCCAACACGTGTACGGATTTCATTCAGTTTTTCATAAACTGCAGCCGACGGACCATTCAGTTCGTTTTCTGCTTCTGCCCATGTCATCAGCACTTCTGCATAACGGAATACAATCGGACATGCGTTGCTGGCCCAGATATTTGAGTATTGAGTAATCGGATTCAGGTATTTGTTCCATGTCAGACCTGTCTTCGAAGCATTATCGGCCGATGTCATGTAGTTGGCATTCGAAGCACCATCAATGGTCTTATCCAATGTATTGAATATTCCTGTACTTCCGTCTGCCTTGATATAATCAGCTCCCGGATACAGGATACTCATTGCCATACGTGGGTCACGTCCTTTGAATGGATGAACCGGATCATAACCACTGCCACTTTCGTCAATGGTAAGACCGTTACTCATTTCATAATCGTCTACCAGATCCTGAGTAGGAACAATAGAAGACCATCCGCCATCACCGTTGTTATACATCTGACCAATGGTATACAGTGTATAAGTATTTGGAATATACTGTACAGCCAGAATGATTTCCTTGGAATCCTGACCGGCTACCTTGAAGAGGTTTGTATAATCCGATTCCAGACTATAGATACCCAGATTAATAATCTCCTGTGCTTTCTGCTTGGCAACTTCCCATTCGCCGTAATACAATGCCTGACGCATCCGGATAGCCAGTGCTGCTCCTTGTGCAATACGTCCGCGTTCACTCGGCTCCTTGTTCAAATCCGGTGTACAGGCATCCAGTTCGGTTTCAATGAATTCTTTTACCTCCTGTTCCGAATTACGTGGAACCTGCGCTTCTTCTGCACTGCTATAATTGGAAATAATAGGTACACCACCATAAAGCCAGTTCATCTTGAAATAACGATACGCACGGATAACACGTACCTGAGCAATCAAGTCTTTCTTTACTGCTTCGTCGGCAAACTCAATATTATCTATATTTTCCAGGAATGTATTGCAACGGCGGATAATGGTATAATCGTAATAATTGGCACCGCTGTTTGCCTGAGTCATATTACCATTGGCAAAATCCTTATAACCTTCCCACTGGAAATTGTTGTAGCCATAATCGGAAGCACAGTCCATATAAAGAATATCACCTCCGTCTTCCCAGCCGTCGTAACAACCAATCGCAAATTTCTGCGCATCAGTTTCACTCTGCCAGGTCGTACTCGGAGAAAGGGCATCCAGCGGAGCCGTGTCCAGGAAATCGGAACAGGAAGCTGACATTAATGCAGCAGCCCCCAACAACAAATATTGTTTAAAACGTATCATAGTTTTCATCTATTTTAAGGTTTGAATTTAGAATGTTACATTAACACCGAACGCATGCGTACGCAGCAACGGGTATGAAGACAGACGCTGGCTGGTAGCTTCCGGGTCGATGTTGATCTTCATGCCGTCCAAAGTAAACAGATTTTCTACAGAATAGTAGAAACGGACATTTTCAATACCGACATTACTCAACAGACTCTTCGGTAAAGTATAACCGAACTGCAGGTTTTTCAGACGCACGTAGCTGGTATTCTGCAACCAGAAAGTAGACTGGGCACTACGTGAACTACTTGGAGAGTTGGTATCAGTAAAGATACGCGGCATGGAAGCATCTTTATTGGTCTCTGTCCAGGCATCTTTCCAGATAGAAGCAGGATGTCCGGCATCACCGGAGAAAGCACCGTATACTTCGTGTGAATCGAACAGACGGTATACCTTGGCAGCACCGTTGAACATCAAAGACAGGTCAAAGCCTTTCCAGCCGGCATTCAGGTTCAAGCCAAATGTATAAACCGGATCGGTAGAACCATACAATACACGGTCGTCTCCATTCAATTTACCATCACCGTTGGTATCTACATAACGCAGGTCACCCGCCTTGAAATTACCGCCACCGAACGGATTTCCATATTTCTCCTGGAACGCATCAGCTTCTTTCTGAGAATTGAAGAAACCATCAGTCTTGTAGATATAATAAGTATTCATGGCATGCCCTACTGTATTACGTTGATTGTATCCACCCGATACATCCAAATATTCGACTCCACCCAAGTCCATAACTTCATTCTTGTTATAGGCAAAGTTGGCAGCTACACCAAATGACCAGTCACCCCATTTATCGTTATAACTGATGTTCAGTTCCACACCGTTGTTACGAACTGAACCCACATTGTCTTTATATGCTCCCAAAGCGAATTCATTCGGAACAGATACATCCATCAAGATGTCGGTAGTCTTACGGTTGTAATAATCGATAGAACCGTTGATCTTGTTATTCAGGAATGCAAAGTCTACACCGATACCCCAGGTAGTCGCCTTTTCCCAGGAAATAGTACTCAAACGATAGTCACTCTGGTAATAACCGGAATTCAACGCTCCGCCGAACGGATAAGTAGCTCCTACGTTGTAGGTACTCAAAGCCGGATAATAATCACTCAACGCATCCTGGTTACCAAGCATACCCCAAGAAGCACGAATTTTCAACGTACTCAACCAGCTTCTGGTATTTTCCATGAAAGATTCTTCACTGATACGCCATGCACCGGAGAATGACGGGAAATATCCCCAACGGTTACCTTCAGCAAAACGGGAAGAAGCATCGGCACGGATATTGGCTTCCAGCAAGTACTTGCCGGCGAAATCATAGTTGACACGTGCAAACCATGAAAGCATGGCCAGTTCACGGGTATAACCTTCGTTGGTTTGTGTAGAAGCATCACCGGCATTAATATCGGTCAGTTCGTTGTTTGGGAAATTCTGACGGTATGCTTTAGTGTATTTATAGTTATACTTTTCCGTATGCCAACCCAACAATCCTTTGATGTTATGCTTACCGAATGTCTTGTCATAATTCAACAACAAATCGTAATTCGTACGATCCCAACGATAATCACGCTCATCCAATGAATTCGGGTCAGAAGCTTTGTTGGCATTGTACTGGATAAATTTCTGGAAATAACTGTAGTTCTGGAAATTATTTACATACGCACCGCTAGCTGTAAATACAAGTCCGTCCATAATCTTGTAATCCAACGAAGCTGTTCCTGTAAAGTTGTAGTTATCACGTGTAACTTTCATACCGGAATCCAACCACGCAATCGGGCTACCGTCTGAAATAGTTCCCCAGGTTCCGTCTGGATAACGGGCCACGATCCAAGGAGCAATCAGGTTCAACTGACGGATAATCTGGTCAGAACTACCACCATAGTAGGCAGAACTCGGATCATTGTATTTATTCTTGATGAAAGCCAGACTCATCTTGGCGCTCAAACGGCTGTTTATCTTCATATCCAAGTTGGTACGTGCATTGAACTGCTCACGGTCTGCATTCGGCAACACACCGGTCTGATTCAGGTAACCCAATGAACCCATGTAACGGACATTTTCGTTACCGCCGTTGATGTTCAGGTTATGGCGGTGCTGTACACCGGTCTTATAGGCCAATCCGTACCAGTCTGTATTCGGATAGTTCGGGTCTGTGCCATCCTTGAATTTCTGTAATTCCTCATCCGTAAAACGGGCGGCCTTTCCTTCAGACTTCAACGCTTCGTTATACATGCTGGCATAATCGTAAGAATCCAGACGATCAATCATTTCTGTCGCATTCTGGAAACTGACATAACCGCTATAAGAGATTTTCGGTTTTCCGGAAGAACCACGCTTGGTAGTAATCAAGATAACGCCGTTGGCAGCCTTAGAACCGTAGATGGCAGCCGAAGCCGCATCCTTCAATACTGAAATGCTGGCAATATCGTTCGGGTCGATGGCACTCATGGTTTCAGATTCAACTCCATCAATCAAGATATAAGGAGAAGCCGTATTCAAGGTACCTGTACCACGCACGCGAATATTACCACTATCCATACCCGGAGCACCGTTGGTTCCGGTAATGGTTACACCCGGCATCAAACCTTGCAAACCGCTGCTGATGTTCTGAATCGGTCGGTTCTGCAACTGCTTGCTGTCTACAGAAGCAACAGAACCAGACAGGTTGGCTTTCTTCTGCGTACCATAACCTACTACAACCACTTCTTCCAATGCCTGAGTGTCATCCTTCAAGGTTACACTCAAAGCCGAACCGTTCCAAACAACGTTCTGGGTAACATATCCTACGAAAGAAACTTCAATGGTAGCGCCTTTCTTGACTCCACTGATAGTAAAATTACCATCAATATCCGTAATCGTACCGTTAGTAGTTCCTTTTACTAATACAGAAGCACCAATGACAGGTTCTCCCATGGCATCTTTTACAACACCTTTACAGTCTCCGTTCTGCTGTACGGTAGCAACTTCATCACTGGCTGCATATGCAGGAAGGCCTCCTGCAACTCCCATGCCAAGGCACAAGAGCATACTGACAAGTCTAACTTGTTTTTGCATAATAAATTAGATTAAAGTTCAACTATTACAACCATTTCTTATAAAGAGAAATAGTATCATGCAAATGTATAAAATAAATCAACATGTTATAATAAAAAAACAAGAAAATGCTCCACCAAAAAATATTTTATTTTTTTATTGTTATACAAAATTACCACCTTAATGAAATAAAAAGCTGATTCTCAATTCAAAATTTCTCTTTATAAGAGAAATAACCCCTAAAAAGTTTTTTTGTCTATAAAGCTAAAAAATGACAGAAAATTTCCCCTAATAATGACTGTTGGCTTTTTTCTTGAAAAACATTCAAAAACATCTTTTCTACCTAACAAGTCTACTTTTTTATCTGAAACGTCTGCGTGTAAAAAACATTCAGGCAGACAGCTTCCAGCCTTTCCCGGATCTGTTATGACCGACATTGAATAAAAAAGAGATTTACGCAACAAAGACAGACTTCTTTAAACTAAAAAAGCCGTTTCAGCTTTTCTTTCGCTAAAACGGCTTCAAAAGATACGATAAATTATTTCAATTCTTTCAACAATTCATCAACTGCTGCCTTCAATTGGGTATCTTCTCCCTTCACGATGGTTTCAGGAGCATTGAGTACATATACATCCGGTTCCAGTTGCTTGTTTTCCAAATAAGAACCATCCTCGGTGCGATATCCTACTACCGGTATACCAAATACCAGAGACGGGTCCTGCAGACGTTCCCAGCTGACCGTGGTCATCGTACCGGGTACCGGAGCGCCGACCAGCTTACCCATCTGCTTATAACGATAAACCCACGGAGTACCATGCGCATTCGAATAATTGGCTTCACACTGCAACATGATGGAAGGCTTGTTCCAGCGGCGGCTTGGCATATCGCAGGCTTCACGGCCGCGGACTACCTGAGTCAGGTACTTCTTACCTGAAAACAGCACTTCAATGTCTTCATGCAGACGGCCACCACCGTTGAAACGAGTATCGATGACAATACCTTCACAATTATTGTATTTACCCAAGATATCGGAATAGACCGTACGGAAACTACCATCATCCATCGACTCAATATGAACATAACCCAGCCGGCCGTTCGACCATTTTTCTACATCGGCTGCCCGCTGTTTCACCCATCGCTTATAAAGCAAGTCCTGGAAACTGCCGTTACTGATAGGCTTCACTACTTCATCCCAACGGGAACCACTTTGCGGATCATATAGAGAAACCAATACCTTCTTTCCAGTTTTACCATTTAATAAGGTAGCATAATCGGTATCACGGGCAATCGTTTCCCCATCAATCTTTTCAATGATTGTACCAGCCTTCATCCGGCTGTTCTTCCGGTCGAAAGGACCTTTTTCCACGACTTCGGCTACACGCATTCCGGTTCCTGCATAATCCCAATCGTACAACACACCCAGATTGCCGGTTGCATCTCCTTTCGAAGCCGGATAGAAACGGCCTCCGGTATGCGATACATTCAGCTCACCCAGCAGTTCGCTCAAAAGCTCGGCAAAATCATAATTATTGTTGATATGAGGCAGGAACTTCCGATAGCTGGCAGACATCATCTCCCAGTCTACGCCGTGCATGTTCACTTCATAGAAACGCTTTTTTTCCTGCTTACATACATGATCGAACATGTAAGCGCGCTCGGTAGCCCGATCCATCTTCATGACAGCCTTATACGAAACAGGCTTTAATGCATCCGAACCGGTATCCATCTTCTGCAAAGTTCCGGCTCCCAGTACAAACAGGTTTTTCCCTTCCTTGTCGAGTTCCATGTTTCCCCAGCCTGCATCCATCTTATGCAGCAGTTTCGTTTCGTGCTTGCGCAAATCCATCTTCCACATATCGAATCCTCCTTCGAACGAAGACAGATAATACAACGACTCACCATCTTTTGAAAGAATAGCCGAAGCCAGATTCGACGAATTCGGAGTCAGACGTACAATACGGTCCTGAATACCGTCCAGTTCTACGACAATGTCCTTAACAGGTTCCTTCGTTTCTTTATCGGCTTTCTTATCATCCTTTTTCTTTTTATCAGTTTTCGTATCCGAGGATTTTTCCTGTTCTTTTTCCAGTTCTTTCTGAATCTCATAATCTTCTTTACTCAAACGGAACTTGTCATACGCATCCTGATTGACAAAAACCAGCATCACATCGTCCAGCGAACCCCACGAAGCATGGTTACGCATGCCATAACGTTCGGTGGTAAAGAGTATGGCATTCCCGTCCATCACCCAGCGTGGAGAACTGCTGGTATAACCGCTTCCGGTCAGATTGACCACCACGCCTGTTCCGTCGGCACGTACCAGACCAATATCGGAATACGGGTCATGACGGTTGCCGATACATTCCAGAGTAAACCATTTTCCATCGGGCGACCAACTATACGAGAAATTACCGTCAGTACTGTACCACATGGATCCATCGGTAATCTGACGGACTTTCTTTGTATTCAGGTTCACTACCATCAAACGGCTGCGGTCTTCGATAAAAGCCACTTCCTTACCATCGGGAGAGAACTGAGGATACATACGCTCTACTGTTTCTGAAGGTAGCAATACTTCTTCGTCAATCAGTGTAGCATTCGGAAAATTCGGGTCTTCCTCACGTGCTATCCGGGCTGTATAAAGCTGCCAGTTACCGGACCGCTCGCTGGCATATACCAAAGTACGGTTATCAGGAGCGAATGAGAGCCCTTTTTCTGTAGCAGGAGTATGAGTAATCTGTTTCGTAGTACCATATTCCACCGAAGTAACAAAAACCTCTCCACGGACAATAAATGCTACCTGCTTGCCGTCAGGAGAAACAACCGCTTCACTGGCACCTTTCGTAAAAGTCAGGGTTTCCGGCATCTCAGCGGCATCGTTAACCAGTGAGACCGCCACTTTCTGCGGTTCTTCCTGAGGAAGCTGAGTATAGATTTCTCCGTCGTATGTATAACATAACGTACCGTTTCCGGCTACAGAAAGGAAACGTACCGGATGAGTGTCAAACGATGTCAGCTCCTGTACCTGCTGCGGATTATCCAGCGGAAACTGATAAACATTGAACGACCCCTTCTCACGTTCGCTCAAGAAATATACTTGCTTGCCATCGGGAGAAAATACAGGATTCCGGTCTTCACCGGGACGGTGAGTCAGATTTGTATGTTTTCCTGTACGGGTATCGTACATCCAGACATCCCGCGTAATGGAAGAAGTATGATGCTTACGCCATTCGTCTTCAAATCCTTTTTTATCCTGATACAGGAAAATATCTCCCGCAGGACTATAACTGATCATCTCGGCCGGCGTTCCCAATACCTGACAGACTTTTCCGCCTTCCACAGAAACCTGATAAAGTTCGGTCATGGCCGAAGTTGGAAACAAAGCACTGGCAGCAGGATCCTGAATACTGGCAGAAAATAAAACAGACTTACCATCCGGAGAAAAAGACTGCGGAATTTCTGCCGCAGAATTTGTAGTCAGACGTCTGGCAGGACCTCCGTCAGCCGACATGACAAAAATATCCTGACTACCGAAACGATCGCTGGCAAACGCAATCTGCCGTCCATCCGGCGACCATACTGGAACTGATTCGTATGAATCCTGCGTAGTCAATTGTACCGCTTCACCCCCTCCGGAGGCTACTTTGTAAATATCTCCCTTGTAACAGAAAAGAATGTGCTTTCCATCGGGCGAAATACGTACGTCACGCATCCACAAAGGGGTATCAGCCATCGCACCGGCAGCCCCTGCGCTCAATATCAAAGAAAGTAATAACTTTTTCATCATATATCTTATTAAATCCTATCATTACGATTCCGGACAAAGGTACAATGAAAAAAGGGAACACTAAAAAAAGTTGAAAATAATTTGGATAATATCATTCAAAACTCGTATCTTTGCAACGCTTTCTGAGGAAAGCACCAAAGTTTGGACTATGGTGTAATGGCAGCACAACAGGTTTTGGTTCTGTTTGTCCAGGTTCGAATCCTGGTAGTCCAACAGAAATTAAAGGTCCCTAAGATTAAAACAGTCTTAGGGGCTTTTTTTATACCATAACCAGAAATTTCATTGACATCAACTTTCCCCAAAAAATCATCCGCGGAAAGGCCTTAAGAAAGGGAGTAAGAGGCCGCGGCCGGAGGAGACAAAAAAAGGAGGGGACATATACCGCCCCAGCAGGGTCCGGCAGGGAGAAAACAAAAAAATCCCCGGCACCAGGAAAGGAACCGGGGATGCAAGACGGCGACTACCTACTCTCCCACTTGCGCAGTACCATCGGCGTGACGAAGCTTAACTTCTCTGTTCGGAATGGGAAGAGGTGGAACCTTCGTGCCATAGTCACCTGAATTTCTTTATTTCTCTACAACATGAACAGACAACAGCACCGGAACAGATTCACGATGCACCGAACGTATATGCCAGCCAAACTGACAGTGAAAGTGAACGGGCAATTAGTAATGCTCGGCTTTGGTGTCTCCACCTTTACACCTGCATCCTATCAACGTCATCGTCTGTGACGACCCTGAAGAAATCTAATCTTGTGGCCGGCTTCGTACTTAGATGCTTTCAGCACTTATCCGATCCAGACTTGGATACCCGGCGATGCACCTGGCGGCACAACCGGTAGACCAGAGGTCTGTCCAACACGGTCCTCTCGTACTAGTGTCGGAGCCACGCAAATTTCATACGCCCACGATAGATAGAGACCGAACTGTCTCACGAC
>USCT01000007.1 GCA_900553185.1 uncultured Bacteroides sp.
TAACCGCTCTGATAAATCATCGGCAGGGGCTGTTCCACATCGGCCTTGTAGTCGATAAACTCTTCGGGGCGGTAATATTTGCCAGTCAGTTCGTTCATGTTCTCACTGAAATGGGTAAGCAGCCGTACCAGATAGGTCGGTGTGCCCGAACTGAACCAGTAATCGTAGATGCGGCGTTTGCTGAAAGCATTGAGCAGACTGAACGGATTGTATATATCCGTCAGCCGGTCGCTGAAATGATACCCGTCATACTGCAGTTTCAAGCGCTGACGCATCTCCTCTGCCGTACAACGGTAATCCGTAGCCATGCGTGCTACAGGCTCCGCAAAATAACAGTCCAACTCATCCTGGGTTATGCCGCAAAGAGACTCGTAGTCCATGCTCATGCTGATGTCATCGGGCTGGTTGAAACCGCTGAAAACACTCACCTGAGAGAACTTGGTCACACCCGTCAGAAGCACGAACTGAAGGTGACGGTCGGCAGCCTTGAATACCGAATAGAAGCCCTTCAGTACGTTCCGGTGACGGTTTTCCAGGGCTGTGTCCACATCGAGCACATCCAGTATCGGCTTGTCGTACTCATCAATCAGCACTACGGCACGGCGCCCCGTCTGTTCGTGGGCGCTACGGAGCACCTTCAGGAAACGTCCACCCAAATCATGCTTATCATCTCCGGAAGAAAGGCCATAGCCCGATTCCCATCCAGAGATATAATCGGCCAGGCGCTCCTCCAATATCCCTTCACGTGTAAAATCAGACCCGTTGAAATCCACATGAAAAACCGGATAGGTATGCCATTCCTTCTCCAGACGCTCCATGACCAGACCGCGGAACAGCTCCTTACGTCCCCGGTAATAGTTTTCCAGCGTAGAAACGAGCAGACTCTTCCCGAAACGTCGGGGGCGGCTCAGGAAATAAATCTTACCTTC
Source organism: uncultured Bacteroides sp. (assembly GCA_900553185.1). Classification (GTDB taxonomy): domain Bacteria; phylum Bacteroidota; class Bacteroidia; order Bacteroidales; family Bacteroidaceae; genus Phocaeicola. The sequence continues at coordinate 930 of USCT01000007.1, forward strand.
GTGCGTGAGATGGTATATCAGCTCAGTCTTGTCGACGTATACATAACCGTCTTCAATAATCTGTTCGAAACTCTGTATTCCAATGGGATATTTCATGTAACTATGAATATTTAATGGATAACGGAAAAACGTTTGAAGTCCAAAGATACAAAAAAGTCGGGGAGAGTCAAACTTGAAAAAACTGTTTTTTCAAGTTTGACTCTCCCCTAATCGCTTTGATACAAATCCAACACAACCCAAAGTACCTGCACCAGTGAAAACGAAAAACTATCTGAAACAAGTATTCGCATTCAACAAGAAACAGCCTGCCTACAGTGCAATGACTACAGACAGGCTGCCATATTATGGTAAGATACATAAATTATACGCGTGAAAGAATCGGATTGGCTCCCGAAGTAAGCTTCAAGGCCTCCGGATGTTCCTTGATAAAAGATTCAATGTGACGGATACGCTTTTCCTCCAGAATCTCATCTACCGCAATCAGGATACCGGTTTCTTCTACGTCACCGAATCCGTCGTTGATGGCTGTACCGAACATACGCATCGTAGGTGACAGACTCATGTAAGCGTTTACCAGCGGAGGAATGTTGTACCCCAGTTTACGGACTTCCGTATTCAGTACCTTATAGTCTTCCTTGAAAGTATCGTAACAGAAAAGCTTCTCCAGAACAGCCGGATCCGTCTCGATCAGAATCGGACACATAGGAGTAATCAGATTATCCTTGTCGGAAAAATGTTTCTTCAGGAAATACAGAATCATATCACGGCCGAAACGGTTGTAGCTGGGATACATGGTCATCTTTCCAAAGAAATACCTGACATTCGGCTTTACCACTGTCAAAGCACCCAGTCCGTCCCACAGATTATCCAAAGCAAACAAGCCCTTCGAACCCGCACGGGTAGACTGATATTCCAGGGTAACGAACGAACGTCCCAGTTCGATCGTAGTCGGAAGATATTCTTTCAGGAACTTTTCGGAGAAATTAAACATGTGGGCAGTAGCCAGCAAGGGTTTTCCGTCGGCGTCAAACTGTACTTCATCTCCTAACAGATAGCGATACCCTCCCAGAATTTCCTCCGCATCCGGATTCCATACCACCAACTGTTTGTATGGATGTTCCATCACATCGAACTCATCAAGGTCCATCGATTTTCCCGTACCGCCTCCGGCCGCACGGAACGCGATTTCACGCAAACGCCCGATCTCCTTCAATACATTCGGAGAGTCCTGCCAGGTAACGATATAAATTTCATTATTACTTTTATTTGTAGACCTCAGACGCTTATCCGCAGTCAATTCCGATTTCAACAACTGTCTGTCAATCGGAGCAATTATATCTTCCATACTTATCTATTAAATCCTCAAACTTAAATTTTATATACCAGTTCACGCACGTATTCCGCCCACTCGGCCGGTGACTTGGATTTATCGAACACCTGCCAGGATATCGGTTTTCCGATGGTTACCTTGAAAGTCTTATGACGGTTTTTATACATCTCATCGGCCAAGTAAAGCATCGCAATGTTGAACTTAATCCCCAAGAACTTGCATAAGTTCGCCAGATTATAAAAAAAATCCGAATTTCTCCCCTCAAAATGAATGGGAACCACCATCCGGTGCGTTTCCACACTCTTGGTAATAAAGGTTTTTTTCCAAGGCAGATCTTTAATGACTCCCTGTTGCCGACGGGAACAAAGCCCTGCCGGAAACATGATGATGTGATCATCCGACTGAAATCCGGCTTCTACCATACGGGGAAAATCACGTGACTGGGCCCCTGTCTTATTAATAGGAATGCACAAAGGAGCAAGCCCGTGCAGATTCATCAGTAAATCATTTACCAGATACTTAATGCGACCGTTGTAATGAGTGCCAAGCACATATCCCAAAGCAATGCCATCCTGCCCGCCCAACGGGTGATTGGAAACGAAGGTACACAGGCCTTCCTTAGGCAGATTCTCAAGCCCGCTCACCTCCAGTCTCACGTCAAGATATTCCATACATGCTTTCAGAAAATCAACTCCGGTCTTGTCAGACACACTTTTCAGAAAACTGTTGATTTCTTCCTGATGCACAATACGTTTCAAATATGACACGACAAACCGGGGAATGCGCCTGGCCTTCTTTCCCGCCTTGTCTCTCAGGACCTTGTCTATGTCTATTAAAAAAATCGAATTGTCTGCCATCACTTCATATTAGGTTTTCTTTGCAAAAGTAACTTATCTTTTGAAAAATAACTCACTTGGGGCAAAAAAATGCATCATTTGAAGATAAAAAACTGATAGACGATGACAAATACAGGCATTTCTTGCACAAGTCGGTATACTTTTGTGTATTCTTTCAGAAAAACAGAAGTCACACCAGCAACAGCCGTCCGAACATTGGTCCACCAATCAACAACCTGTTGATAACTTCTCGGAAAATATTTGGCGGAACATAGTGACTGTTTTTACGGAATTATCTAATTTTACACCTTGATATATTATATAATATAAACAACCACAAAAACTGTAAAGAAAAAATGAACGAACCAGAACAGACATACCACATTCCTGTCCTCCTGCATGAAAGCATCGAAGGAATGCACATACAGCCGGGAGGAATCTATGTAGACGTCACATTTGGAGGAGGGGGACACTCAAAAGGCATTTTGAGCGCCATGGATGCGACAGGCAGACTGTTCAGTTTCGACCAGGATGAAGATGCCGAACGTAATATCGTAAACGATAAACGGTTCACATTCGTACGGAGCAACTTCCGCTATCTTCATAATTTTCTCCGATATTATGACGTGGAACAAGTAGATGCCATCTTAGCCGACCTGGGCGTTTCTTCCCACCATTTTGACGATTCAGAGCGAGGCTTTTCCTTCCGCTTCGACGGTCGGCTGGATATGCGTATGAACAAACGGGCCGGCATGACAGCAGCCGACATCGTAAATACTTACGACGAAGAACGGTTGGCAAACGTATTCTACCTGTATGGAGAACTGAAAAACAGCCGTAAACTGGCAGCCGCACTCGCAAAAGCCCGCTCACAGAGGAAAATAACCACCATCGGCGACTTTCTGGAAGTCATCAAGCCACTGTTCGGAAAAGAACGGGAGAAAAAGGAACTGGCTAAAGTTTTCCAGGCTCTTCGCATTGAAGTCAACCAGGAAATGGAGGCCCTGAAAGAAATGCTGTATGCCGCCGAAAAGGCGCTTAAACCGGGAGGCAGACTGGTCATTATCACCTACCACTCACTGGAAGACCGCATGGTAAAGAACATCATGAAAACAGGCAATGTAGAAGGCAAAGCCGAGAAGGATTTTTTCGGGAATGTACAATCACCGTTTAAACCCATCAACAACAAGGTTATCGTACCTTCCGAAGAAGAAATCGCACGAAATCCACGTTCGAGAAGCGCCAAACTTCGCATTGCAGAAAAAAAATAGTGCATCTAAAAAGACAATGGAACAACAAAACAACAAACAGAAAGAAAATCAGCATATCACCCTCCGGAGCATTTTCGGAGGTGAGATTCTTGTGCACAGTTTTCTACGCCGACAGGTTTACCTGCTCATGCTGATTGTAATACTGACTATTCTGTATATCGACAACCGGTATTCCAGCCAGCAGGAACTGATTGAAATAGACCGGCTGAAAAAAGAATTGACAGACATTAAGTATGACGCCCTGACCATTTCTTCCGAACTGACGGAGAAAAGCCGCCAGTCACGCATTGAAGAATACATCTCGGCTGAGGGAACTCCGCTGCAAACAGCATCTACCCCTCCCTACCTGATCAAAGAAAAGAACTAAAGAAAGTACAAAACAACTATGACACCGGGACAAAAAGACATATTACCACGCTTTACCATCATCTTGTTTCTGATGGCACTGATGGCTGTCGCCGTAATAGTAAAAGCGGCCTTCATCATGTTTGCCGAACGGGGATACTGGGAAGAAGTGGCCGACCGCTTCGTCAAAGAAAACGTGGTGGTTCATCCGAACCGGGGAAACATCATCTCCTCCGACGGGAAATTAATGGCCAGCAGCTTGCCGGAATACAAGATATACATGGATTTCGTGGCTGGAGGCAAAGAAAAAGACAGCCTGCTGATGAGCCATCTACAGGAAATCAGTGAAGGGTTGCATCAGATTTTCCCTGACAAGAGTGCCCAGGCATTCCGAAAACATATCCTGAAAGGACGCCGTAAGAAAAGTCGTAACTACCTGTTATACCCCAAACGAATCTCCTACATCCAGTACAAACAGGTGAAGGAACTTCCTGTGTTCTGCCTGAGCAAGTACAAAGGGGGATTTCATGAGCTGGCTTTCAACCAGCGAAAGAAACCCTTCGGTTCGCTGGCCATGCGTACACTGGGAGATATGTATCCAGATATGGCACAGGGAGCAAAGAACGGACTGGAACTGACTTACGATTCCATCCTGCGAGGAACAGACGGTATCACCCACCGGCAAAAAGTCATGAACAAATACCTGAACATCGTGGACAAACCGGCTGTAGACGGCTGCGACATCATTACGACCATCGATGTAGGCATTCAGGATATAGCCGAAAAGGCACTGGTGGACCAACTGAAAACACTCGACGCCGTCTGGGGGGTAGCCATCGTTATGGATGTGGCAACGGGCGAGGTAAAAGCCAATGTCAACATGACGCAGGCTGCCGACGGCAATTTCTACGAAATGAAGAATCTGGCTGTAAGTAACCTGATGGAACCGGGATCTACGTTTAAGACGGCCTCCATCATGGTAGCACTGGAAGACAACTATATCACTCCCGATTACGTTGTAGATACCCAGAACGGTATCGTAAACATGCATGGAAGCTGGATGAAAGACTGGAACTGGTACAAAGGAGGATACGGACAAATAGACGTGACACGGATTCTGGAAGTATCGTCGAACGTGGGTGTATCCAGCATCATCGATAAATTCTATCGCAACAATCCGCAGAAATTTATCGACGGATTACGGCGGATGAGCATCGACACGCCTTTGAACCTGGGATTCGCCGGAGAAGCCAGTCCACGTATTCTGGGACCGAAAGAACGCTATTTCGCCAAGACAACCCTTCCGTGGATGAGTATCGGATACGAAACGCAGATTCCACCGATTTATATCCTGAACTTCTACAATGCGATAGCCAACAACGGAGTGATGGTGAAACCTAAATTCGTAAAGGCAATCGCCAAGGACGGAGAAACCATAGAAGAATTCCCGACCGAGGTCGTCAATCCGAAAATCTGTTCGGACAAGACTCTTTCGCAAATCAGAACTATCCTGCGTAAAGTGGTATCCGAAGGACTGGCCAAACCTGCAGGCAGCAAACAGTTCAATGTTTCCGGAAAAACCGGAACGGCCCAGATCTCTCAAGGAAAGGCAGGATATAAGGCCGGAGGAGTAAGCTACATGGTCAGCTTCTGCGGATATTTCCCGTCGGAAGCTCCGAAATACAGCTGCCTGGTGCAGATTCAGATCCCTCACGGACCGGCCTCCGGAGGCTTGCAGGCAGGTAGCGTGTTCAGCCGCATCGCGGAAAGAGTGTATGCCAAGCATCTGTATCGCGACCTGGCACATGCCAAGGACTCTACGGCCATACTGGTCCCCGACATTAAGAAGGGAGACATCAAGGAAGCTGCATACATACTGCAAGCCCTGAATGTAAGCAACAACGGAAACTCCCTCAAGGGAGAAGGTCCCATCTGGGGAAAAGCAGAAACTTCCGCCAGCTATGCAAAGTTTGAAAAAATAAAAAAGAATAAAGGACTGGTACCTAACGTAAAAGGCATGGGAGCCAAGGATGCCGTATATCTGCTGGAAAGCCAAGGCCTGAAAGTTCACCTCATCGGTGTAGGAAAGGTTACGGCTCAGAACCTGACTCCGGGTACTGTACTTAAAAAAGGACAAACCATAACATTGACACTTAACCACTGAAAAATATGAAACTAGAAGATATTCTCAGCAACATCAAGACCTGTTCAGTAACGGGTAACCTGGAACTGGATATTACCGGTATCAACATCGATTCACGCCTCATCGACAAGGGACACCTTTTCATCGCGGTAAAAGGAACGCAGACAGACGGACATACCTATATCGGAAAAGCCATCGAGAAAGGCGCTTCAGCCGTTGTTTGTGAGACACTGCCTGACACACTGAACCCAGAAGTGACATATATACAGGTAACCGATTCGGAAGGAGTTGTCGGCCAGCTGGCGACCAATTTCTATGGAGATCCTACTTCCAAACTGGATCTGGTAGGAGTTACAGGAACCAACGGAAAAACAACCATCGCCACCTTATTATATAATATGTTCCGCAAGTTCGGCTATAAGGTGGGACTGATTTCTACCGTATGCAATTACATCGATGGAGAAGCGATTCCGACCGAACACACGACTCCCGATCCCATCACCTTAAACCAGCTGCTGGGCAGAATGGCTGACGAAGGATGTAAATACGCCTTTATGGAAGTAAGTTCGCACGCCATCGCACAAAGACGCATCGGAGGGCTGAAATTCGCAGGAGGTATCTTTACCAACATCACTCGTGATCACCTGGATTATCACAAGACATTCGAAAACTACCTGAAAGCCAAAAAAGCTTTCTTCGACGGACTGCCCAAGACGGCTTTTGCCCTGACCAATGCCGATGACAAAAACGGACTGGTCATGGTACAAAACACAAAGGCGAAAGTAGCTACTTATTCACTGCGCACACTGGCCGACTTTAAAGGGAAAGTGCTGGAAGACGGTTTCGAAGGAATGCTGCTCGACATCAATAACCGGGAAGTAAACGTACAGTTTATCGGACGTTTCAACGCCTCCAATCTGCTGGCCGTGTACGGTGCCGCCTGTCTGCTGGGTAAACAGCCGGAAGAGATTCTGCTGATTCTAAGCGCTCTCCGCCCGGTATCAGGCCGCTTTGACGCCGTTCGTTCGCCCAAAGGCTATACAGCCATCGTCGATTACGCTCATACTCCCGACGCGCTGGTCAATGTCTTAGGAGCAATTCACGAGGTACTGCGGGGAAGAGGACAGGTCATCACTGTGGTAGGAGCCGGTGGAAACCGAGACAAGGGCAAACGCCCGCTGATGGCACAGGAATCCGTCAAACAAAGCGACAGGGTTATTATCACATCGGATAATCCCCGCTTTGAAGAACCACAGGACATTATCAACGACATGCTGGCCGGACTGACTGACACTGACATGCAGAAAGTCATTTCAATAGTAGACCGCAAAGAAGCCATCCGCACGGCATGTATGATGGCACAACGGGGAGATGTTATTCTGGTAGCAGGAAAAGGTCATGAAAATTATCAGGACATCAAAGGGGTAAAACATCATTTTGATGATAAAGAAATCCTGAAAGATATATTTGAGAAAGAACATTAATCCTACAAAAGCAAGACAATGTTATACTATTTATTTAGTTACTTAGAGCAATATGGTTTCCCCGGAGCCCGAATGTTCGGCTACGTATCCTTCCGATCGCTGATGGCCGTCATTCTGTCTCTGCTGATATCATCCATCTTCGGCGAATACTTTATCAAACTACTGAAAAGGAAACAAATAACAGAGACACAACGGGATGCTTCTATCGACCCCTTTAACGTAAATAAAGTAGGTGTACCTACCATGGGAGGCATTATCATTATTGTAGCGATTCTGATACCATGCCTGCTATTGGGAAAGCTGCATAATATATACATGCTTCTGATGCTGATAACTACAGTATGGCTAGGTACTCTCGGATTCCTGGACGATTACATAAAGGTATTCAGAAAAGACAAGGAAGGACTGCATGGGAAATTCAAGATTATCGGCCAGGTAGGTCTGGGCTTCATTGTAGGTATGACATTATATCTCAGCCCGGATGTAGTGATCCGCGAAAATGTAGAAGTACAAAAAAACGGAGAGATTGTCAACGTTATACACAAAGCTGACAACGAGAAGTCTACCAAGACTACCATACCGTTCTTCAAGAACAATAACCTGGATTACGCCGACATTGTGGGATTCATGGGAGAACATGCCCAAACAGCCGGATGGATTGTTTTTGTACTTATTACAATCTTTGTGGTAACAGCCGTATCAAACGGAGCCAATCTAAACGACGGAATGGACGGTATGGCGGCAGGGAACTCAGCCATTATCGGAGTTACGCTCGGAATTTTAGCATACGTATCGAGCCACATTGAATATGCAGGATATCTGAATATCATGTATATTCCAGGCAGCGAGGAACTGGTAATTTTCATCTGCGCATTCATTGGTGCCCTGATAGGTTTTCTATGGTACAATGCTTTTCCGGCTCAGGTATTCATGGGAGATACCGGAAGTCTGACCATTGGAGGAATCATCGCCGTATTTGCCATCATCATCCACAAAGAACTGTTGATACCTATTTTATGCGGCGTCTTCCTGGTAGAAAACCTGTCGGTAATCCTGCAGGTAAAATATTTCCAGTCTGGAAAGAAAAAAGGATTGAAACGACGCGTATTTAAACGTGCACCGATTCACGATCACTTCCGGACTACAATGGCTCAGCTTGATCCGAACTGTACGTATATGTTCACACGCCCTAGCAGCGTATTTCATGAATCGAAGATTACCGTCCGTTTCTGGATTGTAACCATCGTACTAGCAGCAATAACAATTATAACATTAAAGATAAGATAAAAAGCCATGGCAAAAAGAATGGTCATCTTAGGAGCCGGTGAGAGCGGCACGGGAGCTGCCGTATTGGCACAGAAACAAGGGTTTGACACCTTTGTTTCAGACATGTCCCAGATAAAGGACAAATACAAAAACATGCTAAACGAAAAAGGCATTCAATGGGAAGAAGGAAAACATACCGAGGAACTGATTCTGAATGCCGATGAGGTAATCAAGAGTCCGGGCATCCCCAATGACGCCCCGATGATTCTCAAACTGAAGGCACAGGGTACACCCATCATCTCTGAAATAGAATTTGCAGGACGGTATACACATGCCAAGATGATTTGTATCACAGGTAGTAACGGTAAAACGACTACGACTTCCTTGATCTATCATATTTTCAAGAAAGCCGGACTGAATGTAGGACTGGCAGGCAACATCGGCCAAAGCCTGGCTTATCAGGTAGCCGAGTGCAATTATGACTACTACGTCATTGAACTGAGCAGCTTCCAGCTGGACAACATGTATAAGTTCCATGCAAACATCGCAGTGCTGATGAATATCACACCGGATCACCTGGACCGCTACGACTACAAACTGCAAAACTATGTAGATGCCAAATTCCGCATCATACAAAACCAGACCAATGAAGACGCCTTCATTTTCTGGAACGATGATCCGGTTATCCAACGTGAACTGCATAAATATGGCATACACGGCCAATACTATCCATTTGCAGAAAAAAAGGAGGAAGGAGCCGCAGCCTTCGTAGAAGAGAACAAGGTATGCTTTACCCGTCCCATCGCCTTTAACATGGAGCAAGAGGAACTGGCACTGACCGGCACACACAACCTGTTTAACTCAATGGCAGCCGGTATTTCTGCCAATATCGCAGGTATTCGCAAGGAATGTATTCGTGAAGCTTTAAGCGACTTCAAGGGAGTAGAACACCGTCTGGAAAAGGTAGCCCGCGTACGGGGAGTAGAATATATCAACGATTCCAAGGCTACCAATGTAAATTCCTGCTGGTATGCCTTACAAAGCATGAAAACCAAAACTGTACTCATTTTAGGAGGAAAAGACAAAGGAAACGACTATAATGAAATAGCCCAGCTGGTAAAAGAGAAATGCTCAGGTCTGATTTTTCTGGGCCTTCACAATGAAAAGCTTCATGCTTTCTTTGACAGCTTCGGCTTACCGATTGTGGACGTACAAAGCATGCCGGACGCCGTAAACGCAGCGTATAAGATGGCACAAAAAGGTGAAACTGTTTTGTTAAGTCCGTGCTGTGCCAGCTTCGACCTGTTCAAAAGCTACGAAGACAGAGGTGACCAATTCAAAGAATGTGTAAACAAACTATAAAAGAAGATACCCAAAGATGGATCTGCTGAAAAATCTGTTCAAAGGCGACAAAGTAGTATGGATTATCTACCTGCTGCTTTGCCTCATTTCAATCATCGAGGTATTCAGTGCATCAAGTACATTAACCTACAAAAGCGGTGATCACTGGGGACCTATCACTACACACATGCTCCTGCTCATGACAGGTACAGTAGTGGTTATTGTTGCCCATAACATTCCGACACGCTGGTTCAAGGCCTTCAATGCATTGCTGCCGCTGTCATGGCTCATGCTGATAGCCGTATTCGTCATCGGTGCGCTAACCAACGGAGCCAAACGATGGATTGACTTAGGCTTTTTCAGGTTTCAACCGTCAGAAGTTGCCAAAATGGCTACTATTATAACTACCGCTTACATTCTTTCACGTCTGCAAGAAGAAGATGGAGCCAATAAAAGAGCTTTCAAGTATATTCTCTGGATCACGGGTATTACCTGCGCACTGATTTTTACAGAAAACCTGTCAACAGCTCTATTGCTGGCAGGCAGCGTAGTGCTCCTGATGTTTATCGGACGCGTACCTTTTAAACAATTAGGGGCCTTGGTAGGTGTCGCAATCGGCTTCCTCCTGCTATGCGTAACCATCATCGAGAAAGTGCCATCCCAAACATGGGATGACATCGGATTACACCGAATGACGACCTGGCAATCCCGACTGGACAACTATTTCAATAAAGAAGAAATACCGGCTGCGAAATTCGATATTGACAAAGATGCTCAGATAGCACATGCCAATATTGCGATCGCCAGCAGTCATATTCTTGGGAAAGGTCCTGGTAATAGTGTACAACGGGATTTCCTGTCACAAGCATTCTCCGATTTTATATATGCCATTATCATCGAAGAACTCGGACTGGTAGGTGGAGCCTGTGTAGCACTGTTATATATTCTCCTGCTCACCCGTATTGCTAAAATCGTTCGAAAGTGTGACAATGCCTATTTCAGCCTGATGATTATCGGATTCGGAATTCTTATCGTCCTGCAAGCCATGTTCAATATGCTGGTTGCCGTAGGAATCATTCCCGTCACCGGACAGCCGTTACCCATGATCAGTAAAGGAGGAACGTCAACATTGATAAATAGCGCCTACATCGGCCTCATCCTGGCAGTAAGCCGATACGTAGATACCCAGGAAGAAAAACGAAAAGAAGAGGAAGAAAAACAAGCTGAAGTTCATGCAGCTGCAGTCAATCTACTGCAACAGGCTGTAGAATTGGGACAACAAGCACCCGGAACAATGGATTCTGAATCAACAATTCCAGAAACGACAAGAAAAGATGTTTAAAAAAGGCTAAGAATAACTATTTTACGAGTTTATTCCTAACTTTGCAAAGAAATGAAGAAATTATGAAAGACAATATACGTATAATCATCAGCGGAGGTGGAACAGGGGGACATATTTTCCCGGCTGTTTCCATTGCCAACGCCCTTAAAGAACAGCATCCGGACATAGAAATATTGTTTGTAGGTGCCGAAGGACGAATGGAAATGCAACGTGTTCCTGCCGCAGGTTATAAAATAATAGGTTTGCCTGTAGCCGGATTCGATCGTAAACATTTATGGAAAAACATCGGCGTACTAATCAAACTGGTACGCAGCCAACTAAAAGCACGCCAAATAATCAAGGACTTCAAGCCGCATGCCGCTGTAGGTGTAGGCGGATACGCAAGCGGTCCCACCCTGAAAGTGGCAGGAATGATGGGAATCCCAACCTTGATTCAGGAACAGAACTCGTATGCAGGAGTAACCAATAAACTGTTAGCGAAAAAGGCATGCAAAATATGTGTAGCCTACGAGGGCATGGAACGCTTTTTCGATAAAGAAAAAATTATCCTGACGGGAAATCCTGTTCGTCAGGGATTGCTGACACAAGCCATCAGTAAGGAAGAAGCCATCAGAAAATTTGGCCTTGACCCGCAGAAAAAAACCATTCTCATTGTGGGAGGAAGTCTGGGCGCACGAACCATCAACAACTGCGTAATGCACGGACTGGAAAAGATCAAGAACTCAGGTGTACAGTTTATCTGGCAAACGGGAAAGTTCTACATCGATGAAGCCAAAGCAACAGTAGCCAAGGTCGGAAACTTACCAATGCTACACACTACAGACTTCATATCTGACATGGCTGCTGCCTATAGCGCTGCCGATTTGGTCATCAGCCGTGCAGGTGCCGGTTCCATTTCTGAGTTCTGCCTGTTGCAGAAACCAGTAATATTGGTACCTTCACCCAATGTAGCGGAAGATCACCAGACAAAAAATGCACTGGCACTGGTCAACAAGGATGCAGCTCTTTATGTAAAAGACATGGAAGCCGAACAGAAACTGCTCGACTTAGCAATCCAGACAGTACAGCAACCGGATACATTAACCAAGTTAAGTACAAACATAGCAAAGCTAGCCTTCAAGGATTCGGCAAACGTAATAGCCAACGAAGTCTATAAGCTAGCCATAAATTACCAAAAAAGAAATGAACATTAATACACTGAAAGCTGTCTATTTCATCGGTGCCGGAGGTATCGGTATGAGCGCATTGGTCCGCTATTTTCTTTCTAAAGGGAAGAAAGTAGCAGGATACGACCGTACACCCAGCGAACTGACAGAAAAACTGAACCAGGAAGGAGCAGCTATTCATTACGAAGAAAATATTTCATTGATTCCTGATGATTTCAGGGATCCTGAAACCACGCTCATCGTTTATACCCCGGCTATTCCTTCCAACCATAAAGAACTTACATATTTCCGTGAAAACGGTTTCGAAATCCAGAAACGGGCACAGGTTCTGGGTATGCTGACCCGTACGGAAAAAGGAATGTGCGTAGCAGGCACTCATGGAAAGACAACAACTTCTACCATGGCTGCTCACCTGTTGTATCAGTCACACGTAAAATGCAACGCCTTTTTAGGAGGTATCTCCAAAAACTATGGGACCAATCTGTTACTGTCCGACAAAAGTGACCTGGTAGTTATCGAAGCAGATGAATTCGACCGCTCTTTCCACTGGCTGACTCCATACGCCACAGTAATTACGGCAACAGATTCAGACCACCTGGATATTTACGGAACTCATGAAGCCTACGTAGAAAGCTTCCGTAAATATACCTCATTGATCCGTCCGGGAGGGTATCTGATAATCAAGCAGGGAATCGATCTGAAACCAGATGTACAGCCCGGTGTAACAACTTATACGTATGCTACCCACGCAGGAGACTTTCATGCAGAAAATATCCAAATATCTAATGGCGAAATTAAATTCGATTTCGTTTCACCATTGGGCAATATTTCCGATATTTGCTTGGGAGTACCTGTCTACGTCAATATAGAAAACGGGATTGCAGCCATGGCACTTGCACAAATAGGCGGTGCCACGTCTGAAGAAATCCGTATGGCTATGGCCACATTCCAAGGTGTAGATCGCCGATTCGATTTCAAGATCAAGAACGATCACATCGTTTTACTGAGCGATTATGCCCATCATCCGGCTGAAATCAAGCAAAGTATTACTTCTATCCGGACATTATATCCGAACAAGAAAATAACTGCAATATTCCAGCCTCATCTATATACACGTACACGTGACTTTTATAAAGATTTTGCCGACAGCCTGTCATTACTGGACGAAGTGATTCTGCTGGATATTTATCCGGCACGCGAACAGCCGATTCCAGGAGTTACAAGCCAGTTAATTTATGATAACCTCCGTCCAGGTATCGAAAAATGCCTGTGTAAAAAGGAAGACCTGATCAACTTATTGAAAGATAAGCCACTGGAAGTCCTAATTACACTAGGAGCCGGAGACATTGACAACTATGTACCACAAATTTCTGAATTACTGAAGAATAGATGATAAAACGTTTTTTTATACTCTGCCTGTCTGTATTGGTAATCGGTTACCTCATTGTAGCCATTACCACCATGAATCGCCAGCCTGCAAACGAGGTTTGCAAGGGTGTGGAACTGACTGTGAAAGACAGTGTAGACTACGGATACATCACCCCTAAAGGTATCAAGAATATTTTGAACCTAAACGGACTGTATCCCGAAGGAAAACGTATCGGAGACATCAATGTCCGGTCGCTGGAAAAGGCCCTTATGAACCACCCGTTTATATCCGAGGTCGAATGTTATCTCACTTCCAGCGACAAAGTCCACATCGAAGTATACCAGCGAATTCCTTTGCTACGGGTAATGAGTAGCAATGGTGATGATTATTACATCGACAACCAGGGAAAAACCATGCCGGTTCGAAACACTTCGGTTCATGTAGCTGTAGCTACCGGATTCATCGACAGAAAATTCGCGAGAAATGAATTATACGAATTAGCCTTGTATCTGCAGTCTGACCCGTTCTGGAAGTCCCAAATCGAACAGATTAATGTAACTTCCAAGCAAGAGCTGGAACTCATTCCACGGGTAGGCGATCATCTTATCTTTCTAGGGAAAGCAGAAAACTATCCGGAGAAGTTCAGACGCCTGAAAATTTTTTATAGCGAAGCTTTAAACCGAGTAGGATGGAACAAGTACAAGCGAATCAGTATAGAATTTAATAACCAGATTATTTGTACCAAAAAAGAGAAGTAAGATATGGCAGCAACAGATTTTATCGTAGCAATTGAACTGGGATCTACAGAGATAACAGGCATTGCAGGAAAGAAGAATGCGGACGGAAGCATCCAGATTCTCGCATATGCCAGCGAGCGTTCGTCAGATTGCATCAAGAAAGGAGCAATCTATAATCTGGATAAAACGACTCAAAGCCTTACCTCTGTCATTAAACAGTTAGAGGAAAAGCTGCAGGCTTCTATCAAAAAAGTGTACGTAGGTATAGGTGGACAATCCGTAAGAAGCCTGTACAATACAGAGACCAAACAATTGGGAGAAGATACCAAGATATCACAAGCCCTGATTGACTCTATCATGCAGGACAACCTCGAGTTCCCCCTTATCGACCAGGAAATCCTGGCGGTTGAACCGCAAGAATACAAAGTAGGGAATAATCTGTTGACCGAACCGGTAGGCATACCGGCAGACAGAATCGAGGGACACTTCCTGAACATCATCGCACGCCATTCGCTGAAAGGAAACATCAAGCAATGCTTCAAGCAAGCGGGATATGACATCGCCGATTACTTCATTTCTCCGTTGATGACAGCCAACGCCGTACTGACCAACAGTGAAAAGCGGTCAGGATGCGCGCTCGTAGACTTTGGTGCAGATACAACAACTGTTGCGGTATACAAGAGCAATATCCTCCGCCATCTGGCAGTTATTCCACTGGGAGGAAGCAATATTACCAAAGACATTACCAGCCAGCAAATTGAAGAAGAAGACGCCGAACAGCTGAAAATCCGTTTTGCAAGCGCTTATACGGAGCCTTCCGAAGACGAAGTAGAAATACCCAAAGAATATAACCTCGATGGCAAATGTTCGATCCGTGTTCATTTACTGGAAGAGATTGTCGAAGCACGTATGAATGAAATCCTGACCAATGTATGGAATCAGATCATGACCTCGCAATACGGCGATAAGCTGCTGGCCGGAGTCATCCTGACAGGAGGCGCTTCCAATATGCGCAACATTGACCAGGCTTTCACGCGCATCACTAAAATAGACAAAGTACGAATTGCCAAGGCTGGAGACATCAGTCTGGTAGGTGACATCAAACTTCCCAAAGATGGCAGTCAAAATACACTGATCGGTATACTTGCCGCAGGCAAAGAAAACTGTTGCAAGATTGATCCGAGAGGCTATCAGACCAACTTCATCGATGAAATCCAGGCTAGAGAACAAGAAGCCCGACAGAAAGAAGAAGAGCGCAAACGGAAAGAAGAACAAGAAAGGCTGGAGCGGGAAAAACGTGAAAAAGAAGAAACAGCACGCCGAGAAGCCGAAGAAGCCGCACGCAGAAAAGAAGAGAAGTGTACCGAACTGATCGTCAAATCGAAAATGCAGGCCGAAGCAAAGAAGTTCAACGAAGCACTTACTACCCTGGAAGAAGCTTCTGCCTTGAACATCGAATCCAAGAAAGAAGAAATAGCCCAACTGGAAGTTGAGATCAACAAACAGAAAAGAGAAAGCAGCTGGTTCAACAAATGGAAAAAGAAATTCAGCCAGATCTCCGAAGATATGTTTGAAGATCCTAAAAACTAAGGAAACATGATTATTCACCACATAATACGAGAAAATTATGTCTGAAGAAACAACAATGCCTTTCGATTTTCCGAAAGACGCTCCCCACATCATCAAAGTGATCGGTGTAGGAGGTGGTGGTGGCAATGCCGTCAACCACATGTACAGAGAAGGTATCCACGACGTAACATTCGTGGTCTGCAATACAGATAATCAGGCGCTCGATGAATCGCCTGTCCCTATTAAACTCCAGCTGGGTAGTGAAGGGCTGGGAGCCGGAAACCGTCCGGAACGAGCCAAGGCTGCTGCCGAAGAAAGCATGGAGGACATCAAGAATATGCTGAACGACGGCTGCAAGATGGCCTTCATTACAGCTGGTATGGGTGGTGGTACCGGTACAGGTGCCGCTCCGATCATAGCCAAGACAGCCAAGGAAATGAGTATCCTGACCGTCGGTATCGTCACGATTCCGTTCCTGTTCGAAGGAAACAAAAAGATAGACCAGGCACTGGACGGCGTGGAAGAAATGAGCAATCACGTAGACGCCCTGCTGGTCATCAACAACGAACGCTTGCGCGATGTCTATTCCGACTTCAGCGTGATGAAAGCTTTCGGAAAAGCAGATGACACGCTTTCTACTGCCGCCAAGAGTATTGCCGAAATCATTACGCTGCGTGGTACCATCAACTTGGACTTCAACGACGTAAAAACAGTCCTCAAGGATGGAGGTGTAGCCATTATGAGTACAGGATACGGAGAAGGAGAAGGACGTGTGACACAGGCCATCAACGATGCCCTGCACTCACCGTTGCTGAACAACAACGATATATTCAATTCGAAAAAAGTCCTGTTTGTCATCACTTACAGTCCGAACAGCGAACTGATGATGGGAGAAATGGATGAAATCCATGAATTCATGAGCAAATTCGGAAAGGACGTAGAAACCAAATGGGGTCTTTACATCGACGAGTCACTAGAGACAAAAGTGAAGTTTACCATCCTGGCAACCGGATTCGGTATAAAAGACGTACCTGGCATGGACAGCGTATTGAACAAACGCACCCTGGAAGAACAAAAACGACTGGAAGAACAGGAGGAAGAGGAACAGCGTAAGGACGAACGCCGAAGTGACTTCTACGGTCCGAACATCCTTAAGAACAGCAACCGGAAACGTCGCCACAATGTCTATATCTTTACTCAGGAAGATCTGGATAACGATGACATCATCAGCATGGTAGAGACAACACCTACCTACAAGCGTACCAAGGCCGAACTGGAAGCCATCCAGTCAAAAGCCAACGCAGAAGAAAAGATTGTTCAGAAACCAAGCGGAAACGATACCGGTTCAATGACAATTACATTTAACAACTAAAATAAAACAACTATGGATTTATTTGAGCAAATCAGCAATGATATTAAAGAGGCTATGAAAGCCAAAGACAAGGTGAGACTGGAAACCTTACGTAACATCAAGAAAGTTTTTCTGGAAGCCAAAACAGCTCCGGGAGCCAACGATACACTGACTGACGATGCTGCCTTGAAAATCATGCAAAAACTGGTAAAACAAGGAAAAGATTCGGCAGCCGTATACGAAGGACAAGGCCGTGCCGACCTGGCAGAAGAAGAAATGGCACAGGTACGCATCATCGAAGCATACCTGCCTAAACAGCTTTCTGCCGAAGAACTGGAAGCCAAGCTGAAGGAAATCATCAGCCGCGTAGGTGCTACCAGCGGAAAAGATATGGGCAAAGTAATGGGCGTAGCCAGCAAAGAACTGGCCGGACTGGCAGAAGGACGTGCCATATCAGCCAAAGTAAAAGAATTGTTGGGATAATCCAACTCATTTGATACATACCACACAGCGGCATAAGATCCGAATCATTTACAACGGATCTTATGCCGCTTTTTTTATGTTCTCCAAACGAACGTTCGTTTCTATTCAGACAAACGTTCATTTACATTCAGACGTCCTCATGTTCCGTCTTAAATACGAAGACGTTTTTACGGATACTTGTCTCAGAAAAGTTCCTGAAGGACAGGGAGTGATTTCAAATCCTGAAAGTCAGGCAGATGCAACCGATAATATTCATTAATAATATCCAGACAACGGTTTCTCTCCATACGGTTCATCGCAAAAAGATGCATCGTCTCATAATTCATACGCATCAGCTGACAAATATGGGCAGATTCCTGCGGACGGACAAACATCCCGTGCAATGGCTGAACGGCAGTAAAACAGGCATTCAACAAATCGAAACAGTCGCCGGCCTCATAATTATCCGTATTCGGGTATAACCCCAGGAACCGTGACAAACGCATCAAGAAGACCAGATGAAAATTGGAAAAATGTCCCTCACACATATCCAGCCATTGGATGGAGTGTATCAGATAGGCAAAAAGCGGAGCATTCTCCCCCTCTTCGCGCAAAGCCCGATACAGAAACTCGGCCAGGAACAACGCTATGGCCGATTTATACGGGTCATAGGGCAATGAATGAAAGATATATGCAGCCTTTGCCTCACGAATAGGATGCAGTCCCGACTTCGGACGAATATCCGCTTCAAATTCTACAATCGACAAAGGCTGGAACAATACGGACCGTACCGTCGACTTCCGGGAGCGCTGAGCCGGCACAAGAAATGACAGCTTTCCACTCTGCTCCGTATAGATATGAACAATATTCGATTTATCGTTGTACTTTACCGTATATAGAACAACGCCCGATAACTTCTGCAACATGGCATTTTACATTTTGATTCTACAGCTTTTCCGCTTGACAAAGATAATCCATTACAGAAAGATTTAACAGAAAAAGAAAAAAAAGTTGGTTTTATTTTGGTAGTATCAAAAATCTTCCTACCTTTGCAACCGCAAACGAGAGATACACTCCTCGCAAGGCAAGTCCAGAAGTTCTTTCTGGCTACAAGGATGGCCCGTTCGTCTATCGGTTAGGACGCAAGATTTTCATTCTTGAAAGGGGGGTTCGATTCCCCCACGGGCTACATAATAAACAAAAATCACGAACATATTAAAGATTAGTCGAGATGGCAAATCACAAATCATCTATCAAGAGAATCAGACAAGAAGAGAAGAGAAGACTTCACAACAGATATTATGCTAAAACCATGCGTAACGCAGTGAAGAAACTTCGTGCAACAACTGACAAGGCAGAAGCAGTTGCTTTGTATCCTAACGTACAGAAAATTCTGGATAAGCTGGCTAAAAACCACATCATCCATAAGAACAAAGCTGCAAACTTGAAGTCAAAACTGGCTGCACACATCAGCAGACTGTAAGTAATTGCTTAAACTTCTAAAGATATTAAGGCTGGATTTTTCCAGCCTTTTGTCGTTTATATACCCCCCTACTTTTCAGCTTTTTTAGCCACCAAATATTCGTCACATTCATTGTTTTTTAGTATCTTTGAACATTCAAAAATTCGAAAAGACTAACATGAGTGAAGAACTGACACCAAACAGCGGAAACAGCTATTCGGCCAGCAGTATCCAGGTTCTGGAAGGGCTGGAAGCTGTTCGTAAACGTCCCGCTATGTACATCGGCGATATCAGTGAAAAGGGTCTGCACCATCTGGTTTATGAGGTTGTAGACAACTCAATAGATGAGGCCCTCGCCGGTTTTTGTACCCATATAGAAGTAACAATCAACGAAGACAACTCGATTACCGTACAGGATAACGGCCGTGGTATTCCGGTCGATTTCCATGAGAAGGAGAAAAAATCGGCACTGGAGGTCGTTATGACCGTACTGCATGCCGGAGGTAAATTCGACAAAGGTTCCTACAAGGTTTCAGGTGGTCTGCACGGAGTAGGCGTTTCATGCGTGAATGCCCTGTCTACCCACATGACTACCAACGTATTCCGCAACGGAAAGATTTATCAGCAGGAATATGCCTGCGGAAAGCCCCTTTATCCAGTCAAAGAAGTCGGTACGACCGATCTTACCGGTACTCGCCAGACATTCTGGCCCGATGCCAGTATCTTCACCGTAACCGAATACAAATACAGCATTCTTCAGGCACGTATGCGCGAACTGGCTTACCTGAACAAAGGTATCACCATCACCTTGACCGACAAACGTGTAAAGGAGGAAGACGGAAGTTACAAACAGGAAAAATTCCATTCCGAAGAAGGAGTAAAAGAATTTGTACGCTTCCTCAACTCCAACAATACGCCGCTCATCGATGACGTTATTTATCTGAATACGGAAAAGCAGGGAGTTCCCATCGAGTGTGCCATCATGTATAATACCGGATTCCGTGAGAATCTGCATTCATACGTCAATAACATCAATACCATCGAGGGCGGTACACACGAAACAGGTTTCCGTATGGCACTCACCCGTGTATTGAAAAAATATGCCGAAGACAGCAAGGCCCTCGAAAAAGCCAAAGTTGAAATTTCCGGAGAAGACTTCCGCGAAGGACTGATAGCCGTAATCTCAGTAAAAGTGGCCGAGCCTCAGTTCGAAGGACAGACCAAGACCAAACTGGGCAACAACGAGGTGAGCGGTGCCGTCAATCAGGCCGTGGGCGAAGCCTTGACCAACTACCTGGAAGAGCATCCGAAAGAAGCCAAGATGATTGTAGATAAAGTCATTCTGGCTGCAACCGCCCGTGTGGCAGCCCGCAAGGCACGTGAATCCGTACAGCGAAAAAGCCCGATGGGCGGAGGAGGTCTGCCGGGTAAACTGGCCGACTGTTCGAGTCGTGTACCGGAAGAATGCGAACTGTTCCTGGTGGAGGGTGATTCAGCCGGCGGTTCCGCCAAGCAGGGACGCAGCCGACAGTTCCAGGCCATTCTCCCGCTGCGAGGTAAAATTCTGAACGTGGAAAAAGCCATGTGGCACAAGGCATTCGAAAGCGATGAAGTAAACAACATCATCCAGGCCCTGGGCGTACGATTCGGAGTAGACGGTGAAGAAGACAGCAAAAAAGCCAACATAGAAAAACTGCGTTACCACAAGGTCATCATCATGACCGATGCCGATGTCGACGGTTCTCACATCGACACCCTCATCATGACACTTTTCTATCGGTATATGCCTGAAGTCATCCAAGGAGGTCATCTGTACATTGCCAACCCGCCGTTGTACAAATGTACCAAAGGAAAAATCAGCGAATATTGCTATACCGATGAAGAACGTCAGAATTTCATGCAACGATATGGTGACGGTACGGAAACCGGAATTCATACCCAGCGCTACAAAGGTTTGGGTGAAATGAATCCGGAACAGCTGTGGGAAACAACCATGAATCCGGAAACCCGTATCCTGAAACAGGTAAATATTGAAAACGCCGCAGAAGCCGACTACATCTTCTCCATGCTGATGGGAGACGATGTGGCACCCCGCCGCGAGTTTATTGAAAAACATGCTACTTATGCTAACATTGATGCATAAGCCTGTATTTTTATAATTTAATCATTAATCAAAAAGGCCTCTTCGCATCTTACAAAACAAGAGGGAAACTCCGGAGTCCGTAAGGATTTCCGGAGTTTTTTATTTAACTCTTATATTTATATTTTCATTTCACGAAATACGTCCCAGAGGGTCTGTAGAGGCCATTTTAGTAGTTTATAACTTATATTTTCACCGCAGGAAAAAGCAACTTATGCTTTATTTCATTACATTTGGAAAAAGAACAAATCCAAACTAATACCTCGAAAAATATGAAACTGACATTTCGTATCCAATATCGTACGGTATGGGGAGAAGACATCCGCGTCATCTTAAACAACGGCACGGAAACCATCGTTACACTCTCTACCCGCGACGGTAATGAATGGATAGGCACAGCCAATTATGAAGTACCTGCCTCATGTGTACAGGTCACTTACCGCTATGGAGTTTTTCGTAACGACACCTGCGTACGCAAAGAATTCGGAGCCATTCCGCATACATTCGATGTCGGAAACGCCCAGCAAACCCATTACATTCTGAACGACTGCTGGCGCGACCTGCCCGCAAACAATCACATGTACAGCTCCGCGTTCAACGAGCCGCATCCCTGCCCGACTCCCCACCAGCTGAACGACCATGTAGGCAGCTGCATCACATTCCGTGCGCTTTGTCCGGGACTTTACAACAAACATCAGGAGCTGGGTATCATAGGAAGCTGCAACGCTTTGGGAAACTGGGAATACTGCCGTCCGCTGCGCATGCAGGAGGTACAACCCAACGTATGGCACATCACCCTGGATGCTTCATCCCTGACTTTCCCGTTCGAATATAAATTTGTAGCCATCAATGCCAAGACAGGTGCCGTAGAAGAATGGGAAAATCATCCGAACCGTACCTTCCACATCCAGCCGCTGATGCGGGGCGAAACATATCTGCCCATGGAAAGCGAGATATTCTTCAACCTGCCAGCCACAAAAATAGCAGGAACGGCTATTCCGGTATTCTCATTGCGTTCGGAAGGAAGCTATGGCGTAGGAGATTTCGGCGACCTGCTGACCTTCATCGAATGGGCCGCCCAGACCCACCAGAAAGCAGTTCAGATTCTGCCCATCAACGACACAACCATGACAGGCACGTGGACTGACTCATATCCATACAGCAGCATTTCCATTTACGCCTTCCACCCGATGTATACCGATCTCCGGCAGCTCCCGGCTCTGAAAGATCCGAAAGCAGCCGAACAGTTCGAGAAAGAACGGTTACGCCTGAACGCACTGGCCCAGGTAGACTATGAAGAAGTGAACCGAAACAAACACAACTATCTGAAAGCCATCTTCAATCAGGAAAAAGAAACGATACTGGCTTCGGAAGATTTCCAGAAATTCTTTACCGACAACAAAGACTGGCTGCTTCCTTACGCAGCATTCTGTTTCCTGCGTGAGAAATATGGCACTCCCGATTTCAGTACCTGGCCTGCTTTTTCAGTCTATCAGGCAGAAGAAGTGGAAGCACTCTGCGCACCGGAAGAAGAGAACTATGATGAAATAGCATTCCACTACTTCGTACAGTACGAACTGCACGTACAATTGCTGAAAGCCTGCAACTACGGACGCAGCAAAGGAGTGATTGTAAAAGGTGACATTCCTATCGGTATCAGCCGCACCAGTGTAGAAGCATGGACAGAACCTTATTACTTCAACATGAACGGTCAGGCCGGCGCACCACCCGATGCTTTTTCTACCAAAGGACAGAACTGGGGATTGCCTACCTATAACTGGGACGTAATGGAACAGGACGGTTACCAATGGTGGCGTCGCCGTTTCTCGAAGATGGCCGAATATTTCACAGCTTACCGCATCGATCACATTCTGGGATTCTTCCGCATCTGGGAAATCCCGATTCATTCGGTACACGGACTGCTGGGCCAGTTCTCACCGGCCATTCCGATGACCCCGGAAGAAATTCGCAGCTTCGGATTGGATTTCAACAAAGAATTCATGACGAAACCGTTTATCAACGAATACATGCTGAACACCATGTTCGGTGAAAAGGCCGATTACGTAAAGAAAGATTTCGTTATCCATCTGCACGACGACATTTATGGCATGCGCCCGGAGTTTGATACCCAGCGCAAGGTAGAAGCCTTCTTTGCCGACAAGAAAGACGAAGAAAGCCTCAACCTGAAAGAAAGACTCTATGCATTAATCAGCAATGTACTTTTTGTGCCCGACCGCAAGAATCCGGAAACCTATCATCCGCGTATCGCTGTACAGAACGATTTCATTTACAACCGATTGAACTGGTACGAAAAAGAAGCCTTCAACCGCCTCTACAACCATTATTATTACCAGCGTCACAATGAATTCTGGTACAATGAAGCCATGAAGAAGCTTCCTACCCTCACCCAGTCTACTCCGATGCTGGTATGTGGCGAGGACCTGGGCATGGTTCCAGACTGTGTCCCTTGGGTCATGGATCAGCTCCAGATTCTGTCACTGGAAATCCAGCGCATGCCCAAAGATCCCAAATGCGAATTCGGACATGTATACGCCTATCCGTTCCGCTCGGTATGTACCATCGGTACCCACGATATGTCTACCTTCCGCGGATGGTGGGAAGAAGACGCCACAGTCACCGAACATTTCTATCATCATGAATTAGGACATTGGGGAGATGTACCTAAACAGGCTCCGGGATGGCTCTGCAAGGATGTGATCGAGCGTCACCTGGCTTCTCCTTCCATGCTGTGCATACTTACCTGGCAAGACTGGACCTCGATGGACGAAACCCTGCGCAATCCGGATGTAGAAAGTGAACGGATCAATGTACCGGCCAACCCACGGCACTATTGGCGCTGGCGCATGCATTTTACCCTGGAAAGACTGATGAAACAAACCGAATTCAACGAAGAAATCATCCGGATGATTGATGCCAGCGGACGCAACTGATACGTTGGTACACGCTTCTGAAAACATACCCAGCTATTTCAGATAACTGAAATATGTGCTGCAAAAATCCCCTTCTTCCCCCTTCTCCCATCAGAGAACAGGAAGAAGGGGATTTTCATACATGCCTCCCTTACATATAAACACGGCTGCTCTGACTCACCGGAGAGTCAGAACAGCCGTGCCTGATTCAATGATGATATGACCGCTTTACGCAGCTGCTTTATGCTCTTTGATAATTCCTACACAGCAGGCTCCTACAATCAGCAGTACACCAGCCAGTACCAGCATATTTACTTCGGGCGGTACACTGCCTTCACGGGTAAAACTCTGCAGGACCCAGCCACCGGTAATGGCTGCCACAATCTGAGGAACACAGATTGTACCGTTAAACAGTCCCAGATAGGTTCCCATGTGACCTCCGGTCAAAGCATTGGTCAGGATGGTAAAAGGCATCGCCAGCATGGCAGCCCATGCACAACCAATCAACAGGAACGGGATGAACAGCATATACTGATCGTGCGTAAAATAAATGGAAATAAATCCGATTCCACCCAGCACCAGACTTAACGCGTATGCAAACTTACGGTTCGGAATAGAAGGCATCACCGCTGCCCAGATAACAGAGCCGATGGCCTGAACCGCAAACAGGATACCTACCCAGTCGCCCGCAGTCTGATACTGCAATGACTGAGTGTCAAGTACCCAGTGTGAAACACCGTCCTTCACTACTTCTACCGCAGGAGTACCGAAGACATTGGCCGCTACAGTTCCGTTTGTATAAGTCCACATAAACATAAAAGCAGCCCAGCAAAAGAACTGCACCAGTCCCACAGTCCAGAACGCTTTCGGCGCTTTGGCCAGCAACTGAAAGACATTTACTTTTTCCTGCTTCTCTTCTTTTGAGATTCCATGATATTCGGCATACAGTTCAGGAGGATATTCTTTTACCTTCACCGTAGTGTAAATAACGCACAGAATCAAGATGGCAGCTCCGATATAGAACGAAAAAATAACCGAATCCGGAATAACTCCTTTGGGAGCTACATTGCTGATACCGACAGCCGCAAAGATAAACGGGAAAAGATAACCAGCCAGACTACCGGCGTTACACAAAAAGCTCTGAATGGAATAAGCCAGACCCTTCTGCTTCTCATTTACCATATCGCCCACCATCATTTTAAACGGCTGCATGGCAATGTTGATGGAAGTATCCAGAAACATCAAGGCAAAAAGACCAAAAATCATCGCAGCAGAAACCGACATGCCGAAACTGCCGGCATTCGGCAACAGACACATTACCAGCACGGCTATCAGGGCGCCCACAAACAGATAAGGAACACGGCGGCCAAAACGGCACCAGGTTTTGTCACTCAAAGCTCCGATGATCGGCTGAACGATGATACCGGCAAGCGGAGGCAGAATCCAGAAATAACTCAGGCTGTGAGGATCGGCTCCCAACGTTGCGAAGATACGGCTAATGTTAGCACTCTGTAAGGCATAGGCTATCTGCACGCCAAAAAATCCGAAGCTGATGTTCCACAGCTTCCAGAAACTTAAATCAGGTATTTTTTTCATGGTAATATATAAATGTATATTTGCCTATGTGATGTATGCCTTACAGATTCATCACCTCCTGTTCAAAACGCTCCTTATCGCCAGCAGCCTTATTACGGATTTTGCTACGATAATTATAAACAGTGGCTAATGAGTAACCTAAGAAATGTGCTATCCGGGTAGCATCGGTTACTCCTAAACGAATCAGTGCAAATATACGAAGTTCTGTGTTTAATAGCTCACCTGATTTGGGATAAATTTTACCATCTTCACATAATAATTTGTTAAAATCTTCGATAAAGTTCGGGAACAGGTCCAAGAACGACTTGTCGAACTCTGTATAGAAGGCTTTCCGCTCATCGCGAAGGAATTGTTCAGAGCGGATAGTCTTGAAAAGTTCATCTATTTTAGAAGCCATAGCTAACTTTTCCAACGAACGTCTGTACTGTTCCAGCTTCTCGAGATAGCTCACACAACGGTCCAGATAACGGGCAATATATACCTCTTTAATCTTACCGGTCTGCACCAGACTCTGATTGGCTGTTACCAGATTCCGATTCGCCTGATACAGATTTTTCCGCATCAGCGACAGCTTTTTCATCCAGTAATAAAAGTAAAAAGACAGGACAATCAGGATGATAACAAACAGACTGAGAATAGCAAGCATCCAACGGGTGACAGTCCTCTTCTGTATATCTTTTTCTCTATATGCCTTATCAATAATAGGATAAATAGCTGTTACTTCCATGAAACGAAGACGGGCATTACAATCTACAGCATCTTCCATTGCACAGTTCAGATAAAGATATGCACGTTCCAGCTCTCCACGGTCAAAAACCAGATTTGCCAGACGCTGCAAAGCTGCATACTCCCGGTTAGCCAGCTTAATATCACAAAGAGCAGATTTCGCCAAACAGTAAATCTGCTTATCCACCTGTCTCTTCACCTCATAAGCCTCAGATAATGTATAATATAGGTAAGCCTGCCACTGCAAATCATCCTGACTTTCCAATAAACTGTTCAACAAAGCAATGGCTCCGTCAGGCTCTTTATTCAACAGCATTTTTTCAGCCTGAATGATATTCCGGTCTATACCGTTCAGACTCAACTGCAGAATGGAATCCCGATAAACTTCCGTCTGATCAATATATTTCTGACGCACAGATTTATCTGCTGTATAATCGGCAAGCCAACCATACAGCACCCGGAAATTCCGGTAATAATAAAGGAGGTAGTCTCCATCCAAGTTACTGACATCCAGGCTTTTCAATTCATCAAAAGCTTCGCTGTACATTCCCATCAGGCCAAAGACCTCTGCCCGGTTGAGCAAAATTTCATATTTCAGTTCCGGCTTGTTCAGACGCGGAAGCAAAGCCGATTTTTTATTGACATAGAACAAAGCAGAATCTGTCTGATAATGAAGATATGCATTCAATAAAGCACCATATAAATTATACTGCTCATTGGGGTCAGCAGAGTGTTGCAGCCTTTTCCTCAACTCCTCAATTCGACTTTTCCTCTGCTGATGAAATACTCCTTTCCTTGCAATGGCTTTATCCAATTCTTCCAAAGTATTTTCCAATGAATCTTTCTGTCCGTGTACCAAAGAAGGAATCAATATAGAAAGCAATAAAAAAAGTAATATACGTTGCTTTTTCATAGAATTATGTCATTATTAGGTTATCGCAAACGTACAAAATAACATCTTAAAAACAAAATAAACCCTTATTTATCTTTCAAATTATTTATATTATTTGTAACTTAGCGATTCAGATAAGCATTGATTATCAAAAGGTTCTTGCTTATAAATCTTTATATTTTTATTTCAAGACGTGCATTAGGAAAAGAAACCTTATACATTTGCATAAACCAAAAATCAATCTATCATGAAACGAACACTTCTTATTGTCATGGCACTGTTAAGCTTTCTAGGATTCAAGACTGCCGTACATGCTGCCACCATCCACAAGGTAGCACCCACTTACTGGTGGGCGGGAATGAAAAATCCCGAATTACAGATTCTTTTGTACGGTGAAAACATTAGCTCGTCCGATGTTACCTTATCTAGTAAGGATGTAATGCTGAAAGAAGTTGTCAGACAGGAAAACCCGAACTATCTTCTCCTGTACGTCGACTTATCAGAAGCAGCTCCCCAACAATTCAGTATCCAATTGAAACAAGGAAAAAAGTTGACAACTATTCCTTATGAACTGAAACAACGTACCCGAAAAGGGAACGATATCCAAGGATTTACCTCCAGCGATGTTTTATATCTGATTATGCCAGACCGTTTCGCTAACGGTAATCCGGATAATGATGTCATTCCCGGAATGCTGGAAGACAAAGTAGACCGTAATGAACAATATGGACGTCATGGAGGTGACCTGAAAGGTATCGCTGACCACTTGGATTATATCGCAGATTTAGGTGTAACTGCCATTTGGTTAAATCCTACTCAGGAAAATGATATGAAAAACGGATCTTATCATGGATATGCCATTACCGATTATTATCAGGCAGACCGCCGTTTTGGTGGAAATGATGATTTCGTAAAACTGGTAGAACAAGCACATGAAAAGGGACTGAAAGTGGTAATGGATATGATTTTCAACCACTGCGGCAGCGAGAACTATCTGTTTAAAGACAAACCATCCAAAGATTGGTTCAATTTCAAATCAAGCTACGTACAGACTTCATATAAAACGGCTAGCGTAATGGATATACATGCCAGCCAATACGAAAAGAAAATCGCTACAGACGGCTGGTTCACCCTCGAAATGCCAGACTTTAACCAACGCAACAGACACGTTGCCCGCTACCTGATTCAAAGCAGTATCTGGTGGATTGAATCAACAGGTATAAACGGAATCCGTCAGGATACACATCCGTATGCCGACTATGATTTCATGTCTGAATGGTGTAAAGAAGTAATGGAAGAATATCCTAAATTCAACATTGTAGGAGAAACCTGGCTGAATAGCAATGTACTGGTTTCCTATTGGCAGAAAGACAGCAAACTGGCTTATCCGAAAAACTCAAACCTGCCCACAGTAATGGATTTTCCATTGCAATCGCTGATGAACATGGCCTTTGATGAAGAAACTACAGATTGGGCAAACGGGCTGTATCGCCTGTATGACTACCAGACTCAAGACTTGGTATATGCCAATCCGATGAATCTGTTAATTTTCCTTGACAATCACGACACATCTCGTTTCTATCAGAAAGAAGAACAACTGAAGAATCTGACTCGTTACAAACAAGCTATGGCTTTCCTGCTGACGACTCGTGGTATTCCGCAGATTTATTATGGAACCGAAATTTTGATGTTCGGTGATAAAGGAGATGGCGACGGAACCCTGCGTAAGGATTTTCCAGGTGGCTGGCCAGGTGACAAAATAAATGCCTTCACAGCAACCGGACGTACCGAATTACAAAACGAAGCATTCGAGTATACAAAGAAACTGCTAAACTGGCGTAAAAATAACGATATCATTGGTAAAGGGAATCTGAAACATTACTCCATTACCAACGGTACATACGTATACGAACGCAGTTATCAAGGAAAGTCCATCGTGGTCATCATGAACGGAACTGATAAGGCACAGGAATTGAACCTGGCTCCATACCGTGAAATCTTACCTGAAGAATCCAGCACAGATTTCTTAAGCGGGAAACAGATAACCTTAGGTGAAAAACTGTCTTTAAGCCCACGTGAAACTTTGATCCTTACATTCTAGTTTTTTTATATTCTTATAGAGCAGAATACAAGTTTAATTTACTATCAAACAAAAAGTTATCAGTAGGCAATCATTCTATATTTTTATATTTTTGTTCTAATATGGTCAAACTGATTTCTATAAACTTAAATTTGTGAAAAGAACAAGGAATCAGTTAACCTTAATACCTGAAAAACGTATGAATATTAAAAGACATCTCACTTTTGCAGCTTTGTTCTGTTTGGCATTAGCAGTACAAGCCCAAAAGTTGACATCTCCGAACGGAAATCTGGTGATGAATTTTAGCCTGAACCAAGCAGGCGCTCCTACCTACGATCTTTACTTTAAAGGAAAAGCGGTAATCAAACCAAGTACTTTAGGGCTGGAGCTGAAAAAGGAGAACGCAGACAAACAGGTAGACTTCGAAGCGACGCCACGTACAGACATTGATCAACTGGATGAAAAAACTAACCTGATGACAGGATTTACCATCAAAGATACAAAAACCAGCACCTTTGATGAAACTTGGAAACCTGTCTGGGGCGAAGAGAGTTCTATCAGAAATCATTACAATGAACTGGAAGTAACATTAAACCAACCGTCAAATGACCGTTACATGATTATTCGTTTTCGCCTGTTTGATGACGGTTTAGGATTCCGTTATGAATTTCCACAACAAAAAAATCTGAACTATTTTGTTATCAAAGAAGAGCACAGCCAGTTTGCCATGAATGGTGACCATACGGCCTACTGGATTCCAGGCGATTATGATACACAAGAATATGATTATACTACTTCACGCCTTTCAGAAATCAGAGGTTTGATGAAAAAGGCTGTTACTCCAAACTCATCACAAACTGTTTTCTCACCTACCGGTGTACAGACAGCCTTAATGATGAAGACAGATGACGGACTTTATATCAACCTACACGAAGCTGCATTGGTTGACTATGCCTGCATGCACCTGAATCTGGATGACAAGAATATGGTATTTGAGTCTTGGCTGACACCGGATGCTAAAGGAGACAAAGGATACATGCAGACACCCTGCCATTCTCCATGGCGTACTGTTATCGTCAGCGACGATGCCCGTAACATTCTGGCTTCACGTATCACACTGAACCTGAATGACCCATGCAAATACACGGATACATCATGGATTAAACCAGTAAAATACATCGGTGTATGGTGGGACATGATTACCGGTAAAGGCTCATGGGCTTATACAGACGAACTGGCCAGTGTAAAACTGGGAGAAACAGACTACTCCAAAACCAAGCCAAACGGTAAACATTCAGCCAATACCGCCAATGTAAAACGCTATATCGATTTCGCCGCAGCTCACGGATTTGATGCCGTACTGGTAGAAGGTTGGAATCAAGGATGGGAAGACTGGTTCGGTAAAAGCAAGGATTATGTGTTCGATTTTGTTACTCCATATCCAGACTTTGATGTAAAAGAAATACACCGTTATGCAGCCAGCAAAGGTATCAAGATGATGATGCACCACGAAACTTCATCTTCTGTACGCAATTATGAACGCCACATGGACAAAGCATACCAATTCATGGTAGACAACGGTTATAATTCAGTAAAGAGTGGTTATGTAGGAGATATTATCCCACGCGGTGAACATCACTACGGACAATGGATGGTGAACCACTACTTGTACGCTGTAACCAAGGCAGCCGAATACAAGTTGATGGTTAATGCACATGAAGCTGTCCGTCCAACAGGTTTGTGCCGTACATACCCTAACCTGATTGGCAACGAATCCGCTCGCGGTACCGAATATGAATCTTTCGGCGGCAACAATGTAAACCACACCACCATCCTGCCGTTTACACGTCTGATTGGAGGTCCAATGGATTATACTCCAGGAATTTTTGAAACAGACTGTAGCAAAATGAATCCGGACAATACCTCACGTGCCCGTACCACATTGGCTCGTCAATTAGCATTGTATGTAACCATGTACAGTCCACTGCAGATGGCTGCTGATATACCAGAAAACTATGAACGTTTCATGGATGCATTCCAATTTATTAAAGATGTTGCCATCGACTGGGATGAAAGCAAATATTTGGAAGCCGAACCAGGTGAATACATTACAATAGCACGTCGCGCTAAAGGCACAGAGGACTGGTATGTAGGTTGCACAGCCGGTTATAACGGTCATACATCTGAACTTTCTTTGGATTTTCTGAACCCAGGAAAGAAATACGAAGCAACAATCTATGCAGATGCTAAAGATGCAAGCTGGGACAAGAATCCACAGGCATATACGATTACAAAGAAAAAAGTAACTAACAAGAGCAAACTGAAACTGACAGCAGCTGTTGGTGGTGGTTACGCTATATCCATTAAAGAAATCAACAAATAATTAGGTTCAATAGGGATAATCAAATCGTTAGGTAACAAAGGTTCAATGTTTTCAATAGGTATTTTTTATAAATGAAATTCCCTAACTTTTAATTTAATAATATGAAAATGAAAGTAGTTTTAAACAAGTCCAGCAGGTTCCTGCTATTATGGGTGGTAGGAATGCTCATTACTGTACAGGCTTTCGCGCAAAGCATGACAGTACAAGGTGTGGTAAAAGACAACACAGGTGAAGCTGTCATCGGTGCCAACGTTGTAGTGAAAGGAACTACCAACGGTACCATCACAGACTTCGATGGTAACTTTACACTCAATGCCAATAAAGGAGACATCATTGTCATTTCTTTCATCGGTTACCAGACTCAAGAACTTCCGGCCGCAGCCAACATGAATGTCATTCTGAAAGACGATTCAGAAATATTGGATGAAGTGGTAGTCATCGGTTACGGTTCTGTAAAAAAAGACGATGCAACTGGTTCTGTAACAGCTATCAAACCGGATGAATTAAGTAAAGGTATCACAACCAATGCTCAAGATATGTTGACTGGTAAAGTAGCCGGTGTAAGCGTTATCTCGAATGATGGTACTCCAGGTGGAGGCGCACAAATTCGTATCCGTGGTGGTTCTTCTCTGAACGCATCAAACGACCCGTTGATTGTAATTGACGGACTTGCTATTGATAATGAAGGTATCAAAGGTATGTCAAACGGATTGTCTATGGTAAATCCGGAAGATATCGAAACTTTCACTGTATTGAAAGATGCTTCTGCAACAGCTATCTATGGTTCACGTGCATCAAATGGTGTCATCATCATCACAACTAAAAAAGGTAAAAGTGGACAAGCACCTAAAGTAAGCTATAGCGGTTCTGTATCTGTATCTACTACCCAAAAGAGATATGACGTATTAGACGGTGACGAATACCGCGCTTATGCACAGCAAGTATTCGGAGACAATATGCCAGGCACATTAGGCACAGCCAACACAGACTGGCAAGATCAGATTTTCCGTACAGCCGTAAGTACCGACCACCACGTTTCTATCAACGGAGGATTCAAGAACTTACCGTACCGTGTTTCTTTAGGATACAGTAATAATAACGGTATTATCAAGACCTCTAACTTCCAACGTTTCACTGCTTCTGTGAACTTGGCACCTTCTTTCTTTGACGATCATCTGAAAGTAAATGTTAATGCCAAATACATGAATGGAAAGAACCGTTATGCAGATTCTGGTGCAGCTATCGGAGGAGCCTTGTCAATGGATCCAACCCGTCCCGTATACGGTGACAGCGATATCTTTGATGTATTTGGTGGCTTCTATCAGAACTATCAGGCGACTTCCGGATTCAGTGATCCGAACTGGAACTATACGTCCAATAAGAATACACCGCAGAACCCTTTAGCTGCTCTGGAACAAAAAGATGACCGTTCAAACAGCAACGACTTTGTAGGAAATATCGAAGTAGATTACAAATTCCACTTCTTACCAGACTTACGTTTGCATGCAAGTATCGGTGGTGAATATGCAGAAGGTGTACAGACAACCATTTATTCTCCTTATTCATTCTCAAACAACTATTACGGTGATACCAAACGTGATGTACAATATAAGTACAACCTGTCATACAATGTTTATGCCCAGTACATTAAAAATATTAACGACCACATGATTGATATCATGGCCGGTGGTGAGGAACAACACTTCCATAACAATGGCTATTGGACTTCTCAGGGATGGGACAGTTATGCAAACATTGCATACAACATCAAGACCGCAGCTGAAAATGCTTATGCAACCCGCAACACATTGGTTTCATACTTTGGACGTTTGAACTACGCATGGAAAAACCGTTATTTGTTTACCTTCACCATGCGTTGGGATGCTTCCTCACGTTTTGCAGAAGACAACCGTTGGGGTACTTTCCCATCATTAGCTTTAGGATGGAAACTGAAAGAAGAAAACTTCCTGAAGGATGTCGATTTCTTATCTGACTTGAAACTCCGTTTAGGTTGGGGTATCACTGGTCAGCAGGACGTAGATACAGACTTCGGCTATATGCCTTTGTATGTAACTAGTGATAACTCTGCATTGTATCCGTTCGGAGATACTTATTATTCAAGTACACGCCCAAGTGCCTACAATACTAAGTTAAAATGGGAACAGACTACGACCTACAATGCTGGATTCGATTTCGGCTTCCTAAATGGACGTATTGCCGGTAGCATTGATGGATATTTCCGCGAAACAAACGACTTGCTGAACCAAGTAAAGATTCCAGTTGGAACAAACTTTAATGCACAGATGTATCAGAATATCGGTTCATTGGAGAACTATGGTGTAGAATTCTCTATCAACGCTAAACCGATTGTAACGAAAGACTTCATGTGGGATTTGACCTATAACTTCACTTGGAACCACAACGAAATTACAGAACTGACTGGTGGTAACGATGCCGACTATTATGTAGAGACTGGTAATTCCATTGCTGCAGGTAACAATACCAAGGTTCAGGCAAACAAGGTAGGATATCCGGCCAACTCATTCTATGTATATCAGCAGGTATACGATGAAAACGGTAAACCAATTGAAAATACCTATGTAGACCGCAATGGTGACGGTATCATCAACGCTTCTGATAAATACATGTACAAAAAACCGGCAGCTGACTTCTTGATGGGTCTTACCTCAAAAATGACCTACAAAGCTTGGGACTTCAGCTTCTCACTGCGAGCCAGTTTGAACAACTATGTCTACTATAACTTCCTGGTAGGAAAGGCAAACAGCAGTTCTTCCGGATTGTTCTCTAATACTGCTTTCTCAAATATTACACCGGAAAGTATCGAATTAGGTTTCGCTGGACAAGGAGAATACTATATGAGTGACTACTTCGTACGTAATGCTTCCTTCCTCCGTTGTGACAATATCACATTGGGATATTCATTCAAAGATTTGTTGAAGTCATCTTCATACAAAGGTATTGGTGGACGTATCTATGCTACTTGCCAGAACCCGTTCATCATTACGAAGTATCCGGGACTTGACCCAGAAGTACAGAGCGGTATCGATTCAAACCCGTATCCACGTGCTTTGACATTCCTGTTGGGTGTAAGCTTACAATTCTAATTCATGATAAAACAGAACAATATGAAAAAGAAATATCTTAAACATATATTTTCAGCCGCTTTCATCATGGCGACTGCATTGGGAAACGTATCTTGTATCAATGATCTTGATATCAGTTCCATCGACCCACAGACATCACCGGCTTTCGATCAGGCCAGTGCATTCGTGAAACAATATGCCATGTTAGGACTGACCGGCCAACAAGGACTGGCTGGTAAACCGGACCTGGACGGACAGGATGAAGGGGAATCCGGATTCTACCGTACAACCTTCAACTGTCAGGAACTTTCAACTGATGAGTGTGTATGGGTATGGCAAGACAATGTGGATATTCCACAGTTCACTGGAATGTCCTGGAACTCTTCCAGCCAACGTACAGAATGGGTTTATGTACGTTTGGGTTACGATGTCACTCAAATGAACTTCTTCCTCGACCAGATAGCTGAAATCAATGATACAGAAACCAACAGACAACGCTCTGAAGTACGTTTCTTGCGTGCTCTGCACTATTGGTATTTCCTGGATCTCTTCGGTAAAGCTCCTTTCAAGGAACATTTTGACACTGAAACTTTACCGGAAGAAAAAAGCGGAAAAGACTTGTATGACTTCATCCAGAAAGAGCTTGAAGAATCAGAAGCCGACATGTACGAACCGGGACAAGCTCCATTCGGACGTGCAGATAAAGCAGCCAACTGGTTACTCCGTGCCCGTCTGTATCTGAATGCCAAAGTATACACCGGCACAGCCGATTACGAAAACGCAAAGATTTATGCTGACAAAGTCATCAATTCCGGTTATTATGAACTGTGTGATGACTATAAGCTGATGTTCATGGCAGACAATGACCAGAACGCAAAAGCAATGAAAGAAATCATCCTTCCTATTCGTCAGGACGGTGTCAAGACAAGAAACTACGGAGGTTCAACCTATCTGATTTGCGGTACCCGTACCGGAGGTATGCCACACATGGGAACAACAAACGGTTGGTCATGTCTGATTGCGCGCAATGCATTGGTCAACAAGTTCTTCCCGAACGGCGATGTTCCGATGATTCCTGACAATGTAGAAGTTCCTACCCAGGAACAGTTTGCCAACGATGCTGAAATCGATGCTTGGGATGCACAGTACGGTGTACGCACCGAAGATATCATTGCAGCAGCAGGTGATGACAGAGCCATGTTCTATTCAGGAGCCGGAGGAGGAAAACGTACCATCGATCCGGACAAGATTTCAAACTTCCAGAGTGGATTGTCCATCGTAAAATGGCAGAACATCCGTTCCGATGGTGCAGCTACCAGCCACACCGAATATCCGGATACAGATATTCCTTTGTTCCGTCTGGCAGAAGCCTATCTGACACATGCCGAAGCATGCTTCCGCCTGAACGACAAGAATACTGCCCTGAAAGATATCCAGACCTTGCGCAGCAAACGTGGATGTACAACCCAGCCTTCTCTGGCAGACCTGACAGAGACCTACATTTTGGACGAATGGGCACGTGAATTCTATCTGGAAGGACGTCGTCGTAGCGATTTGATTCGTTTTGACAGCTTTACCACCAGCAAATATTTGTGGGACTGGAAAGGTGGAGTCAAGAACGGACAAGCAGTAAGCGATATCTACAACGTATTCCCAATTCCAGAATCAGATATCAACAACAATCCTAACATGTCACAGAACGAGGGTTATTAATTTTAAAAAAGGAAAAGTATGAAACATCTAACTATAATGGCATATTGCTTGACAGGCCTCTTTGCTCTGACAGCCTGTGAAAGCGACAGAGATGAGAATCCCACCATCAAACAGCCGACTACATTTCAGCTAAATATATCAGCAAGTGAAGTATACGATCTGGAAGCTAATTCTACTATCCAGTGGGGATGTGTAGCTCCTGATTACGGATACAGTACACCGCTCACCTATTCTATTCAGATTAATAAGGATGATAACTGGACCGAAGCCGAAGGCGATACTCCAGCATCCTACAAGACGCTGGAAACTACCTACACTTCACCTACATTCTCTATCAAGACAGAAGAGTTGAACAAGAGTTTGATTCTTTTGAATGAATGGTATGATGAAGCAACCTTCCCATCAACAGCAGAAGTATATGTACGTGTACAATCTTCACTTAGTACAACAGATGACTACAAATGTTATTCTGAAACAATGAAGGTCAATGTAAAACCTTATTATACCAAGGTCTCTACAGAACCTGCTAAACTCTATATAGTAGGCGACCATCAAGGATGGGCAACAGACGGTACTGCTCCTCTGATTATTGCCAGCGACGATGCTGGAACTACATTCAGTGGTTATGCACAATTGAATAAAGAATTCAAATTCATGACTACTACTTCTTGGAACGATCCAAACTATGGTGGTTCAAACGGCACTTTGGAACAAGGTGGAGGTAATATCACAGTTAGTAAACCAGGATTCTACCAGATTGATGTAAACCTGAGTAAAATGACTTATAAACTCCAGACCTGTACATGGGGTGTCGTAGGCGATGCAACCCCTGGTGGATGGGATTCTGACATCCAGCTCACTTACAATGAAGAAAGTAAAGCATTGGAAGCTAAAGCTACATTAAGTGGAGGAGAAATCAAGTTCCGTCAGGATGGTGCCTGGAATATTTCACTCGGAGGCAGCCTGGAAGAATTGGTGTTGAACGGTGGAAACATCGCTGTCAATGCAGGTACTTATACCATCAAATTGTATCTGTCAGACGGTACTTACCATGCCGAACTTATTCCGGAAAAATAACCATTTATTAAAATAACAGGAAAGAGGGTATGTCTATAAAAGCTTCATACCCTCTTTTTTTATATCTAATACACAGGTCATGAAAAACATATTTTATAAACTAATTCTATGTCTCAGCCTTTTGCTCTCCATGGAATCCTGCTCAGACAAGACTTCGGATCTATAACAGGAAACAGAAAAGCCACAGTCTGAAGCCACCCAAGAAGGCCTGAGTCATTTCCCTGAAATTCCCGATGCAGACAATACGCTGACCATTACATTCAAGGCTAATAAAGAGTCTGCCTTATATAATTACACAGGTGACGTATATATCCATGCAGGTATTGTAGAAGAAGGTACCTGGATGTATGTGCCTGGCGAATGGAATGAAAACCTGGAAAAGTGCAGAATGACCTCCAAAGGAGAAAATACTTGGGAAATTACTCTTTCACCTTCTATCAGAGAATGGTTTGGTTCCGGAAAAACTCCTGTCAATAAAATAGGAATTGTCATACGGATTTCAGACGGATCAAAGAAAGGAATTGAAACGGATACGTTTATTGAAGTAACCGACACCAGATATCAAGAATTCACCCCTGCCGCCATTATAGAAAAATCCATGCCTTCAGAAGTCAAAGAAGGCATCAACATCGACGGAAACAATGTAACCTTCGTACTGTACGATAAAGATAAAGAAGGCAACCACAAAGATTTTGCCCACATCGTAGGCGATTTCAATAACTGGACACTGGCCAATGATGAGACATCCCAAATGTACAGAGACAATGCAAACGGCTGCTGGTGGATCACCATACCCAATCTCGATCCGGACAAAGAATATGCCTTCCAATATTATATTGGAATCCATGAAAGAGAGACCATCCGACTGGCCGATGCCTATGCGGAGAAAATTCTGGACCCCGACAATGATAAATACATTGCAGAATCCACTTATCCAGCTACAGACAGAACATATCCGGCAAATGGTAAGGGAATTGTATCTGTATTCAAGATCAACAAGAACAAATACTCCTGGCAGAACGACTTCAAGATAGCCGATAAAAACAATCTGATCATCTACGAAATCCATTTAAGAGACTTTACCGAAACATCCGATCTCAACGGAGCCATCAGCAAACTGGATTACATACAGTCTCTCGGTGCCAACGCAATAGAACTGATGCCGGTACAGGAATTCGACGGGAATGACAGCTGGGGATACAATCCCTGCTTTTACTTTGCACTAGACAAGGCATACGGAACACCCGATATGTACAAACGATTCATCGATGAATGTCACCGGAAAGGAATAGCCGTAATATTTGATGTCGTTTATAACCATGCCACCGGGAACATGCCTTTTGCCAGGTTATACTGGGACAGTTCCAACAACAAAACATCTTCAAACAATCCCTGGTTCAACGTCGACGCACCACATCCTTATAGTGTATTCCATGACTTCAATCACGAATCCGGCCTAGTCAGAAATTTCGTAAAAAGGAATCTAAAGTTCCTGTTGGAAGAATACCACATAGACGGATTCCGCTTTGATCTGACAAAAGGGTTTACCCAACAACCCAGTACGGAAAGTACAGCTTCCGATTATGACGCCAGCCGTATCAACATTCTCAAAGAATATTATGATACCGTCAACGAAACTAATCCAGATGCTGTCATGATTCTGGAACACTTCTGCTGCGATACAGAAGAAAAAGAACTTGCCGATTACGGAATGAAGTTATGGAGAAATGCCAACAATGCTTATTGCCAATCGGGAATGGGATGGCAGGAAAACAGCGATTTCAGCAGTTTATACACCGGTACCAATCACATGACTTTCGGAGGATATATCGGATACATGGAAAGTCATGACGAAGAGCGTACCGCATACAAAGCCTTAGCATACGGAAATGGGAACTTAAAAAATGACCTTCACAGCCGGATGGCAAGTATGGCGGCCAATACCGCCTTCTTCCTCACCGTACCAGGGCCTAAAATGATCTGGCAGTTCGGTGAAATGGGCTACGACATTTCCATCGAAGAAAACGGACGTACCGGACGAAAACCACTCCACTGGGAATATCAAAACGATGCAGACCGACAAAACCTGATTACTGTCTACAAAAAATTTGCGAGCCTACGTTCTGCGGTACCCCAACTGTTCAACGAAGAATGTACCTTTACATGGAATGTCACTACAGACTATTGGGAAACATGCAGACAGTTACTTCTGGAAAGTATAGATGGCAAGAAACTGTTCATTATCGGCAATTTTACCACACAAGAACAAGAATCATCTGTTGCCGTTCCATCCGGATGGGACAAATACTATGATATCATAGAAGAAAAAAATACAGAATTCAGAGGAGGAGAAAATATCACGCTCAAACCACACTCCTTCATTGCCATCAGTAATTTTTAAGCCCACAGCAGTCATTCCGACCGCCGATAATTCATCAAAGCCGTTGCAACCTGCAGGTATCTGAGATTACAACGGCTTTGATTCAATATATCCCCATCCTGTCTCATTCACTTTAATTAACACACATTCACAGAAAGAATGCAGGTTCCGGTCGTTTCTCCTAGAAAAACAAATCTAATCAATATGAAAAAACAGAACTACTACAACGACCTGCGAGCCTGCTGGCTAATAGCCGTATTCCTGCTGTCTGCATGCGGAAGTTATACATTAGAAGAAGAAACGGAAGAGAGCGGCTCTTCCAAAGGGTATCAGATGAGCCTGAACGTAAGAAGTGGAGGAATAGATCTCGAACCATATTATCCACTTACCGTCTTTTTGTTCAATGAGAACGATGAACTAATCGAAAGAAAAGAAATTACTGACACAGAAGAGATTTATTCGAAAACCTTAGGAAAAGGGACATATACACTTACTGCCTTTTCCGGACTATCAGAAGATACCTATACCGTTCCGGAAAATCCATCCATCAATGACCTCATACAGATTCAATCTCAAACTCCAATAAAAACACCTCTTCTATCCGGACAAAGCCGAGTATCCCTCACCGAGAATACTCAAGTCAACCTGTCTCTGTCATACGCTGTATCAGCCTTACATTTCACCTTACAGGCCGTACCCGACGATGCGACCGCCGTAGAAATGCAAATATCTCCCATCAGTTCAGGAATGTCCTTCATAGGGAATTACAATAATGACAACCAGTCGTATACCGTATCGTGCAATCCGACAGAAGAAGGATGGGAAAGCGAAACCATTTATGTGTTCCCCTCCGAAAGCAACCGAAGTAATCTGAGTATCACCATCAAACGTCCGGATGGAAATGAGACCTACTCATATACTTATACTGAACAACTACAACCTGCGCAACCCTATCACTTTACCGGGACCTACCAGGAAGGGATTTCCATGGGAGGAACTTTCGAGATAGAAGGATGGAAACCCAGTATTAACGTAGATTTCAACCTTAGTGAAGAAGCTTCCGAAGAAAACAAAAACGACGATGCAGAAGATGATACAGAAACCATACTCCGTGCTCCCCAATTGCCGGTAGCCGAAAAAATATGGGGATATTTCTATGTATGGAAAGTGGAGACCGTATCCGAGACCGAGGTCATAGCTACCCTCATCAGCCCTGACCAATGGTATGTATTGGCAGCCGATGCACCAGGTATCCTTGAAGAATACAGCATTGACCATTTGGATGGTTGGAGAACTTTTACATTAGAAGAAGCCAAGGAATTTAAAAATCAATTTTCAGGAAAGACAAGTGACTTAAATGAATATCTATCAGATAACTATTTTGACAGATTTTATGCCAATGACGGTGCCCGATATTTATGCGAAAACTGTACCATGACATTCAGCCTTAGTACTAATATTGTAAAAGAAGCCGGAAAAACCGTCAAATACTACCTGCGCGGAGTCAAAACCGTCCGGGTAAAACTGGAAGAATAAGAAAATGCTAAAGGCTGTATAGCTCCTACAATAAAGGAACTCTACAGCCTCTTTTCATTCCATATTGTCCTAAAATAAACAGAATCAGATCAAATGTTGGTTCTTTAGTTCTTCCGCAACGTTTTCCAGCTCCTGATACCAGGCTTCACCGAATTTACGGATCAACGGCTCCTTCAGGAATTTATAGACAGGTACATTTTCCTTTTGTCCTAACAGTACGGCTGCCTTACAGACATCCCAACGGTGATAGCTCACCGACTTATACGGCCCATAATCACCGATACGGATAGGATACAAATGACAGGAAACCGGCTTGTAGAAATTACATTTCCCTTCACGATAAGCCTTTTCGATAGCACAGTAACAATAGCCTTTCTCATCGTAACAGGTAAACACACAGTCCTTTCCGTTGACAATCGATGTCACGAGATCACCCTCCGGATCGGTATATACCACTCCCTGCCTATCTATCACATCGCGCGCCTCGGGCGACAAATCATTCCAAATAACAGGAAGTACCTCTTCCAGCTTCTCCACTTCTTCCAATTCCACCGGAGCACCTGCGTCACCCTCAATGCAACATTCGCCTTTGCAAGCATCCAGGTCACACAAGAATTTCTCCCGAAACACATCCAGACTGATGACAACATCGTCTATTTGAACCATGCTCATAACTAAAAATCTTTGAAATATATCCGGCTACAAAGATACGATTTTTCCCTCTAAAAAAACGAACGCCCGTCTGAATGAAAACATGAGAATGTTTCACTCAAAACGAACGTTCGTATACATCCATCCATAAAGACATTTTTGCCTGCGATAAAATACCGGTGAACAATCATTCGAAAAAGAGCGATTCCAAACACCCGGACTACTTTTCCACAGATTTCCAGTTACAAAAAAAGAGGAACCCGAAGGTCCCTCTCCTTATTTTGAAAAGATTTTGCAGATTTACTTAATCAAGTCTTTACCTGTCATATCTGCCGGCTGAGACATACCCAGGATGTGCAGAATAGAAGGAGCTACATCGGCCAATACACCGTTTTCTACCTTTGCATCCTTGTTTTCTGTTACATAAACGAACGGAACCGGATTCAGTGAGTGAGCCGTATTCGGAGTACCGTCGGCATTCAATGCATGGTCGGCATTTCCGTGGTCGGCAATGATAATTACCTCGTAATCGTTAGCCTTGGCTGCCTCTACGGTATCTTTCACACAATTATCGATAGCAACAACAGCCTTCTCGATGGCTTCATAAATGCCGGTATGACCTACCATATCACCGTTGGCATAATTAACCACGATGAAATCATACTTCTGTGTCTTGATGGCTTCTACCAGTTTGTCTTTTACTTCGTATGCACTCATTTCCGGCTTCAAGTCGTAAGTAGCTACTTTCGGAGACGGAACCAGGATACGGTCTTCGTTTTCATACGGAGTTTCACGACCACCGTTGAAGAAGAAGGTTACGTGTGCATATTTTTCAGTTTCGGCAATGTGCAGCTGCTTCTTGCCATTCTTTGACAAGTATTCGCCCAATGTATCAGCCACATTTTCTTTCGGGAAGATGATATGAACGCCCTTGAATGAAGCATCGTACGGAGTCATGCAGTAATACTGCAATCCCGGAATGGTCTTCATGCCTTCTTCCGGCATATCCTGCTGAGTCAGTACCACAGTCAATTCTTTGGCACGGTCGTTACGATAGTTGAAGAAAATCACTACATCGCCTTCCTTGATTGTA
Source organism: uncultured Bacteroides sp. (assembly GCA_900553185.1). GTDB lineage: Bacteria > Bacteroidota > Bacteroidia > Bacteroidales > Bacteroidaceae > Phocaeicola. The sequence continues at coordinate 44,705 of USCT01000007.1, forward strand.
CCATCGATGGCAGCATTGTTGATCGGCTTGATAAATTCGTCAGTAACACCTTCATCGTATGATTCCTGCATAACCTGTACCATGTCGGTAGCCTGTTTTCCCTTGCCTTCGATCAGCAGGTCGTATGCTTCCTTGATACGGTTCCAACGTTTGTCACGGTCCATGGCATAGAAACGTCCTACGATAGAAGCGATCTTACCGGCAGACTGTGCGCAGTGAGCAGTCAGTTGTTCAATGAATCCTTTACCGCTCTTGGGGTCAGTGTCACGGCCATCCATGAAGCAGTGAATAAATGTCGTATTGTCGAGACCGTATTCCTTAGCTATATCACACAACTTAAACAGATGATCCAAAGAAGAGTGTACACCACCGTTTGAAGTCAGCCCCATGAAGTGGATGTTCTTTCCATGTTCTTTTGCATAAGAGAATGCTGAAACGATTTCCTTGTTTTTCAGGATACTTCCATCGGCGCAAGCACGGTTGATCTTTACCAAATCCTGATAAACGATACGTCCGGCACCAATGTTCAGGTGACCTACTTCTGAGTTACCCATCTGACCGTCAGGCAAACCTACGTTTTCGCCACTAGCCTGCAACTGTGAATGCGGATAGTTTGCCAACAGACTGTCCCAATACGGAGTCGGGGTGTTAAAGATTACATCATCTTTCTGATGGTCGCCACATCCCCAACCATCCAGAATCATTAAAAGCGCTTTCTTAGCCATAATTCTATGTTGTTTAAAAGTTGATAATTCTCTGTTTTACATTAAAGCACACAAAAGTACAAAATATCCGTTGCATGAACGAAACTTTTTACTATTTTTAGTAGCCAGATTCCGTTCTTTCAGCCCGATACCATACAATATATATAAAAAATTTGTACCTTTGCAGCGATTTGAAAAATCTTTAGCCGCTAGAAGGTTCATTACTCTATGAAACATCGGATACTTTACCTGACGGTATGTTTACTGACAAGCCTATTTTTCATTTTACCCATTCATGCACAAGGGCCTGACCGTCTGCCCGAACCTGCCATTCCGGAAGAAGAACTGGAAGGATCGCCTTCATTCCCGGTCCTGAACAACATCGACAGTCTCATCAGTCCCAATGTATTGCGTTTCTGCGGACAGGAAGTCAATCTGGACCCGGTACACCGCCAGCGGAAACTGCGCAGGGAACTGGCTTCTCTTTCACGCTCTTCTGCTACCCTGATGCAACGGGCCAACTATTTTTTCCCCATCATCGAACCCATTCTGAAACGGAACAACATTCCCGATGATTTCAAATACCTGATGGTAATAGAAAGCGGGTTGAATCCGGAAGCCCGTTCCCCTGTAGGCGCTTTGGGGCTCTGGCAATTCATGAAAGGAACGGCGCAGGAATACGGCTTACGGGTAGACCAGAAAATAGACGAAAGACTGGACATTGAAAAATCGACTCAGGCCGCGTGCAGGTATTTACGCACAGCTTACGGCAAATTCAAAGACTGGGTGGCTGTGGCCCAATCATACAATATCGGACAGGCACGCATCGGTACGGAACTGCAACGCCAGCAGGTGGATGAATCCATCGACCTCCAACTGGTAGAAGAAACCAACCGGTATATCTACCGCATCCTGGCTTCCAAAATTATTTTTACCAATCCCAGCAACTTCGGTCTGAAGGAAAGCATGCTCTACTACAAGAAAATCCGACGGAGATAAGAAGATATAAACAAGAAATGAACAGCCTGTTAATAACTTTTTTCGCTATCAACAGGCTGTTCATTTCTCTAAAGGACGTTTTATCAGGACTTTCCCCTAAAAATCCAACGATAACTGTCCATCGCCTAGCAGATTATAACTCATTCGGTGATAAGGAGTTGTACCATACGTCCGGATAGCTTCCCGATGTTTCTTCGTCGGGTATCCCTTGTTGTTTTTCCAGTCGTATTGCGGATATTCCTCTGCCAACCTGTTCATATAATCATCCCGATAGGTTTTTGCCAACACCGAAGCTGCCGCAATGGACATATATTTTCCATCACCTTTTACTACTGTGGTATGAGGAAGATCCCGATACTGCCTGAAACGGTTACCGTCTATTAGCAAATGTTCTGGACGAAGCTTCAACTGATCAACAGCCCGATGCATAGCCAGAAACGAAGCATTTAAAATATTGATACGGTCTATCTCTTCAGGAGTAACCACGCCTACCGCCCATGCCAGAGCTTCCCGTTCAACGACCTCACGTAACGCATAGCGCTGCTTTTCAGTCAGCTGCTTCGAATCATTCAGCAATTCATTACGAAAATCATGCGGCAAAATGACTGCTGCCGCATACACCGCTCCGGCCAGACATCCACGGCCCGCCTCATCACAGCCAGCCTCCACCAGGTCTTCGTGCATATAAGGTAATAACATCCGTTTTCTCTCCTTCATTTTTGGGACTGCAAAGGTACGGCTTTCTGCAGAAATACAGATAAAAATAACCGAAGAGTTATGAAGAAGTTATTTACAGGAACGGTTCATAATCTGCCCCTGTTTCAACATCGTCCTCTTAATATTTCACAGACACCTTCTGCATACTGACGTCCGATGGGAAACGGACATTTTCCTCCTTTAAGCATCACATAAGTCCGGGTAAATGATGAAACAGCGGCCAAAGGAATGACATACGAACGATGAATCCGCAGGAATTCTCTTTCCGGCAACAAATCAAGAATAGTTTTCAGGTTGGTCCGTGTAAGTACGTTTCCACCTGAACAACGGATAATTTTCACGTAATTTCCCAAAGCTTCAATGCAAAGAATGTCATCCAGCGGAATGCTGACATTGGTGTATTCCTGTTTCACCACCAGACATTCGGAGGTAGCAGGATGATGAATTTCAATACGGCGCAACGCTTTTTCCACTGCTACTTCGAAGCGTTCATAAGCAAATGGTTTGTGCAGAAAATCGACGGCATCCAGATTAAAGCCTTCAAGGGCGTATTGGGCATGAGCGGTAGTAAAAATAAAGAGACATTCCCGGGGTAAGATATCAGCTATCTTCAGTCCGCTGATACTGTTCATCTGAATATCCAGAAAAACAAGATCCGGCTTGGAACGGCGGATAGCTTCCAGCCCTACGCGCGGTTCACTGAAGCTTGTAACCTCCATTCCTCCCTTGCGCCGGCAAAACTGTTCAATGACCAGCAAAGCCATGGGTTCATCATCTATGGCTATACATTTTAATGTTCGACTCATGATACATTCTGCATTTTATTTTCATCCACCCATTCAGGATCTTTTGTCCTTATTTCCAGCCTCACCCGAAACACTCCGTCTGTTTCTTCATTTCTCAATTCATAACGCCCGGGATATAGCAATTCCAGCCGCTTACGGCAATTGGATATGCCGATTCCCTGCCCTTCTTTCTCACGATGACGCATGACGGCGTTTTCTGTTTTCAGCAGAAGGCGGTCTTCATCAATATGCACAAACAGGCGAATCGTACAATCCACATCCGACGAAGAACCATACTTGAAGGCATTTTCAACGAATGTAATGAGAATCATAGGTGGAATAAGTACCCGTCCGTCGATAATTTCCGTAGTCAGTTCTACCTGCGTATGATGATTCAGCCGTAGTTTCTGCAAATCGACATACTGACGGATGTAATCGACTTCCTGCTCCGCCGGTATGAGTTCAGAACCGCTTTGTGAATACATGTAACGCAAAATGCCGGAAAACTTGACAAAAGCCGATTCTGTCTTGTCCGATCCCGACAACACAAGTGCATACAGTGTATTCAAGGTATTAAACAGAAAATGTGGATTAATCTGTGCCTTGTAAAGGGCCAGTTCGGCCTTATTTTTTTCCGCTTCGATTTCCTGACGGGAAAGGATCTGCCGGAAAAGCTCGAAAGTCAGCTCAATGGCCAGCGAGAAACCCGTCACCATAAGGAAAAAGAACCAGATGATTTGGGTACGTATATGCAACCGGGCCTCCATTTGCCGCATGTTGTCCGTAAGGCGTTCGGCAGGCATTGGAAAATACGTAAGCAGCTCCGTCACTCCAGCCAGAATACCCAGCAGCAAGATTATTTGTCCGTATCTCTTCCTCATAAAAAGCTTGGGCAGACATGCACGCCGATAAACAAAATAAAGACCGTACACATAAGCGACCAGTGTCAGAAAGAAAGCCGTATTGTTGACAATCCAACGGTCTACCGGAAGCAACATAATGGCCAGCGGTATGATAACCAGACAAAACAGCAAGTCGATATAAAGAGATATGGGATGATTCTTCATATTGTAAATATTCGTGTTCTTTCTGACAAAGATACGATATTTTATCGGGGAACAACGGGTCCGTCGTTGTCGTTCGCCATCACATTTGTCCCGTTCGTCACCACATGTTCCTTTTTTCATTCCGTTCTATATAAGTTTGTATGGTTTCAGACGTGCATATCACTAAAAACATCTCATAAATTATGAACAAAAAGACAAGTATTTACCTTATGCTGTGCGGCTTGCCATTATTCATCTCCTGTGGGAACGACAAGCAGGAAATGCCCGGCGAACAGTACAAGACCCTGACTGTAACAACAAGTACCCAGACCTTACAGTCTGTCTATCCGGCTACTTTGCGTGGACGCCAGTCTGTAGAAATCCGTCCACAGGTAAGCGGTATTATTACGGATATCCGGATAAACGAAGGCGATGCGGTACGTCGCGGGCAAGTATTGTTCATCATTGACCAGGTACCTTATCGTGCGGCTCTGGAAACAGCGTTGGCCAATGTGAAGAGCGCCGAAGCACAGTTGCAGACAGCACGACTGACAGCCGGCAGCAAGGAAGAACTTTATAAAGAGAAGGTCGTTTCGGACTTCGACCGTCAGACAGCACGTAACCAGCTGCTCGAAGCCGAAGCTGCTTTGGCACAGGCCAAAGCCGAAGAAACCAATGCACGGAACAATCTTTCCTATACCGAAGTAAAAAGTCTCGTAGACGGAGTAGCCAGCATGATTCCCTATCGTGTAGGCGCACTGGTGAACAGCAGTATCACGGAACCACTTGTCACCGTTTCGGACGATGCAGAGATTTACGCTTATTTCTCGATGGCGGAAAGCCAGATGCTGGACCTTATCCAGGAGTATGGTTCACTGGAAAATGCCTGCCGGGAAATGCCTGCCGTAGGATTGAAACTGAGCAACGGCAAGGAATATAAACAGACGGGGCACATTGATGCCATCAGTGGAACGGTGGACGAAGAAACAGGCAGCGTAACGCTTCGGGCAGCCTTCCGGAATGAAGGTCATCTGTTACGGAACGGAGGAAGCGGAACCGTTTCTATTCCGACCGAATACAAGGACTGTATTGTCATTCCGCAGAGTGCTACCTACGAATTGCAGAACCGTGTGTTTACCTGGAAGGTAGTAGACGGAAAGACCCAGTCAGCTCCCGTTACTGTCTACAAATATAACGACGGACAGACTTACATCGTTCTTTCCGGACTGAAGACAGGGGATGTCATCGTTTCGGAAGGTGCCGGACTGATGCGTGAAGGTACTGCCGTTAATGTTACTTCGAGTGCCGAATCTGAAAAATAACTGAGCCATGAAGATAAGAACATTCATCGATCGTCCCATCCTGGCCGGTGTAATCTCCGTCCTGATTCTGATACTGGGATTCATCGGCCTGTCGCAGTTGCCTATCGAACAGTTCCCTGAAATCGCGCCGCCTACGGTCAGTGTGTCGGCCACTTATACCGGTGCGAATGCGGAAACGGTATTGAAGAGTGTAGTAGTTCCGCTGGAAGAAGCGCTGAACGGTGTGGAAAACATGATGTATATGACTTCCACTTCTGCCAATAACGGTTCGGCACGTATCACCGTTTATTTCCGTCAGGGAACCGATCCCGATATGGCTACCGTCAACGTACAGAACCGTATAGCCACGGCGGAAGGTTTGCTGCCCGCCGAGGTAACCAAGAGTGGCATCACTGTCCGTAAGCGCCAGACAAGTAACATCAAGCAGCTGGCCGTATACAGTCCGGATGACTCATTCGACGAGGCTTTCCTGACCAATTACATGAAAATCAACATTGAGCCGCGTCTGTCCCGTATTGCCGGAGTCGGTGAAGTCAACGTGTTCGGTTATGAATACTCCATGCGTATCTGGCTTGATCCCGGGAAGATGCAGAAGTATAATCTGGTTCCTTCGGACATCACGACCGTACTCGACGAACAGAACGTGGAGGCTGCAACCGGTACACTGGGGGCCGAATCGACCAATACATTTCAGTATGTACTGAAATACCGCGGCCGGTATGAGAATGAAGTAGACTATGAGAACATGGTCATCAAGTCTCTTCCCGACGGGGAAGTGTTGAGGCTGAAGGATGTGGCTACCATCGAACTGGGAACCCGCGCCTATGATTACATCGGTGAAGTGAACGGACATCCCGGATGTAATATTATGATTGACCAGACTTCAGGTTCAAATGCCAATGAAATTATTGAAGAGATTGACCGTACCGTGGCCGAAATTTCGAAGACGCTGCCCAAGGGGATCAAGATTGTCGACCTGATGAGTACAAAGGACTTTCTGGATGCTTCTATCAAGAGTGTGATCAAGACACTGGTTGAAGCCATTATCCTGGTTGTACTTGTCGTTTATATTTTCCTGCAGAGTCTGCGGTCCACTTTCATTCCGGCATTGTCCATCATTGTTTCGCTGGTGGGTACATTTGCCTTTCTTTCTCTGGTCGGCTTCAGTCTGAACATGCTGACACTCTTCGCACTGGTGCTGGTTATCGGTACAGTGGTCGACGATGCCATCGTAGTGGTCGAGGCCGTACAGGCCAAGTTTGATGAAGGATACAAGTCTTCTTATCTGGCTACCATCGATGCGATGGACGGCATTACCTCGGCCCTGGTGACCACGACCTTTGTATTTATGGCAGTATTTATTCCGGTCAGCTTTATCGGTGGTACTACCGGAACATTCTACACTCAATTCGGTCTGACAATGGCTGCAGCCGTTGCCATTTCTCTGTTGAACGCGCTGACACTGAGTCCGGCACTCTGTGCGCTCATCATGACTCCTCACCAGACTACGGGAAACGGAGGTAAGCTGAGTTTTTCTTCCCGCTTCCATATCGCTTTCGATACGGCTTTCCACAGGCTGGTGATGAAATACAAGGTCGGTGTGGTATTCATGCTCAAGCGCCGCTGGCTGGCAGGAGCTTTGCTCGTTGTGGCATGCGGCGGATTTGCCTTGCTGATGATGACCACCAAGACCGGTCTGGTACCGAATGAAGATATGGGTACGGTGTTTATCGATGTACGTACTTCTCCGGGCAGCAGTGTGCAGGAAACCCGCAAGGTGATGGAGCAGGTGGACAGTTGTCTGCGTACCATTCCGCAAATTGAACTTCAGTCAAATACCACGGGTAACTCCATGCTGAGCGGTCAGGGAGCCTGCAACGGTATGTTTACCATCCGTCTGAAGGACTGGAGCGAACGTCCCGACAAGGAAGACGCCATCGATGCTGTCATGGAAAAAATCAGCCGCCGCACGGCATTCATTTCCAGCGCCGACATTATGCCGTTTACCCGTCCGATGATTCCCGGTTACGGCGTGAACAGCGGTTTCGAAGTTTACGTGCAGGACCAGAAAGGCGGTACGACGGAAGACTTGCTGAAATATACCCGTCAGTTCCTCGACGAGCTGAACAAGCGTCCCGAGATCGGACGGGCCACTACTTCATTTGATACGAAGTTCCCGCAGTATCTGGTTGAGATCGATGCAGCCCGCTGCAAGCGAAACGGAGTATCTCCTGCCGATGTCCTCAGTACCCTTTCAGGTTACGTAGGCGGAAACTATGCGTCGAACATGAACCGCTTCTCCAAGCTTTATCGTGTTATGGTTCAGGCACCGCCTGAGTATCGTCTTGACACGGAATCACTCAACAGTATTTTTGTACGCAACGATACCGGGGAAATGAGTCCCATCAGCCAGTATCTGAAACTGACCCGCGTGTACGGTTCCGAAATGCTGACCCGTTTCAATCTGTTCTCTGCCATTCAGGTGAACGGTGCCGCGGCTTCGGGTTACAGTTCCGGACAGGCCATCCAGGCCATTCAGGAAGTGGCGGCCCAGACTCTTCCGACCGGTTACGGATTCGAGTTCGGCGGTATGTCGCGTGAGGAAGCCGGTACGGGAAACACCACGACACTGGTATTTGTCATCTGTGTGGTCTTCATTTACCTTATTCTGTGTGCGCTCTATGAGAGTCTGTTTGTGCCGATGGCCGTTATTCTTTCCGTTCCGTTCGGACTGGCGGGGAGTTTCCTTTTCGCAAAGATGTTCGGTTTGGAAAACAATATTTACCTGCAGACAGGTCTGATCATGCTGATCGGTCTGCTTTCGAAAACAGCCATTCTGCTTACTGAATACGCTACCGAGCGCCGTCGTCACGGAATGACCATCATGCAGGCAGCTGTCTCTGCGGCACAGGTCCGTCTGCGCCCCATTCTGATGACCTCACTGACCATGGTCTTCGGTATGCTGCCTATGATGTTCTCCAGCGGAGTAGGTGCCAACGGAAATATTTCCATCGGTGTGGGAACCGTAGGTGGTATGCTTATCGGAACCATCGCGCTGCTCTTTATTGTACCGCCGCTGTTCATGGTGTTCCAGTATCTGCAGGAAAAGCTGATGCCTGAGCGACAGCTTCCGAAGATTGAAAAAAATAACCTCAACGAATCACAGTCATGAAAGAAAAGATAGCTATTTCCATATTGCTCACTTCCATTCTGAGTAGTTGCCACATCTACCATGCTTACGAACGACCTTCATCAATCGTTGTTTCAGACAGTCTTTACCGTCACCCCGTCGTTTCAGAAGATACGGTATCATTGGCATCACTCTCATGGAAGGAGCTTTTTACCGACCCTCTGCTACAAAAGCTTATCGAAACAGGCCTGGCCAACAACACAGATCTGAACATCGCTCACCTCAAGGTAAAGGAAGCTGAGGCCCAACTTATGACCTCGAAATTATCATATCTTCCCTCAGTTTCACTCACACCACAGGGGACCCTCACCAGTGTGGACGGTAGCAAAACATCGAAGACCTATAACCTGGCTGTAGCTGCCGACTGGGAAATTGATCTTTTCGGGAAACTGCTTAATTCCAGACGCGGTGCACAGGCCGCCCTCAAACAGAACGAGGCTTACCGTCAGGCTGTACAGACCCAACTGGTAGCCACTATTGCCAACAGTTATTACACCTTGCTGATGCTCGACCGCCAGCTGGACATTACCCGCCGTACTGCAGAAACGTGGACCGAAAGCGTACGCACAATGAAAGCCTTGAAACGGGCCGGACAAGCTACGGAAATGGCCGTGGCACAGACTGAAGCCAGTAAACTTTCAGTGGATGCGTCTGTACTTTCACTTGAACGTCAGATTAATGAAACGGAGAACTCGCTTTCCACGCTGCTGGGTATGTCGCCGCAGGAAGTGGGACGTTCCACTCTGGAAACACAACAGTTCCCTGAATCTCTTTCCACGGGCGTACCCCTGCAACTTCTCAGCCGCCGTCCCGACGTACGTCAGTGTGAAGCACAACTTGCCATGGCCTATTATGCAACCAATTCCGCACGTTCTGCTTTCTATCCCAGCATTACACTAAGCGGTTCGGCCGGATGGACCAACTCCGCAGGAGCCGCCATAACCAACCCGGGACAGTGGTTGCTTTCAGCTGTGGGTTCATTGGTACAACCTCTTTTCAACCGCGGTAAGAATATTGCCAATCTGAAGATAGCTAAAGCCCAACAGGAAGAGGCTTTGCTCACTTTCCGTCAGAGTCTTCTTGACGCAGGAGCCGAAGTAAACGATGCGCTGGTACAATGGCAGACAGCCCAAAAGCGGATTCTCCTGGATGAACAACAGACTGCTTCTCTCCGTTCGGCCCTCCGCAGTTCGGAACTGCTGATGCAACACAGTTCTCAAAATTACCTGGAAGTACTTACGGCCCGCCAATCCTTGCTTCAGGCGGAACTGGATACCGCAACCGACCGATTTGATAAGATTCAAGGCATCATCAATCTGTATCATGCATTGGGAGGCGGATATTGACTCCTCGTTTCTCTATCTCATATCAACCCGCCCCACTGAAGGCTGAACAGTCTTTCGGTGGGGCTTCTCTTTTTTCCAGCAGCTTACTAAAGTACATTTTATTGACATTTTACAAATATTACACATCGTATTCATAGTCTCCGATACCCTTCATTAACGTTTGAGATGTCTGCATGAAGGATTTATCACTAAAAAGAGGGCATCTCAGAGGACAACGAGAAGAATCAAATTAAACAGTTATTAATCAACTATTTATATTCATTAAACTTTGTAGACTGATACACAAGTTCCACATCATTTCGAGGAATTATTACACACTTTCAAACAATGGCACATCCAGTTATTTGTCATTCCAGGTTGTAAACCAATTGATTAGTTCAATCAAAAAAGTTTGGCACTGCATTTGAACTATTCTAGGTGAAGCACTTAAATACTTAAAAACTTACATTAATGTCTAATCATTTAAATTGAAAGCAATATGAAAAAGTTATTTGTAGCAATCGCACTCGTTATGGGAACAGGATCTTCAATGATCTTCGCTGAAAACATCAGTACAGGAACAGCAGTTGTAGCTGCCGTAAACGAATTCAAGCCGATAGAAGTGAAAGACCTTCCGCAGGCCGTACAGGCTGCCATTACAAAAAACTATGCAGAACAAACCATCAAGGAAGCTGCCGTAGAAGTGGACGAGGAAGGTGGAAAAACATACAAGGTGGTACTGGTGAATGCCGAGAATGAGGAGACAACCGCTTACTTCAATGAAAACGGAGACGAACTGAAATGAGGCATTCTGCCAAACCGCACGGACGATATGAATCAAACAAACTAAAAACAGGCCGGATAAGGCAAACTTTACAACCAAGTGTCTAACTTATTAAATTGAAAGCAATATGAAAAAGTTATTTGTAGCAATCGCACTCGTTATGGGAACAGGATCTTCAATGATCTTCGCTGAAAACATCAGTACAGGAACAGCAGTTGTAGCTGCCGTAAACGAATTCAAGCCGATAGAAGTGAAAGACCTTCCGCAGGCCGTACAGGCTGCCATTACGAAAAACTATGCAGAACAAACCATCAAAGAAGCTGCCGTAGAAGTGGACGAGGAAGGTGGAAAAACCTACAAGGTGGTACTGGTGAATGCCGAGAACGAGGAAACAACCGCTTACTTCAATGAAAACGGAGACGAACTGAAATAGCCTCGTTTTTCATCCAACCGCACACTATCGATTTGAGAAATGTGTAAGCACAAGATAAAAAAGGTTCGTTTTCATCTTTAATAACCAAGCCCGGAGAACATCAAAAAATGTTCCTCGGGCTATTATTTTACTTGTTACCCAATTTTCCCCAGTTTATTATCGTATCTTTACACAAAAAACAGAAAAGATACAGATATGTTCATTGTCATTGGAATTATGCTGATAGGTATTTCCGTAGGATACCTGCTTCACACAAAAAAACTTACCATCCTTCCACAACTTACCATGATCCTGATCTGGCTATTGCTCTTTATTTTAGGACTGGAAGTCGGCCATAACAAAATGCTGATGCAAAGTTTGCATACATTAGGACTGGAAGCCTTGTTGTTAGCCGTAGCCGGTGCTTCAGGAAGTGCTATTGCCGCCCGTTTGCTATGGATATACTTAAACCACCATAAGAAAGAAGTCGACCAATGAAAGGAAGTCTGATTATTGTCATTTTCTTTATATCAGGTACCCTGTGCGGTATGTCAGAATTGATACCGGAACCACTGCCTATCGAACGAATAAGTTTCTATGCACTCTGTGCATTAATGTTCAGTGTAGGAGTCGGAATAGGCCATTCGCCGGAATTGTTCAAAAGTTTCCGATCTTTAGATCCAAGACTGGTCTTTCTACCTGCATTAACCATTCTTGGAACATTAGCCGGCATCACGGCTGCCAGTTTCGCTTTGCCAACCCGTTCACTGACCGATTGTCTGGCTATTGGCTCCGGATTTGGCTACTACTCACTTTCAAGCATTTTCATCACTACCTACAGAGGAGCAGAACTAGGTACCATGGCATTACTCGCCAATATCTTTCGTGAGCTGATTACACTCATCGGCGCACCGTTGCTGGTACGATGGTTTGGCCGCCTTGCTCCCATCTCCGTAGGAGGAGCCACTACCATGGATACTACCCTGCCTATCATCACCCGCTATTCAGGACAGGAATTCGTCATAGTCTCGCTGTTTCACGGTTTTGTAGTAGACTTCAGTGTACCATTCCTCGTAACTTTTTTCTGCTCCTTAAACTAAACGACAGTCTAAAATCCAAAAAGAATCATTGAAATATATATACGAAAAAATCCTTGTCGTTTTCAATCTTCAAGAACAAAAACAACAAGGATTTTCTATCAGGATTCCATAAACGATACCACAACAGATCAGGCGAACATCCGGCTTACCCGGGTAATACCCTCGGCCAATGCGTCTATTTCTTCCTTCGTATTATAAAGACCAAACGAAGCACGCACAGTCCCCTCAATACCCAACCGATGCATTAAAGGCTCAGCGCAATGATGTCCTGTACGTACGGCAATTCCCAACCGATCAAGCAGCGTACCCATATCAAAATGATGAATATTACCCACCAAAAAAGAAATGACACCGCTTTTATGCTCAGATTCGCCAAAAATACGCATATTCGGGATTTCCTTCAAGCGACACATAGCATAGTCTGTCAGTTCGTGCTCGTATGTAGCAATCTCATCCATACCGATAGCCGTAACGTAATCAATAGCCTTTGCCAAGGCGGTAGTACCAATGTAATCGGGAGTACCAGCCTCAAACTTAAAAGGTAATGCATTAAAGGTGGTCTTCTCAAAACTTACGTTCTGAATCATTTCTCCTCCTCCCTGATAAGGAGGCAGACGATCAAGCCACTCCTCTTTCCCGTAAAGTACGCCGACTCCCGTAGGTCCGTATACTTTATGTCCACTGAACACATAGAAATCAGCATCAAGATCCTGCACGTCTACTTTCAGGTGAGGAATACTCTGCGCACCATCTATCAAAACAGGCACCCCATGAGCATGAGCCATTTCGATAATCTGCTTTACCGGATTGACAGTACCCAATACATTCGATACATGTGTAACCGAAACCAGGCGGGTACGCGGTGAAAACAGTTTTTCGTACGCATCAAGCAAAAGATCCCCTTGGTCGTTCATCGGAATTACCTTCAGCACTATTCCCTTTCGGGCTGCCTGAAGCTGCCACGACACAATGTTACTGTGATGTTCCATAACCGAAACAATCACTTCGTCGCCCTCCTTCATCTGGCTGTCAGCAAACGTGGCTGCCACCAGATTAATACTTTCCGTAGTGCCGCGCGTAAAAACAATCTCAGACGTACTGCGAGCATTGATAAACCGGCGTACTGTTTCACGCGAAGCCTCATGCAGATTTGTAGCCTGCTGCGAAAGAAAGTGTACGCCCCGATGAACATTGGCATTTACTGAATAATATTCATCGACCATGGCATCGACCACACAACGAGGCTTCTGAGTCGTTGCACCGTTATCCAGATACACCAGCGGTTTACCATATACGGTGCGTGAAAGTATTGGAAAATCTTCCCGTATTTTCTGTATATCGTACATAATCTTTCTTCTATAAAAATTCCTATTTGCAAATAGCGCATCCCTGGCACTTGTTCAACTCGCCACGGAAACGTTTCTCTACCAACAAATGTAAACGGTCTTTCAATGCATCCATACGGATGTGATCAATCACCTCGTTGACAAACGCAAACATCAGCAACAGGCGTGCTTCCTTACGGCTGATGCCACGCTGCTGCATATAAAACAGCGCACTGTCGTCCAACTGTCCTACTGTAGCGCCATGAGAACATTTCACATCATCGGCATAAATTTCCAACTGCGGCTGAGTATACATACGCGACTCACGGGTCGCACAGATATTCCGGTTGGTTTGCTGTGAAGAAGTACGCTGAGCTCCCGGACGAACCAGAACCTTTCCGGCAAAAGCACCAACAGCCTGATCATCGAGCACATACTTGAACAACTCATTGCTCGTACAGTCTGGCGCACGATGATCAATAAATGTATTATTGTCTACCTGTTCATTCTTATCGGCAATGGCCATTCCGCAAAGATTTACTTCCGCTCCCGGTCCAGACAGCGTTACATCCACTGAATTACAGGTAGTTCCATTATGCAAAGTCATACCATTCAACAATACATTACTGCCAGCTTCCTGATTGACGTACAGTTTACTGAAACGTACCGTACTGTTATGCGTTTCTTCCAGTTCATAAAGATCGAACACAGCGTTCTCGCCGACGTATACTTCCATTACCTGCGTGGAAAGAAAATTCACATCGTCCATAGCGTGGTCACAAATGAGCAGACGTGCCTGTGCACCGCTTTCTACAACAATCAGCACACGGCGGTTCACCAGGAAATTTACATCAGCCCGCAAAATATTAACCAGCTGAATCGGCCTCTCCAACACCATGTTACGAGGAATATACATCAGCACTCCATCCTGCGCAAACATCGTATTAAAGGCAGCCACTCCATCTTTCGATGTATCAGCCAGCTTGCCATAATACTTCTTCACCAGATCAGGATGTGTTTCCGATAAGTCTTTCAGACTACCAAAAATCACTCCTTCGGGCAACTGTGCGCTTGGATGATCATGCTTGTCAAACATATCATTTACCACAAAATACAGTGATGTACTCATATTCGGCACATCACACTTGAAAACCTCATACGGATTCACCGGAATCTGTAACCTGTTCAGATTCAGCCCGTAATCGGGAGCAAAATACTTGCTCACATCTGTATACCTGTACCTTTCCTGCTTACGGGTTGGAAATCCCAGCGCTTCAAAATCGGCAAAAGCTTTAGCACGTGGCGCATTCAGTACCTCCGAGCTATGCTGGCAGATTGTAGCCTCATACTGCGTGAAAAGGTCTATATATTGCTGTTCTGCTTTCATGCTTATTCTCCTAATTCTTTCTTAATCCAGTCGTAACCCTTTTCTTCCAGCTCAAGTGCCAGTTCCGGACCGGCAGTCTTAACAATACGTCCCTTATAAAGTACGTGTACGATGTCGGGCTTAATATAATCCAACAAACGCTGGTAGTGTGTAATCACGATACAACTCGTTTCAGGAGTTTTCAGTTTGTTTACACCTTCGGCTACGATACGCAAGGCATCGATATCCAATCCGGAGTCTGTTTCATCCAGAATACTCAATTTCGGCTCAAGCATAGCCATCTGGAAAATCTCGTTCCGCTTTTTCTCACCACCGGAGAATCCTTCGTTCACGGAACGGTTAGCCAGTTTACTGTCCAACTCTACGATTTCCCGCTTCTGACGCATCAATTTCAGAAACTCGCTGGCTGTAAGAGCAGGCAATCCCTTGTATTTGCGCTGCTCATTGACAGCAGCCCGCATAAAGTTAACCATACTTACTCCCGGAATTTCTACCGGATACTGAAATGAGAGGAAAAGTCCCTCATGACTTCGGTCTTCCGGACTCATAGCCAGCAGATCTTTTCCGTCGAATGTAACAGAACCTTTCGTTACTTCATACGCCGGATGGCCGACCAGAACATTACTCAATGTACTTTTTCCGGAACCGTTCGGCCCCATGATGGCATGTACCTCGCCAGACTTGACTGTCAGGTTAATGCCTTTTAATATCTCCTTGCCGTTTATACTGGCATGCAAATCCTTTATTTCTAACATAGTTCTTTTCCGTTAATCGTTGTATTATCAAAATAGCTTATCCCACACTTCCTTCCAGTGAGACAGACAATAGTTTTTGTGCTTCTACCGCAAATTCCATCGGCAGTTTATTGATTACTTCCTTAGCATACCCGTTCACAATCAATCCGATGGCATCTTCGGTCGTAATACCTCGCTGATTACAGTAAAACAGCTGGTCTTCCGAAATTTTCGACGTAGTAGCTTCATGCTCTACCACAGCCGTTTCGTTGTGGATGTCCATATACGGAAAAGTATGTGCCCCACACTGGCTGCCCAGCAGCAACGAATCACATTGGCTATAGTTACGCGCATTCTCAGCCCTTTCGGCCACACGAACCAATCCACGGTATGAATTCTGACTCTTTCCGGCACTGATACCCTTACTTACAATAGTAGAACGGGTATTCTTTCCGAGATGAATCATCTTGGTACCTGTATCAGCCTGCTGATAATTATTGGTTACTGCCACCGAATAGAACTCCGCTACCGAATTATCTCCCGTCAGGATACAACTGGGATACTTCCATGTAATAGCCGAACCGGTTTCTACCTGTGTCCACGAAAGTTTACTGTCCACTCCTTTACAGTTTCCTCGTTTAGTGACAAAGTTATATACACCACCCTTGCCTTCAGCATCTCCCGGATACCAGTTCTGTACAGTAGAATACTTTACTTCGGCACGATCGAGCACCACGATTTCCACGATAGCCGCATGCAACTGGTTTTCGTCACGCATTGGAGCCGTACATCCTTCCAAATACGATACGTAACTGTCATCGTCGGCAATAATCAGTGTTCGTTCAAACTGTCCGGTATTGGCAGCATTGATACGGAAGTATGTCGACAATTCCATCGGGCAACGTACACCTTTCGGGATATAGACAAACGATCCGTCACTAAATACGGCTGAATTCAAAGCTGCAAAGAAGTTATCACGGTATCCTACTACTGATCCCAGATACTTCTTCACCAGATCAGGATGTTCACGTACCGCTTCGCTGATGGAACAGAAAATAATTCCCTTTTCCATCAAGGTTTCCTTGAAAGTAGTCTTGACCGATACCGAGTCCATTACAGCGTCTACCGCCATACCGCTCAGTGCCATCTGCTCTTCCAACGGAATTCCTAACTTATTGAATGTCTTGATCAGTTCAGGATCCACCTCATCCATACTCTTCGGCCCTTCCTTCTTTTTGGTAGGATCTGCATAATAAGAGATTGCCTGATAATCGATTTCAGGGATGTTGAGGTGTGCCCAAGTAGGCATTTCCAATGTCAACCAGTAACGATAGGCTTTCAGACGAAAGTCCAATAACCATTCCGGTTCGCCTTTCTTGGTCGAAATGAGCCGCACCACATCTTCATTCAGTCCCTTCTCGATGATATCTGTATGAACATCGGTAGTGAAGCCATACTTATACTTCTCCTGCGTCAGTTCCTTTACATATTTATTGGGTTCTAGCTGCATATCTATTTGTTTATTAATATATCTTGAATTATTTTTAACTAATCTGTATTCGTGTCTGTTGACATCGTATCCGCATCGAAAGATAAAGAAACATCCATCAACTCTCCGGCTACCGACTTCACAGCGGGATAGAATACATCCGCAAAACGTTCCATCGGATAATATAACAAAGATTCCTGCCTTGTGGTTGATTGGATAAGCGAATTATCCGCATCAACAAACTCAATTAAATGAATGACCATACTTACCACCAGGGCATACCTGATCAATCCCAGACCTGAACCTAACCAACGGTTAACAAATCCCAGACTAACCACGTTCAGTATTCCGGTCAGCAATGAAGCCACTACTGACAGTCCTATCGGTACAGCTATGCCAATCAGTACAAAGGCCAATATCTGTCCCACCGTAACCGATGTCCCGATTTCAGTTGCCAGACGTTCGCCTACCACACCAAACAAAGCACGAGCTATCAGAAGTCCGGCTATCAGTCCTACAATTGAAGCCACTTGTGAAACGAGTCCCTTTCTGAATCCCTGCAGAGCTCCCAGTCCCAATACGATAACAATGATCCAGTCGATTGTAGTCATTCCTTTTTCCTTCCTTTTTTCGAAAAACAAACGCAGACTACACAGACTACACGCCCCTTCTGATAAGGAAGAAATCGTGAAATCAGCGCAACCTGCGTCGTTCAATTGTTCAATTTGCCTGCAATATTATAAAGTCTGCTTTACTTCTACCTCTTCATAGGTTTCTATCACGTCACCCACTTTCAGGTCGTTGCAGCCAGTCAGACTAATACCACACTCAAAGTTGGTACCCACTTCCTTCACATCATCCTTGAAGCGTTTCAACGCATTGATGTTTCCTGTGAAAATAACAATACCGTCGCGTATCAGGCGCGCCTTGTCGGAACGTTTTACCTTTCCGGTCTTTACCATGGCTCCGGCAACCATACCCACCTTGCTGATATTAAATACCTCACGCACTTCGATGGTAGCAGTCACCTGTTCTTTCAGCGTAGGAGCCAACATACCTTCCATAGCCGACTTCACTTCTTCAATAGCGTCGTAAATAATAGAATACTTACGGATATCTACACCTTCCTGTTCGGCCAGTTTCGCAGCATTGCTTGAAGGACGTACCTGGAATCCTACGATGATAGCATTTGAAGCGGCTGCCAGTGAAACATCCGACTCCGAAATCTGCCCCACACCCTTGTGAATCACATTCACCTGAATCTGCTCCGTTGACAACTTGATGAGTGAATCACTCAAGGCCTCAACAGATCCGTCTACGTCACCTTTCACGATTACATTCAGTTCATGGAAATCACCCAGTGCGAGACGACGTCCTACTTCGTCGAGCGTAAGCATCTTCTGCGTACGCAATCCCTGTTCACGCTGTAACTGTTCACGTTTGTTGGCTATTTCGCGAGCTTCCTGATCTGTATCAAGCACATGGAACGTATCACCGGCCGCTGGTGCTCCATTCAATCCCAGTATCAATACCGGTTCAGACGGTCCGGCCTGTTTCATGCGCTGATTACGTTCGTTGAACATCGCCTTGACCTTTCCGTATGAGGTGCCAGCCAGTACAATATCACCCACATGAAGGGTACCGTTAGAAACCAGGACCGTAGCCACGTAACCACGTCCTTTATCAAGTGATGACTCAATAATGGATCCTGTAGCCTTACGGTTCGGATTTGCTTTCAGATCCAGCATTTCAGCCTCAAGCAGTACCTTTTCCAACAATTCCTTTACGCCAATACCCTTTTTGGCCGAAATATCCTGAGACTGGTACTTACCGCCCCATTCTTCCACCAGGAAGTTCATGGCTGCCAGTTCCTCCTTAATCTTGTCCGGATTGGCATTGGGTTTATCAATCTTGTTGATGGCAAATACGATAGGTACACCTGCCGCCATAGCATGGTTGATGGCTTCCTTGGTCTGCGGCATGACATTATCATCGGCAGCCACAATAACAATTACCACATCGGTTACCTTCGCACCACGGGCACGCATCGCGGTAAATGCCTCATGTCCCGGAGTATCCAGGAAAGTGATACGTCTTCCGTCTTCCAATTTTACATTATATGCACCAATGTGCTGCGTGATACCTCCGGCCTCACCCGCAATAACGTTTGACTTACGGATATAGTCGAGCAATGAAGTCTTTCCATGGTCTACATGTCCCATAACTGTTACAATAGGAGCACGTGGCTGCAAGTCTTCTTCTGCATCTGCCTCTTCTTCAATAGCCTGTGCCACTTCAGCACTTACATATTCTGTTTTATATCCAAATTCTTCGGCCACCAGATTAATGGTTTCTGCGTCGAGCCGCTGATTGATAGAGACCATCAGTCCCACACTCATACACGTAGAAATGACCTGTGTCACTGAGATATCCATCATATTGGCCAGCTCATTGGCTGTTACGAACTCCGTCAGCTTCAGGACTTTGCTTTCTTCCTGTTCCAGTTCTTCCTGTTCCAGCTGCCGGTTCTGTATCTGCTCACGCTTTTCCTTACGATATTTGGCCGCCTTATTCTTTCCTTTGCTTGTCAGGCGTGCCAAAGTTTCCTTTACCTGCTTTGCTACATCCTCATCGCTTACTTCCTGCTTCGGAGCCGGTTTACGGAAACGATCTTTACCATGTTTTCCACCTCCCTGCGCAGGTGCGGTATTCCGTCCTCCCTTATCAGCCTTGGAAGTAGTTCCCGCTCCAGCCATTGCCGAAGGGTTACTAATGTCCACCCGTTCCTTGCTGATACGGTTTCGTTTTTTCTTTTTGGCAACGTCGTCAGCAGCAGCCGTCTTATCGCTTTTTTCATCAGTTTTTCTTATTTCCTTGATGATAGCGTCCTTCATCTGTTTACGCTGCTCCTGTCGCTGTTTGTCCTTCTCTTCGCGCTCCTTACGCTTTTCCTCCTTCGATTTCTTCTTAGGCCGGGTAGACTGGTTCAGTGCAGCCAGGTCTATCTGTCCCACCACGTTTATTTTTGACTTAAATTCGGTAGGACGTATTTTGAATACCTCGTCCTCTTTCTTCGGGGCGGACTGAGCATCCGCATTTTCTTGTTTCTTTTCTTCCATCGGCTCTGGTTTGATATCTTCTGCCTTCCTGTCGTCGGGCTGTATTGGTTCTTCTTTGTTTTCCCGGATTACAACAGCCGCCGTATCCTTACTGTCGGCCACTACATTGCTGTCTGTACTGTTGTTACTGCTGTTATTATTTTCATCATCACGATTCGTTTTTTCCGTTTCCTGTACGGAAGCAACGTCCGCTTGTTTCGTCCGTCTGCGGTTCAAGCTGTCCAGGTCAATCCGTCCCACAGTCTTGAGTCTGGGTTTTGCCTCTTCGGGCACTACGGTTTCCAGCGTTGTTTCGGTTTCGGCCGCGCGTTTTTCCGGCTTCAGATCTTCTATAGACACCGATGCCTTGTTGCGGTCCTTGTTTTGTCGTTCCTGGATAATTTTCTCCGACTCCATTTTCAGGTCCTTGTCCCGTCTGAACTCCTTCACCAGCACATCATACTGTTCATCGGTGATTCTGGCATTCGGATTCGGGTCGATGGTGTAGCCTTTCTTCTGCAGGAAGTCCACCACCGTCGCTATTCCCACATTCAGGTCTCTTGTTACTTTATTCAATCTTATGGTCATAATTTTCTTCTGTTTTAAATCGGGGTTCGGGTGAAAAAGTTCAAGACGTCACGCACAAGGTCCGTGCCGCGGCCGCCCTGCTTTTCTCAAGAAGAGCGGCTCCGGTGCTTTTCCGGTATCTATTCTTCGTCGAACTCCGCCTTGAGAATTCTAAGCACGTCGTCGACAGTGTTTTCCTCCAGGTCGGCCTTTTCGATGAGCATTTCCCGTGGTGCGTTAAGCACACCTCGTGCGGTATCTATACCGATACCCTTGATAGCATTTATTACCCACTCGTCTATTTCATCCTTGAACTCGTCCAGATAGATGTCATCTTCGGCAGCCGTTCCGTCAAGTTCACGATATACGTCGATGGTATACTCTGTAAGCATACTGGCCAGCTTGATATTCATGCCGCCCTTTCCGATAGCGAGTGACACTTCTTCGGGTTTCAGGTATACCTCGGCCTTCTTTTCGTCCTCATGCATCACGATAGAAGAAATGTGTGCAGGGCTAAGCGCGCGCTGTATGAAAAGCTGTACATTCGACGTATAGTTTATCACATCAATGTTTTCATTTCTAAGTTCACGTACGATACCGTGTATGCGGGATCCCTTTACTCCCACACAAGCTCCTACCGGATCAATCCGGTCGTCGTAAGATTCGACAGCAATTTTTGCTCTTTCGCCAGGAATACGGGCTATACGGCGTATGGTAATCAGTCCGTCTGCTATTTCGGGTACTTCCTGTTCGAACAAGCGCTGTAAGAACATGGGCGAGGTACGGCTCAGAATAATCTTAGGATTGTTGTTCTTGTTGTCTACACGTGCCACCACAGCCCGTGCAGTTTCTCCCTTACGGTAGAAATCGCCCGGTATCTGTTCCGTGCGTGGCAACAAGAGTTCATTTCCTTCGTCATCGAGCAGAAGTATTTCTTTTTTCCAAATCTGATATACTTCAGCACTGATCACAGTTCCTACCTTGTCAATATACTTATTATAAAGACTGTCCTTTTCCAGTTCCAAAACCTTCGATGCCAACGTCTGTCTCAGATTCAAGATGGCTCTGCGGCCGAATTTCTCGAAGAATACCTGATCGGTAACCTCTTCTCCGGGTTCGTATGAAGCATCTATTTTTCTTGCCTCAGTCAGTGCGATCTGCATATTGGGATTGGTCAGTTCATCATCGGCCACCACGGTACGGTTCCGGTAGATTTCAAAATCTCCCTTGTCCGGATTCACGATCACGTCATAATTTTCATCGGTGCCGAACATTTTAGCAATCACGCTTCTGAACGATTCCTCGAGTACGCTCACCAAGGTGGTACGGTCTATATTCTTCAGTTCCTTGAATTCCGAAAATGTATCAATCAGGCTTACTGTATCTTCTTTTTTGGCCATAGCTATTTAAATCTTATTAAGTATTTGGTATAGTTTATTTCATCGAATGTAAACTCCACATCCTGTTCTTCCATGTGGGGCCTTTTGGCGCCTTCACTTTTCACCTTGCGAAGTACAGACAGACAAAAGTGATCAGGATATACTGCTTTCAACACACCGGTTATCTTATTTCCCTGACGTGTCTGTACCTCCACCTCGCGTCCGATGTGTATTTCATACTGTTTCAGCACCTTGAAAGGCTGACCGATACCGGCCGATCCTACTTCCAGCTCGTAATCTTCCTCCTCGCGACTTAAACGGGATTCGATGTAGCGACTTAGTTCCACACAATCGTCAATCCATACACCTTCGGCATGGTCGATTTCAACTACAATTTTGTCATCCGGACTCACTGTAACATCTACCAGAAAGTAATCCTTACCTTCCAGCCATTCGTTTACGATCCGGGTTACAACGTTTTTATCTATCATGTATTAACTATTAAGAACAAAAAAAGGAGCTTTAATGCCCCTCCACCTTTCATCCATCTCGGTGCAAAGATACAAATAATATCCTGTACCGCAAAATTATAGTGTATTTATTTATTCTTTATAGATTATTAATAAATTAAAGCCTGAAACACTCTCTCGAGCATTCCAGGCCTGTCCATTTCCTATGTTTCCCTAAATCACGCCAATCGCAAAAAACAAATATGTTTCATTTCCCAATCATAACATCATCCATAAACATAAGACTGCCTGCTTACCATTCCATCAATACCTTCAAATAACCGGTCAGTTCAGAAGCCATTTTCTGATGCTGCCGGCGGGATGGATGATAACCGGCGCCATACCCCAAAGAACCGGTCTGAGGCGACATGTCGAAACGGAAAACATTCATATCGCCCTGTGACTGACGCTCAGCGGTGACCGCATCCAAAGCTTCCTTGACATCGGCCAGTCCCTTTCCGTTCAACATGGAACCTGTCAACAGCACAATCTTGGCTTTCGGATAAATTCCCCGTAAATGTTCTACAAAATCACGATAGGCATTCTGCAGCAGAACTTTATCATATCCCTTTGTACTGGTATCATTCGTACCCAGATTGACACAAACTACATCAGGAACAAACAGACTGTGATTCCATTTCTCTTCGGGATTCATAAACAGTGTCTGTTCATACATGACCGGCATACAGTCCTTGTTCCCTTCCCGTGGCCCGTTATAATTCCGGTAAATGCCGATACCCGAACGAGCCACAACCAAATGTTGAGCCTGCAAGGCACGGGCTGTTTCGGCCGCATAAGTGTAATAATGGTTTTCAGTTTCATAAGTAAAAGGATCTTTCGGATTTTCCGATTCTACACCGTATCCACATGTCATGGAATCGCCGATGAACTCAATCCGCCGGGCAGGTAATTCCGATGCGTGTACTAACCGGCATCCTTCATCCAGATAGAATCCATGGAATTCCGGCTTCAGTTCATATCCTTCTATTACATACATGAGTTTAACCCGATGAACACCGGCAGGCAGTCCTTCTGCCAACGTAATAATGGAATCATTTTTCCCTATCTGAATACGATAAGGATGAAAATTATCTATTTCGACCATATAGGCACCACTAGCCGGATTCGTTTTCATTTTCAATGAAGTCCCTTCAAAGTCAGCACAGATACTTACTCCCGGATAAGTAAAACGAGCTACATCGGGAAATGTCCGGCTGACCCTCCCCATATAAACAATACATGAATCACTGGCAGGAACAAAATGCCCCTTACCTGTTTCTGCAAACAAACTGACGGTCAGTCCCCAAAACAGACAAGCCGTCATCATCAAACAATGTAATTTTCTTTTCATATCAATAGATTTACAGATTAACTACAATGTGTGCAAAGATAAGAGAGAGATCCCATATTCAATCATATAATCTTAGCAAAAACTATACAAAGCCGACAAGGTTTCCGGTTCCGTCATGCATCAGTACAAAAGATTCTGGCTATACGCCTCATTTCGGATAAAATAATATCAATAGTTATCAAAAAGGTTCACTATTTTTGTCCTACAAATAAAAAACATAAACCTAATACCTTATTGAAACATGAACCGTAAAACAACATTCTACCTGGCAGCCTGTACTTTGCTGATGTCAGGAAACCTGTGAATACAAGAAATATGTATTTCCCTCTCTCAAAGTTGACCGGTATCACCCATAGACACTATAATTATCTTAACTTTTAAAACAAACATACGATGAAAAAAACAAAATTCTAGGAATGTTCTGTCTGCTGCTGTACCTATGTACAGCACCTGTCCTGGCACAGATCAAAGGCAGTGAAATCCGGGTAGTAGTTTCTCCCAACCACACAGACTGGACTTATCGGCTGAAAGAAAAATGTACCTTTACCGTACAGGTATACAAGGCACAGAATCTGCTTCCCGGTGTAAAGATAGACTACGAACTGGGACCGGAATGGTATCCTACCGAACAGAAAGAAGGAATCTTGCTGAAAGACGGAAAGAAGATACTGAGCGGCAGTATGGACAAACCAGGATTTTTCCGCTGCAAAGTAATAGCTCATGTAGGCGACAGAACGTACGAAGGTATGGCCACAGCCGCCTACGAACCGGAAAAAATCAAACCATACGCTGTCGATCCGGACGATTTCGATTCCTTTTGGGAAAACAGTTTGAAAGAAGCCCGCCAAATTCCTCTGTCACCGACCATGGAACTTCTGCCGGAACGCTGCACCGACCTCGTGAATGTATACCACGTAAGCTTTCAGAATATCCGCTACGGTTCCCGTACGTTCGGCATTCTCTGCATGCCCAAGGCTCCCGGCAAATATCCAGCCCTGCTCCGTGTGCCCGGTGCCGGCGTACGACCCTATTCCGGTGATGTAGAAACAGCTTCCAAGGGAGCCATTACCCTGGAGATCGGCATTCACGGAATCCCTGTCAACCTTCCACAAGCCATCTATGACGAACTGGCTCAAGGAGCCCTGTACAATTACCAGTATCAGAATGACAACAGTCGTGACAACATCTACTACAAGCGGGTCTTCATCGGCGCACTCCGTGCCGTAGACTTCATCGCTTCATTGCCTCAACACGACGGAAAGACCATCGGTGTAACCGGTTCCAGCCAAGGAGGGGCCCTCTCCATCATGACTGCCGCCCTCGACAAGCGTATCACTTTCTACGCTGCCATTCATCCGGCCATGTGCGACCATCGGGCGCACCTGAACCAACGGGCAGGCGGATGGCCTCACTATTTCCGTTACTTTCCAAATCCGTCAAAGGAACGGTTACAGACAGCCGATTATTACGACATGGTGAACTTTGCCCGCCGGATTACCGTTCCCGGATGGTTCAGCTGGGGATACAACGACGATGTGTGTCCGCCTACTTCAACCTACGCTACTTACAACATCATTACTGCACCGAAAGAACTGCATCCGTATCTGGAAACCAAACATTTCTGGTACGAAGAACAGTATGCGGCATGGAATCAATGGCTTTGGAAACAGATGGGATTATGAAAAAACTACTGACAGGATTGTGCCTGCTGTCCGTATTGGGCAGCGGGACTGTACAGGCAAAAGTGAAACTGCCTGAGATATTGAGTGACAACATGGTACTGCAACAACAGACTGAAGTAAACCTATGGGGTACCGCCACACCAAACGCGGAAGTTCATATTTCTCCTTCCTGGAGCCGGAAAACAATAACGGTACAGGCCGACAGCAACGGTAACTGGACGGCACGTCTTGCTACTCCCAGCGCCAGTTATACACCGCAACAAATTGACTTCTCCGATGGCGATCATACCCGTCTGACCAATATCCTCATCGGTGAAGTCTGGTTCTGCTCTGGACAATCGAACATGGAAATGCCTTTGAACGGTTTCTGGAACTGCCCGATAGAAAACGCCAACGAAACTATCGCTACCGCCGGTGAATGGAAAGGAATCCGTGTAGCCACCATCGCCAAAACAGGTGCCCTGAGTCCACAAGAACAAGTAAAAGGGAACTGGCAAGAGACCAATCCTGATACTGCTCCATGGTTCAGTGCCACTGCTTTCAGTTTTGCCCAAATGCTTAACCGGGTACTTCAAGTTCCGGTAGGCATCATCTCCTGCGCCTGGGGAGGCTCACGTGTAGAAGGATGGCTGCCTGAAGAAATTGTAAAAAACTATCCGGATGTAGACTTGAAAAAAGAAATCCAGGTACCCGAGCAAGGACAGGAATGGAATTATCTGACTCCCATCGCAATGTACAATGGCATGCTACACCCCTTACGGCACTACACCATCAAAGGTTTTCTCTGGTATCAGGGAGAATCGAATGTGGGGAAACATGATACATATACCGAACGCCTGAAGACGATGGTCGACCGTTGGCGAAAAGATTTTAGCCAAGGAGAGCTGCCGTTCTATATCGTAGAAATTGCTCCTTATGACTATGGCGAAGGTATCAGCGGAGCTTTGTTGCGCGAAGCCCAGTTCCGTGCCGCCTCTACACTAACCAACAGTGGAATAGTCTGCACCAACGACCTGGTCTATCCGTTCGAAAAGCCTCAGATACACCCTTGCCAGAAACGGGAAGTAGGTAACCGGCTGGCTTACCTGGCATCTTGCAAGACATACCACTTCTCCTTACACGTTGAAAACAAGTAATTTACAAAGAATATCAGCTTAACAGGTAACGATTTGGAAACCAGCGGGCTTCTCTATTCTGCAATGTTCTGCATCAATCAAAAGAACGCTTTTCTCATTTACAAAAATAATGTTTTTCTTCCTTATAATCAAAGCTATTCCTCTGAAAAATAGAGAAAATCAAACATCTTATCATTATTGTACGTTTGTTGCACATCTTGGTGATGAAAATCAGTAGTATTGTCCTGCTTTTAATTCCATACCGTTTCTACATTATATTTGAGCCTGCCCGTTTGCGAATAGCCCGTTGGTAGGTTTGCCTGTCTGTGTGCCGACAGGCAGGCGTGCCGGCAGACCGGTCGGCAGGCAAGCAGGACGGCAGGCAGGTTGGAGCGCGGGCATGCTTGCAGGCCAGTGTGTGTATGCCATGCCTATACGCTTTTGTTTATTGCACCATTCCTTTGTTGCTTCATTACTACGTTGATAGACGGATGTATTGTACCACCGATTTATATCATTCAAACTCCACCTCTCTAAAGCCACAATCCATTGCTGATACCTTTATTTGAAGTTTCGCTGTTGTAAACCTGCACAACAACACGACAGCAAACCAGCATATCATTGAAACTATGTTGCTTCCTATCTGCATTGAATTACTTTCTTGGTTGTCGGGTTCTGTTCTTCATTGTTTTAGCAAACCATTGGTTCGCTGAGCTTGTAAACAAGCGAGGCTGTATTTGCCCAAAATAGCATTTCCTTATTGGTCTAATGTCTGTTTTGGCTGTGATTGGCACATATCGACATCGAATTGACACTATTGTCTGTTTCTCAGATGGATGAAAATCCGGCTTTGTTCTCTGTAAGCTCAATAAAGTGCAGGCTTGCACACTGCCCTCATTCCCTTTCTTCTTTTGGGCAGTTTGGGCATCGGGAAACGATGCTTTGAAAGCCGAAATTACAACACTTGTTCAAATCCGTTTATTGACGGATTTCTTGTGCTCTCAAAAGCACAGCAAGGTGTCCTTCGAGTTACCCGAAGGCTTTTCGGTTACTGCCGAAAAGTGGCAGCAGCAAGGTATGTTTTGAGTTACTCAAAACCTTTCGGGTTACTCCCCGAAAGCCTTGCCGCAGGTTGCACATCCGAAGTCGGGCAACCTGAATAACGGATGACACTAATTCCTCCGTTTATTCCCAAACAATATGGTAAGAAACCTTGGATGATAAACTGATGTTTTTCTTATTCCTACCATTCTCATACAAATATGAACCGTCAGACCTATACACAAAAAGACAGACAACAGGCATATCTTAATTTTCTCAACAAGAGTGGGTGGTTCTTGGGGACGTTGCAACGCATTTCTTAATGATTCCATATACAGACAAGATATTTCAAGTTAGGAACGGAAACTGTCGGACGATGCTCGTTCCGGGACATCAAGGCACAGACAAAGGCTCAGACTGGATGTGCGTCATGCAGGCATTAGCTACATCCGTCGTTTTTTAATTAGACATACCTTGTACCTTCGTACCTTTTTTTATACACAATTGAACTGACAACTTCCGTTCCATCAAAGCCATGATTAGCTTCCATTGAGAAGCAGGTTCACAGCACCTTGTTTTATTCTTCCAATTTATTCAATCTCTCATAAGTATCTTGCAAGGCTTCCGGCACCACAATTTTCAAGCGGGAAATACGTTCCCGTTCTTCCAATTGCCATTCCTTGTATTGGGTGAAAAGCTGCATGTGACGTTGTTTCTCATGCTCCAATGCCTGCTTGAATTGCTGTATGTCCTCCAATGTATTCTTTTCCGCTTGTTTCTTGATGGCAAACTTCATCTTATTCAACTCGCGTTCATTTTGGCGATGCCATTTTTGAAGTTCAAAGAACACGTCTTCCACCCTTTGTGGGTTTACGGATGGAGTATGCGCATAAATCAACGTGTCTTTCCCGTTGCCGTCCGTGCTATAAGGTTTCACCATTTTATTCTGCAATTCTTCACGGGCAACTGAGAACGCACCACCCGGATGGATATATTTGCCAATGGTAGCAGCTACGGCTTCCAGTTGGAAATAACGGTTGCGTTCTTTGATGTTCAACTGCGCAATGATATCCGTTTCCTTGGTCTTTTCCGGATATTCCGGTCTGGAAGGAATTTCAATCTTTTTGTCTGAGCACCATTCCTCAAAAGTCAGATTTATCACCCGTTTCAGTTCCTTATCTTTGGCTTTGACCGCTTCCCTCATCCAAGCGCAGAAAGCGTTCATCGAAGCGATTTCTTCCAAAAGCGGACGCACTTGCTCCAACATTTTTTCATCATAGCCGATGTTGACGGTCTTGCCCGATTCGGAAGCAGAGCCTACAATATCGACTTTCGTCGTGACAAAGGTCAGGTTCTTCAGCTTTGCCTCACAGCCGGCTATGACTTCTTGCGCTAAATCCGCCAAATGTGATGCCGACGTGGAGGTCAGCCCGTGATTGTCAAAAAAAATTTCATTAATAGCATTCATACCGCTTTTATTAATTTAATGAGTTTGATTATACGAAAATAAACAAAGATACACTGCATTGATTTGAAATATTGGTACGTTCTTGTATTCCCCATATCACCTCTACGCCTTGCATTGTTAAATTGTTTAAACAACCTGATATATCCTCGAGTTCCTTCATCATTAACGAATATGAAGGTTTGAACGAGACAGACAGAATTATAGCTGATACCACAGTTGTCCCATGTTTCCTTATTTCCTCCATAGCAGTTTCTATTTGAGCAGAAACTGAAATACGAGCATCAACATTTATCTGCATTACGAGTTTATATTTATCAGTGAATTTTCTGAAATCATTCATGTCTAAATTAATCAATCCTTTTACTTGGGCTACATTAATGAAATAATCTTTTGTTATTTCTTGTTCATCCTTGGTAATTCGTACCAATTCTTCTCCACTTGATACTTTCATTTCTATTATTCTAATTAGATTAAAGATTTATTCTTATCTATCGTTTATCCGATATCCATTCACAAAACGTAATGAATAGGGAATGCATTATTACAGAAATAATGCATATGCATGTGATTGTGACACTCACCTCTTCTTTCATTTTGTTCCTCCGTGAAATATCCTATCCATATTCCTTTTCGCAATTTCTTCCGTACCGCCATAGTACGTGATTTCCCATAGCAGCCCGGCTGTCAACTCCTGCGGGGAGATCTGTACGTCGTCATCTATTATGATTTCCATACCTATGCTTTCTGCCCATTGCGAATGGTTTGACAACGGGTAACACCGCTCATTGTCATTTTTAGCATAAACAGAGCAGTTCATATCTATCATTGGTATGCAACCCTCCCAACGATACTCCAAACGGATATAGTAAGGGGAATGCACCGGTTTTATCTCCTGTATCGAATGATAGATTTTTCGCCAGCCCTCCATGTCAAGTCGTGCGGCCTGTTCCGACGCATTCCGTTGCCATAATGCTTTGAACGCCGGGGCTATTTCGTCAAAACTGAATTGTTCCAATAAATCCTTGAATGTCATTTTGTATAAAAGTTAAATATTATATCCACAAATCCCTGTAATGGTCGATGAAGAGTTGCATGCCCTCACGGATGCGTTTCCGTTTCTCCGCATCTTCCTCGCTCCATTTGTCTGTGTGCTGGTACTCCTCGAAAGCATAAATCATCTTGCGGATGATGTTCAGCCACTCTGCATAGCCTTTGTCTTCTCCGTACTTCTCAATAATGCTGCCCGGTGTACCGCCGTATGGCCCCTTCTCCGCTTTCAAAAAAGCCCGAAGATGGTTGGCGATAATCCTTGCCAAACGTGTATCCAAAGACCATACGTCTTCATACGACACTTCTGCATATCCATCGTGGCATTTGGCTTTCCACGCTTTTTCTTTCCATGCCGGTGTCTTGTTCATATCTTCTGTTTTTCTTGCAAAGGTATTCGTGCTGAATGCTAAATCGTGGCAGAGCAGAAAAATAATTTGCCTATGCTTCAATTCAGCACATTCAATGATTTCTTTTGCAACCCAAAAAGATTATGGAAGATTTTGATTTGCCAGACATTCTGAAAGGAAGAATTGAGAAAAGGGGAAAAGAAGAAGCCGAATGGAAAGCCTCATGTCTTTCAGTGGAAGAATTGCTTTGCCTGCAACTGCTGGGATATTCTTCCCGGCAAATAGTAGAAAGAGTTAATCCCGAAGTTAACGAACAGCTAAAAAGGACGGCAGTAAAAGCCACACGTGAGCTTGACAAAGCGAAGCGGATATTGGACAGACAGGCTAAAGCTGGAGTTATCACTATTCCGTATTATGCGGCCGATTATCCTTACCATTTCAGAAATCTCTGCAGTGACACCCCACCTCTCATTCATGTATCAGGCAACTTGGAACTGCTCAACCGTGACGATACAGTAACCATTATAGGTGCCCGTGCAGCCGATGCTGAAGGTCTGGACGCAGCTTACCGGTTTGCCAAACAGATAGGCGGGCAAGGCCATGTGGTAATCAGCGGACTTGCATTGGGATGCGACACGGCGGCGCATCGGGGTTGCCTTGATGCGGAGGGGCAGACTATCGCCATTGTCGCTTCCGGATTGGATATCACACACCCAAAAGTAAACAAACATTTGCAGGAGAAAATCGTGACGAAAGGTGGAACTATCGTGTCCGAACATCCTTTCGGTGTGAAGGCAAACCCTACGAGGCTGGTCGCCCGATGCCGTATGCAAGTGGCTTTGACCCAATCGGTCATCGTGGTGCAATGCCCCATTATCAGCGGAACCATGTATGCCGTGCGCTTCGCACAGGAATATGACGGAGATTTCTTTGGTTGGGAGAATGACATTTATGCGGTGGAGTATGGTACATGGGATGAACTGAACTCCGGCAACAAATTTTTATTGGAGTATAATCTTGCTATTCCTCTCCGAGCGGAACAAGACATTGCACTGAATCAATATTATCAACTAATCATAAACAATACCCAAAATGACACTGAAAGAACTTATCATGAAGGTTGACTTCGACAGCCTTCTCCCATATCTGGAGAAACGGGAAAAGAAGAACTTGGATAATATCTATGCTTTCCGTGAAGCATACGATATTCTCAGAGACATGGAACCCGACAAAGATTATAGAGGGGAAGTTACCGTAATAACAACAATAAGAGAAGACGGGACAAAAATCACACAGATAAACTTCTTGGACGATAATGTATGGGAAAAAGAACTGGCCAAAGAACTTGTTTTTCCGAAAGGCATGCTGCTCAGTCCGGAAGAACTTGCCATGCGCTGCCTGTGGGAAATCACTTTCTATGGCTTTTCGCCCGCAGATCTTGAAGACACATTCTCTAAGATGTTCGGCAGGCAGAAGCCGATGAATCGTTACGAAGTGGCATTGGACAAGCTGGAAGAAAGCATATGGAAGCATCAGACCCCTCGCAAGTTCCGTGCAAGGGATGAAGACGGCGAACGGCTGACCATTGCACATTTCCCATTTAAGTTTTGTAACAAGCCGATGAACCGGAGCAAGAAAAAACGGAAATACCGTCAAGACAAGCGCGAAGAATATCTTGAGGTCATGGCAAAACGTGAAACGCTCATACAGATGCTTACCATTCCGGGTAGTAGCTTTAAGCGCAGCGATGTAGAATTTTTGTTCAACATTGCGTATGGCATCCGGTATGACTATTGTTCTGTTCTTCATGGAACAAACGGACGGCTGGACTATATCCTTAAGTCTATGACAAAATATCAACAGCTTGATTCATGCCGATATGACCATGCGATTGTATTTATCCGCTATTCTTCCTGTTATCCGCCGGATGATGCTGAACTGGAAACATTCCGTCAAGCGGTGCATAACCGGTTGGGATATGAAAATATCTTGTTCGGTACTGCCGTAGAGAACAATGAATGTGAACAAATCAAAGTTATGCTGTTATTGAATAAAGCTGCATGAAGACAACAAAGAAGAAAGTGCAGGTCTATTTTTAGCAGCTTCTTCTTCGTTGTATTTCCTTGAATTCCGCATTCGGCCAATATATACCCTCTGAGAACGAAGATATACTTCATCGCCAGTTTAATATATACTGCAACAGCAAACGAAGATATACTTCATCGGCCAACGAAGTATATCTTCATTTTCAATGTAGTCGAGTTTGGCAAATTACGAACATTCATTTTTCCTTATATGGGGTTTATAGAAGAAGGAAAAAAGGAGAAAAATTATCCGATACAGCGCATGACGATACTGACCATAATTTCTTTCTCCTCCATGCGTGACTCTGCAATCATAATTGTGAGTGCAACCAGCGTATAGTCGGCTATGCGTTTCTGACCTTTTCCGTCATATAGGATGCCGTTGCAGTTGAGAAAATATAAGAACAGGGCTGCCGCTATCCGCTTGTTCCCGTCATTGAAACTGTGGTTCTTGGTGACGAAATAAAGCAGGTTGGCGGCTTTCTCTTCTACTGAGGGATAAACGTCCTTCCCTGCAAAGGTCTGGTAAATATCACCGATGCTGCCCCTGAACGAGTCGTCTTTTTCATGGCCAAACAAGCCAGACTTATTGCTGAAACACATCGTGTCAATCAAGCGGCGGCACTCATCGTATGTCAGAATGTAAGTTGCTTCGTGTCCCTGCGGCCGGGACATCCGTGATGGTCGTAATCATCGAGCATGGAAAGAGCCACGCTATAGTCTTCAGATACATTAAAAATCTGTTGAAAGTCCATCATGCTTCTTATTCTATTCATTCCCAGTGAGTTTCCTTACTCCGCCTCCTTAAAGTTATAAACCGGCTTGATGACATTCACCACTGATACAGTATCGTTGATATTCCGGATAATCTCGTCCTTTGGCTTATACACCATCGGCGACTCGTCCTTGGTCTCTTCGTTCACGCATTCTGTATAGATGCCTTGCATGGATCGGGCATAATCATCCAAACTGATGTTCTGAAACGCCTGGCTTCGGCTCATGATACGTCCTGCACCGTGGGGAGCAGAACAGTTCCAATCCCCATTGCCTTTACCGATGCAGATGAGGGAACCGTCACGCATGTTCAATGGGATGATACATTTTTCTCCGGCATTGGCAGAAATAGCACCCTTGCGGATGATATTGTCATCGCTAATATAGTTATGTATACTTTCAAACTGAAGGTCGTCTTCACACATGTCGGCATATCCTTGACTAATAAGGTAATCCATGATAAGCCCCGTAATCATGCGCCGGTTTATCTTTGCCCATTGCTGGCAGAGGCGCATATCGTACAGGTAGTCCTCACAATAGCTGCCTTCCAAGTAGGACAAATCGGGCGGTATCGTAGGTTTACGCATTTTGAACGAATTGTGCAGTTCGCGGATAACGTCCTGTAACTCATTTTTCCGTCCGGCCTGTTTATATTCCGCAATCAGACGGTTCTGTTCCTCCATCAGTTTCGCCCAACCGGACTGGCATTTCACGGCCAACTTCTGGTAAATATCGGCAACTTGTTTACCCAGATTACGGCTTCCGGTATGCACAACCAAATAAAATAGACCGCTTTCATCCTTGTCTAATTCGATGAAGTGGTTTCCTCCGCCCAGCGAACCGATGGAAAGATTGAGGCGTTTCGTCTCTTTCAATTCCCGGTAGCAACGCAACTGCTTGATGAGGTCCTTGCTCTCGCGGTAAGCATCCATATACTTTTGTGGCAACGGTACATACTTGTTGTCCCGATAATTGCGTCCAGACGGGATGTGATGCAGGATGAACTCATTCAAGGCGTGGTAATCTATCTCTTTCATGCAGGTGAACGGCTGCACAAGGATGCCGCAACCGATGTCCACACCTACGATATTGGGGATAACCTTGTCTCCCAAGTCACCTGTAAAGCCGATGACACAGCCTGCCCCAGCATGAACATCAGGCATGATGCGGATTTTGCAGCCGCTGAATGCGGGGATAGTCAGCAACCGTTCTATCTGTTCGATGGCGGTTGTTTCGATATTGTCCGTGAATATCTTCACGTCGTGATTCTGAATGTTTCTCATTATTTTCACCTATTTAGAGTTTACGAGTGCAAAAATAAGAGAGGGTGTGTGCCGAATTGAGGCATAAACAGAAAAATATCAACCCCGTGCTTTATTTTGGCACAGAAAAACACTTTCTTTGCGCAAAACTATTGCTTATGACACTGAAAGAATTGGTAATGAAAGTGGATTTCGACAGTCTTCGCCCCTACTTGGAGAAGTTTGAACCGGAACATCTGGACAACATTTATGCTTTCCGCGAGGCATACGATATTTTGCGCCGCATGACTCCAGTTAAAAATGGACAACATGAAATCCATGTAAGCTGGAGCGGAGGGGAAATGGAGGATGAAGAGAAATGGATAAGCGTGCATCCTATGCATGAAGTCAGTTGGGAGGAAGATTTGACTGCGGATGTTGTGGTTGCCGATGATGTACACCTCACCGATGAAGAGCTTGCCATGCACTGCTTGTGGGAAATCACTTATTGGGGATTTTCCCCACAAGAACAATTGGAAACCTTTAATCGGAAGTTTAATCACCATAAGCCGACCAATCAATATGAAATTGCTTTAGACAAGCTGGAGGAAAGCATTTGGAAGCACCAAACACCTCGCAAGCTTCGCCGTCGAGGGAAAAACGGAGAACGATACACCGCCCTGCAAAGTACTTGTGACTTGTTCAATGACCGCAAGAACCGCTCCAAGCGGAAACGGGAATACCGTCAGTACAA
This sequence comes from uncultured Bacteroides sp., assembly GCA_900553185.1. Lineage (GTDB taxonomy): Bacteria > Bacteroidota > Bacteroidia > Bacteroidales > Bacteroidaceae > Phocaeicola. Next base: position 80,484 of record USCT01000007.1, read on the forward strand.
ACGGGAAGAATATCTGAAACGGATGGCAGCCCGCGAAAACCTGATAACACAGCTATCCGCCGAAGGAAGTAGTTTCAAGAGAAGTGATGTGGATTTCCTTCTTCACATTGAGTATGGAAGACAATACGACTACTTGTCCGTCACAAGCGGAACTGATGGACGTTTGGACTACATTTTAGAGTCAATGACCAAATACCAACAACTAACGTTGGAGAAGTACAATAATGCTGTTGTTTTTCTAACGGTTCCTGCTTGCTGCCCACCGACAAGCCAAGAAAAAGAACGGTTTGAAGAAGCCATGCATCGACATTTAGGATATGATGACATGCTATTCGGTATGGTCACCCATGAAAACAATGAACAGTACATTAGAGTTATGCTGCTACTGAACCGACGATAAAATAATATAAACAAGGAGGCTACCTTCTCATTTTTCGGGCAACCTCCTTGTTTGTATGTCAAGACAGAATCTGTACTTTCAACCGTTTGGTTTCGTCTTCGACCAGCTTGTCCCACAAGCGTGAGCGTTGCAGAGAGGAAGCGGGAATGCGGTCTTGATACTTTTCCAAAAACTCTGCATTGTAAATCTCATCCCGCATGTAGCAATCGATGATTTCATTCCAATCCCAATAATCGGCGAATTGTTCTAAAATGGCAGATGTCAGTTCCAATGATGAATTGCGCGACAATTCCCGCCAATTCCAATAGTTCTTGTATTTCTCCAAGTTTTCTGCCGTGAATAGGTGCTCGTTGCTTGAGCCGGAGATTTCTTCCCAGTCAATTCTGTTCTTGAATTTCTCAAGCATAGAAACCGTCCAAAGGATGTTGTTGTTGCCGGAAACCGTTTTCCATTCCACTTTGTCCTTGTATCTCTCCAGCAGTTGTTCGTTCCAAGCAAAGTCGCCCGAAAGTTCCTTCCAAGCGGCATCTTCCAATACTTTCACCATAAAATCGTTGCTTAAATTCTTTGTTGCCATAATACGTTAATGTTTAGAAGTTTATCATTCATTCTGCTGCAAAGTAAAGAGCATTAAATGCCAAAACGTGGCATATCATAAAAGAAATACAGGAAAAATAGAAAAAATTAAGGTTGAGCTACGATTTGGCACAAGGAAACGCGTAACTTTGTGGCATAACCATTAAATGACAGCAATATGTCAGCAAATCTTTTTGGACGATACGTATGGCTGATGGACATCTTGCGCAGATACAAACGGCTGACGTTTCAGGAAATCAACGAGCTTTGGCAGGAGAGCGGCTTAGGATATGGCGAGGAACTGCCCTTGAAGACCTTTCATAACCATAAGAAAGCTATCAAAGACATCTTCGATGTATATATAGAGTGCGACCGAAAGGACGGATACCGCTATTACATTGACGAGCCGGAACGCATAGAGGGTAACAACCTGCGCAACTGGCTCATCAGTTCATACGCTACATTGAACCAAATCCAAGCGGATAACAAACTGGAAGACCGGATTATCTTTGAGGAAATCCCTTCGGGACAGACTTGGCTGACCTGCATTGCGGATGCCATGCGTCGTAACCATGTGTTGAGCATTATGCACCAAGGGTTTGGTAAGCCGGAACCCAGCACGTTTGAGATTGAGCCATACTGCCTGAAAGTCGTAAAGCGTCGTTGGTACGTGGTGGCGCGCAGTCCTTATTACTCCGAGCGGAATAAAGAACAAGGCGTCAAGCCAAGTGATGTGTATTTGGTGTACGCCCTCGACCGTATTTCAGACATCCAAGATACAGGCAAGACATTCAAGATGAAGAAGGACTTCGATGTACACAGCTATTTTGAAGGATGCTGTGGCGTAATCACTTCTAACGAATCGCCTCAAAAGATTGTTCTTCGGGCATACAATGGTTTTGCAGACTATCTGCGCACATTGCCCTTGCATGAATCACAGCGTGAGATTGGAAGTGATGACGAATCGACTCTTTTTGAATACCACCTGAAACCGACTTTCGACTTCTACCAACTGGTGCTTGCTCAAGGCGACCAAGTGGAAGTGTTGGAGCCGGACCCCGTGCGTGAAGAGATGCGTAACTTCGCCCAAAACATGTTGGACTATTATACAGAGAAAAAGGAGAACATGCCATGCAAGGAATAAACTTCATAGCCATAGATTTTGAAACGGCTACAGGCAAACGTGCCTCCATTTGCGAAGCCGGTATCTGTATTGTGCGTAATGGTGAGGTTGCAGAATCCCGTTCTTGGCTTGTCCGTCCGCAAGGAAACAGATACAGTTATTGGAACATGCAAATCCATGGAATACGTCCAAGCGACACTCTAAATTCGCCGGAGTTTCCCGAAGTGTGGGCTGAAATCTGCGAATACCTTAAAGACATTCCTGTACTTGTGGCTCACAATGCGGCCTTTGACATCGGTTGCATCCGTCATTCATTGGAACTATACGGCATGGAGAAGCCGGACATCACTTATTATTGTTCCCTCCGTGCCGCTCGCAAACTCTATGACTTCGGCTGCAATAGTCTGGATTACCTTTGCGACCAGTTTAAGATTCCATACGGTCAACACCACCGGGCAGGAGATGATGCGGAAATGTGTGCGAGGCTGTTTCTGAGAGAAATAAAGGACTTCGGACTTTGTGGATTAGAGGAAATGAAATACTATAGTGGAAAATTATAAAATTACGAATATTATGGAACAACAATGTAACGACAATCAAATTGGGTTGAAAGCAATAGGAGAGCTTTCAGGCTTGAGCTTTTTCATCCCGAATTATCAGCGTGGCTACAGGTGGACATGCCAGCAAGTGATGGACTTGCTTAACGACATCAACGAGTTCGATGCTAGCAAAGATGGATTCTATTGCTTGCAACCATTGGTGGTGAGACTACGCAACGAAAAAGATATTGTAACAAAAATTCATGAAACGAATAAACTTTCAGAAATAAGGGAAATTCTTAATAAGAGTGTTGGCAAGTGGGAGGTTATAGACGGGCAACAGCGACTTACCACTATATACATCATTCTCAGATGCCTTGGCTCCAATGAGCCTTATTCATTGGAATACGCAACTCGCGGCAAAAGCAGAGAGTTCCTTCTCAATATGGATAAGTATGACGAGAATGAAAACATTGACTTTTATTATATGACTCAAGCCAGAGAAACTGTGAACAATTGGCTCAAAACTGACTTTGACAAAGAGGCATTCTTGGACAAGCTGAAAAACAAAGTTAATTTTATATGGTATGAATCTGTTGACGAAGACCCAATAAAGGTGTTCACCCGACTGAATATCGGCAAAATAGCCCTTACCAATTCAGAACTTATTAAGGCATTGTTCCTCAACAGATCTAATTTCGCGGGAAAGTCGATGGACAGTTTAAGATTAAGGCAACAAGAAATCGCAACTGAATGGGACAAGATAGAATATACCCTGCAAAGCGATGAGTTTTGGCTATTTCTGCACGACAAGGGATATGACCGCCCCACGCGCATAGACTTCATTTTCGATTTGATTTGTAACGAAAATGCACTTGATATTGAAAACCTCAACAAAGAGGATGAAAAGGAAAAGGTTATTGGTACAGACGAATACAGGACATTCCGATACTTTTATGAATACTTCAAGTCCTCACACCAAGATGGAAATAATGACGAAAAAAAACAATTGCAGAAAACAGAAAGAGCTTGGCAGATAGTAAAATCCTATTTCCAGACGTTTAATGAATGGTATAATGACTTGGTACTTTACCATTACGTAGGTTTTCTCCTTGCGGTAGGCTCCATTTCTATTAAACAACTTGTAAACTTCTGGAAGGCGAAGAAGGACAAGAAAGAGTTTGTGCGCTATCTGAAAGACGAAATCAAGAAAGCGATAGGTGACAATGGCACAGACTACCAATACAAGGAGGATGGAAGCGATAAGACCAAATGCCGCAGCCTGTTGCTGTTCCACAACATACAGACAGTGATAAACCAAAACCATGCACAGCAAAGCAACGACAAATACAAGATAGGTACATTTTACAAGTTTCCGTTCCACTTGTACAAGTTGGAAGGCTGGGATGTGGAACACATCAACTCCAGTACCAACAATCCGGAAGAAGATGACGACACGCGCAAGGAATGGCTTGTCAACGTCTACCTAAGTGCCGATGAAGTCACGCAGAAAGACATAATCAAATATTTCGACACAGAAGACGATGGAGCAAAAGGCTTGCTTTTCGAGGATATAAAGAATGGCATAAAAAAGAGTATCAATGAAGACCCTGAGGTTTGGACACCAGAAGAAAAGAACAGGATATGGAATTACGCTCTGCTTGACTCATCGACGAACAGGAGCTATGGCAACGCCATCTTCTCCGCTAAACGCCGTGTCATTATAAGCAAGGACCAGGGCCGACTGATACCGGTGCCGAGGGTGTTGAAGAACGGGAAAATCTCAGTGGACAAGGAGAGTAAGTACGCCACCTCCTCTTTTGTGCCGCCATGCACCAAACAAGTGTTCATGAAATATTACTCATCGGCAATCGGCAAGAGCAATTACTGGACTAAAGCCGATGCTGAAGCTTACAAAAACGACATAGACTCATGCTTGGAAAAGCTTGACCAAAACGATTAAGAGGACAAACAATGACAAACGAAACAACTTCATTCTGGAAATTTATCGGCAATTACCAAATAGAAATTCCGATAATACAACGCGACTATGCACAGGGCAGATTGGGCAAAGAATACTTGCGCAATAATTTCCTTGGGAATCTAAAGCAGGCATTAGATCATCAATTGCTGGAACCTGCATTGAAACTTGATTTTGTCTATGGTTCCGAAGACAAAGGCAGACTGTCTCCACTTGACGGCCAACAAAGGCTTACCACACTATGGCTGCTTCATTGGTACGTGGCACTCAGGGCTGGCAAACTCGAAGAAGCTTCTGTAAAACTGAGAAATTTCACATATGAGACGCGAATATCTTCAAGGGAGTTTTGCAGAAACCTATGCATACCCCAAAATTTTGAAGAATATGACGGCAACATAGGAATTGTGGATTTCATAACCAGCCGTACTTGGTTTTACTCTTCCTGGAAGCAAGACCCAACCATACAATCAATGTTGAGAATGATTGGCGGCACAAAGATTAACGATAAACAAGGTAACGATATTATTGATGGCTTGGAAGAATTGTTTGACGCAAACAAAGAGAGTTTTGAAAGTTATTGGACAGCTTTGACTTCTGAAAATGCACCTATCATGTTTTATTATCTTAATCTTAAAGACTTTAAGCTAACGGATGACTTGTATATCAAAATGAATGCTCGTGGTAAGCAACTCACTTCATTCGAGAATTTCAAGGCTGATTTTATCGGATACATTGAAGAAAAGGCAAAAGAGGATGATGCTTGGGGAAGATTTCTTAATACCGAGAAAGGCATTCCTATAAAACTCGACACTGAATGGACGGATGTCTTTTGGAGAAACCATGACGCTAATGGGGATATTGACAGGATTTTCTTTGCTTTCCTAAACAGATATCTCTTGAATTGCGCTATCATATATAATGACGCAAAGGGCACATCAAAAGAATGGAAACTATATGGAACGGAATCAGACGATTCATCGCTTCGCTATGATAATGGCTTTAGCATCTATTCTTCCATCCTCTCAAAGCCAGAATTTTTGGAGAATCTAAGCTCCCTTTTTGAGCGTTTATCAGGAGTCAAGGAAGATGTCTGTGCGTATCTGCCAAAGTGGTTCAAGAAGTTTGATTTCATTCCCAAACACACTGAGAATACTATTTCCACGCTCACTCAAACGCAGAGGGTCGTGTTCTTCGGAATATGTCGATATTTGGAATCCTGTACAATGTTTAATGGCTGCCACTTCAGAAAGTGGATGAGAGTGGTATGCAATTTGTCAGAGAACACCACGATAAATACGGTGGATGCAATGATTGCACGTTTGAAACTGATAGATGAATTGAGCAAACACGCGGAAGACATCTATGAATATCTGGCAAGCGAAGATCTCGAAATGCAATCCAAAGCGTCTCCTGAACAATTGACCGAGGAAATAGCGAAAGCCAAGCAAATACTCAAGCCTCAAGAAGCGCAACTGCCCGAACGGCCTGCTGATTGGAATGACGATAAAGAATGGAATTGGGAGTCGGCCATTATTGAAGCGGAAGGATTCGCGTTTTTCAATGGGACAATAAAATTCTTGTTCAAGGATGCCAATAGTGGGGATGATTGGACTTGTTTCACGCCTAAGTTTGCAAATAGCAAATTAATATTCAGCTCCGATGGCTTGACATTGGAATATAAAAGAGAAGCTAAGGCCAATAGAATTCTCTTGTCATATTGTGACCAATGGTGGGAACAAATACAGTCTTATACTTATCATGACAAATATATCTTTGGATGTTCCGCTCAACTTTGGAAAGACAACATATTAACTCGGAAAGGCGCAACTGATAATACATTGCTATATGCTAATGCCATTCATCATTTGTTATTAGGAGATAGCATAAACACAATGTTACAGCTAAAAGATCCTGACGACTACCGAAATATTGCTTTTGACAAGTTGGTAAATACTAATATTATCGGATGGAGTCAAAGTCAAGGAAGGCCGGACAGATACTATATAAGGTGGACACACGATGGATTTTGTTTGTACCCAAGTAGTGAAGGCGTAATTCTGACCTTGAACAATCGCGATAGCTTGTTAAGCAAGCTGTTGGATGAAGGCAAAATTACATTGTTGCATGGGGAAAGACTTGACACTAAGCCTTATAAAATGTTCTGGGGCTGGGATATCAAATTCCAATATAATAAAGAGGATAATGAGTTTCCCTACTTGTTCCAATGGCAATCTTGGAACTGGATTGACATGTATGAGGAAAATAAACGTCTTTGTGAAGATGAAAGATTAAAAACTCACGACCTGACTATTGATGGCAGCGAGATAAAAGATGAAAATGATTTGATTGATAAAATGAATCAATGCATAGACCGTTATAGGGATGCAAAAAAACATATTGACCAACAGAATTAATATCCTCCATCTCTCCGACACCCACGGTCTGCATCGGCAACTTCCCCAGTTGCCCGATGCAGACGTGATTGTCCATTCTGGCGACTTTACCATGGCTGGCACAGAACAAGAAGTGTTTGACTTCACCAACTGGTTCTGTGACCTGCCCTACCGTCATAAAATCTTCATTGCAGGAAACCATGACGATTGTCTGTATGGAGCTGAATTGTCAGGATTAGATGATAATTGCCATTATCTCTGTAACTCAGGTATCAACATTGAAGACATAAAATTTTATGGTGTGCCTATGTTCATAGACGATGACATGACCGGAAAATACAAAGAATATCTTTCTGTCATACCAAATGATACGGATGTATTGATTACTCATCAACCGCCATTGTGCGTACTTGATTATGACGGGCATCGGCATTACGGAAGCCCTGAATTATTCGAGAAAATACAGATAGTTCGTCCAAAACTTCATTTATTCGGGCATATTCATGCCACTTTTGGGACATCGTTATCGAATGGAACAATTTTCTCTAATGCGGCTTTAGTCGATGAGCAGTATTATTTCGTACAAGAAAGAATAACGGTATTACCTATTCTCAAACTTTGACACACATTTTATAGACCAACGGGATTATGCTTCTCCAATATACGAGGAGCAAGCCGTTTCGGTATGCCCGAAACACAAACTTGCTCCCCTCAAAACTCCGTTGGATTGGTTTAGAGTAACTCCCCAAAACGCCACTCCCTGCCACAAGCTGCCACAATTGTGCCAACCCATTGTCTAATGCGCAATGTCCATTTACTTTGCGTCCAAAACCGAGTATCAACATTAAAAACAGTATCGACAATGGAAGTATTGATTTTTCAGAAAGAGGCGTTTGAGGAAATGGCGGCGGAGTTCAGCCGTTTCACGGAACGTGTGGATGCCATCCTTACCAAGCAGGGCGGCAAGTCATTAAACCGATGACTGGACAACCAAGATGTCTGCCAGCAGTTGAACATCAGTCCGCGCACCTTGCAGACGCTGCGGGACAACGGTACGCTGGCTTATTCGCAGATAAACCACAAGGTGTTTTACAGACCGGAGGATGTGATGCGTATCGTCAAGCCTGTGGAGAACAAACCTAAATCCGCAATGGCATGAGTGAAATGATTACCAAAAACCATGCGCTCGTCGCCGAGTTCGGCGACAGCCTTGACCGTCTGCTGGACGGCATCGAGAACTTCGTGGCAAACATCCGTCCGACATTGGGCGGTGAACGCTTCCTGACGGACAGGGAGGTTTCGGCACGGCTGAAAGTGAGCCGACGCACTTTGCAGGACTACCGCAACAACGGCATAATCGCCTATTACCAGTTGGGAGGAAAGATTCTATACAAGGAATCGGACATCGAAAGGATGCTTGCCGCCAATTACCGGGACGCGTTCAGATAGACTGACAGAAATTCCTTGTGAAACGGTGTTACCCTCAAACGGCGTAAGAGGTAGCCTTACACGCCGTTTGAGGGTATCTCATACGCCGTCTGAAGTCTGCTCAATTTCCCGCTCTCTTTCCACGTGACGGGGAGAGCGAAAAGAAAAGGTTGACGGGCTGTCTGTTGTTCACGGTCAGCCTGCCCATGATGAACCGTCTGAAAGTCATACTCTCCCGACTTCTCAACTTAAAGGAAACAGCTATCACCATTTCAAGGCTGTAAACATCATAGCTAATCCTGTCGTCCTGCCTGACGTGCCGCACCGTTTCACTTTCCAACAACTCGCCATTCTTGTAAATGGCAGCAATAGCCCTGCGGATGTCGTAGCCGAACACGTTGAACGCATCGGACATTTCCTGCTGCGTCATCCATACGGGAACGGTCGGCATCGTGACCGCCCCGTTTTCAGTGATTGTGATTATACCACGTTCCATAGTCATACCTCCTTGTCCGTCAATGTGCCTTTTGTTTTCCTCTCCCTTGACGCACCTGTTCCGTAAGCGCGCCTGAAAGCCATCAGGTTGTCCATGTCCTTTGAAATCTTCTTGTCCGTAACCTCCGCGTACCGTTGGGTGGTCTTTATACCGGAGTGTCCCATCATCTTGGCGATGCTCTCGATGGGGATACCCTCCGAAATCAAGAAAGTTCCGAAGGAGTGCCTGGCCTGATGGTAGGACAAGTTTTCTTTCCGCCCTATCGCAACGCCCAGCTCGTGTATCTCAAACCACATCTCGTCACGGCTCGGAAGCGGAAAGACGGGTTTCGTGTCATCCGTCGTGTTGTAGAGGTCGAGTATCTGTTCCGCTATCGGATGCAGGGGGATGAACGCCTCCACGTTGGTTTTCTTTCTGTTGATGCGGATGTAACGCCTGCCGTCCGCCGTCCTGCCGATGTGGTGCGGATGGAGCAGCATGATGTCCACATACGCCAAACCCGTGAATGTCGAAAACAAAAATGCCCTCCGCCCCAGTTCCTGCAACGGGTCGAGCATCGGGGTTTCGAGGATGGCTTTCAGTTCGGTACGGCTGATGTGCCTGTGCCTCGGCGCGGGCTTCTTCTCGTATTCCATATCCTCCAACGGGTTGGCACGGAGTATCTCATAATCCACTGCGAGGTACACCAGCTTGCTCAGCCAGCACAGGCACTTGTTGATTTGCTGTGCGCTGAAATTCTTGTTGCGTTTCATGAACGCCTTGTAGGAATTGCCGAAGTCCTCCGTGATGTCGGTGAAGTCGATGTCCTCCTTGCCCAACGATGTGAGATAGTCTTTCAGGTACTTTTGGTAATACCCCGAATGTCGGTAGGTGGACGTGGAGTTTATCTCCTTTGAGCGGGCGAGCAGCCGCTCACGCTCCCTTTCACCCATCTGCAACAGCTTGGTTGGGATGACCGCCCTCTTCGCCAATGTGTTCTTGAGCAGTTCGGCGCTTACCACGTTCTGTTTCTTCAAAATCTCATCGTAGGCAAGTCCGACGGACTTGCGGAACTCCTGCAAGCGGTTGTTCTCGCGGACGGTGCTGATGGTTCCCGCCTTGCTGTTCCAATCCTCCGGCCTGCAATAGATGCCTGTCGCCATCGTGGAACTCTTGCCGTCTATGGTGATACGGCACAGGACGGCGGTCGTGCCGTCCGCCTTTACCTTGTTTCGGTTGATGTACGGTAATATGGAAAATGTACTGCGCATGGTTGTGATGTTTTTATAAGTTAGAGAATAAGTTTCAAGTCTTTGGTCGCCTCGATGTATTTGTCCATGTCCTCAAAGAGCTTTTTCGGAGTGACACGTGCATAAACTTGGGTCGTGGTTATATCGGAATGACCGAGCATCCGGCTGATGGTTTCAATCGGCACTCCGGCCTCCAGCGTAATCAGCGAGGCGAAGGAGTGGCGTGCCTGATGATAGCACAAGCCTCCGCTTACTCCGGCAAGGACGGCAAGGGCTTTCATGTGCCGTTTCATGTTGGGATGATGAATCATCGGAAACAACGTAGGGCGGTTGTCGTCATGGTATTTTTCAATCAGGGCGAGCGCTTCGGGCAGCAGCTTCACGCTTGCCCGAAGCTCGTTCTTCTTGCGGCGGTATTTCAGCCAAAGGCTTCCCTCATCGTCTGTATATAGGTTCTCACGGGTGACGCTTACCGCATCCGCATAGGCGGTTCCTGTATAGCAGGCAAACAGAAAAAGGTCACGGGCAAGGATGTGCGTGGTGCGCCATGCGGGTATCTCCACATCGCGTATCTTCTCGAAGTCCTCACGGCTCAACGCCCTCGGAGTGCGTTCCATTTGTTTGGGGAGGGTGAAATTGGCAAAGAAACACCTTTCAGCATATCCTTCTTTGTAGGCAATGCGGCAGACTTTTTTCAAAATGGCGAGATAGTGACGCACGGTATCCACCGCCAAGCCTTTCACATCCATGACGTAGTTCTGGTAATCGTGAATGAACTGTTCGGAAAGCTGCCCGAAAGCAATGTCCTTCGTCTTGAACTGCCACTCGATGAACTCGCCCAATCTCTTTCTCATGTAGTAATAGCCGGGATAAGTTCCTTTTGCCCGGTCAATGCCGATGCGCGCCTTCAAGTCCTCGCAGATGCGGTCGGTCATCCTCAACAGGGTCATCTGCGTTTCCATGCTCCCCTGAAACAAGTCCTTGACCGCCGTAGCGTCAAAGTCCTGTCCACGCTCCACCAGCGTGTCAAACGAAGAATTAACCGCAAGCAGCAGCTTGTCTATTTTCGCATTAGTCTCCACCGCCTCGCGGCTCTTGCCGTCCAGACGGCTTTCCCTCGCGTTCCACAACTCCGGCCTGCACGACAGCTTACATCCGAACTGCGCCATCGTGCGGTTCACCGTTATCCTTCCCATTATTGGGGCCTTGCCCGACTTGTCCGTTCCGCTCTTTTTCAGGTAGAGCAGCACCTTGAATTTTTCAACTTTCATACGCTTATTGTTTTTGTTGCAAAATTAACTCATGAGTAAGCGTCCATTGATTTGCAGAACGGTGCGTATCGGTGCAATCGGCACGGGCTTGCAACAATTTCATTTTCCGTGCGTTACCTGTCCTTGCTTCGGTAACTGACGGCTAACGGCTTGGTAACTGAAATGGTGCAATATTCCGCACTCCGTTGCGTTTCCGGCATTTGGCAGAATAATGAAAAACCGCTCATTTCAAACGGGTTACGTTCTGTTGTTGCCTATTTGCTGACGGCTGCTTTGTGGGTTTTGTTCCACTGAACAAGACATACGGATACCAAAGTATTGCTGCCGATTATCCTACCTACCGCAGCATGGACATTCATGGTGATACCGCCGAAATTACTTTCGACCATGCCAGCGACGGATTCAGTCCCTGGTCCGGTATCGAAGGTTTCGAAATAGCCGGAGCCGACCAGGTATTCTATCCGGCTACCGCCACACTCGACACGAACAAGAAAACGATTCTGGTGAAATCGGACAAGGTGAAAGAACCGGTAGCCGTACGTTACTGTTTCCGGAACTTCCAGACAGGCAATCTGAAAAACCACCGGGGAATGCCGGTCATTCCGTTCCGGACAGACCAGTGGTAAAAGACGCAAAAAAACAAACGTTTGTCTTACTCTTCACGAACGTTCATTCCAGCACAGACGTCCTCATGTTTGAAACAAAACGTGAGGACGTTTTTTCAGCCCGAAAAAACAATCTGACAATCAGCGCAATAGACACAAACAAAGTATAACTCACCATAAATAATAAAAATCCTGAGAAGTATATGGACTTCCCAGGATTTACATCTTTTTACCTGATAAAAACTAAAAAACTTACAAACCTCTACATTACAGAATTTTATTCGGTGTATCCCAAATCTTAGTTGCCGTACACTGCAGGTCAATCCACTGGTCACCACATTTAATCTTGAAATCTCCCTGCTCCAGCCTCCATTTTCCGTCATAGCCTACAAAGGCCAAATCACTGCCTTTCAGCTTCAAGGTTACAGTCTTGGTTTCGCCCGGCCGCAGTTCGATTTTCTCGAAATTACGCAGACGGATGTTGTCGGGAGTACTGCTGGCCACCATATCCTTAGAGAAGAGCAGCACACTTTCCTTTCCGGCTACCTTTCCTGTATTGGTCACATCGACTGTAAACGTCAGTTCATCATCGGCTGTAAACTGAGATTTATCCACTTTCAGGTTACCGTAGTGATAAGTAGTATAACTCAAGCCGAAGCCGAACGGCCATTGTACATCCATCACGGCATCGTAGTTATAATTACCACCCATCTGACCAATGTTCTCACAAGGCTTGTAATCGTATGTAGCCAGTGAATTGATATATTTCGGATAAGTGAACGGCATCTTCGCACTGAAATTGGCATCACCGGCCAACAGGTTAGCCAAAGCGTCTCCACCGTAATTACCCGGCAACATAACATTGATGACAGCCTTGGCCAGCGGTTCGATATCGTTGATGATACGCGGACGCCCCTGGTTCAATACCAGTATCACAGGCTTTCCGGTAGCGGCCAATGCCTTCACCAGGTTGCGCTGGTTGACGGACATCGTCAGGTCATTCATGTTACCCGGAGTCTCACAATAGGAATTTTCACCCACACAAGCGATAATGACATCGGCCTGGGCAGCCGCCATAACCGACTTCTCGATTTCCGGCGTATTTTCTTCCCACCAGTTATCATTCTTATAAGGAGCGTATGTCACTCCCGGTTCATAAATGATATTTTCCTTTCCATATTTGTTACAAAGCGCTTCATAAATGGTATGATATGCTTGTGCAAATTCGTCTGCCCGATGTCCTTGCCAACTGTAAGACCAGCCCCCGTTCAGGCAACGCATGGAATTGGCATTCGGACCGGCCAGCAAAATTTTCTTTCCCATAGCCAGAGGCAGAATGTTTTCTTCATTCTTCAGGAGTACTTCCGACTCTTCAGCAGCCTGTAATGCATCGGCAGCAAATTCGGCCGAACCGAACTTGTCATAAGACTTAATGTCCCAATCGGGTTTCTCGAACAATCCCAACCGGTATTTCAACCGAAGGACACGGGCTACCGCATCGTCAATGCGGCTCATCGGTACCTCACCTTCCTCGACCAGTTCTTTCAGATAATCGCAGAAACTGACTTCGTATGGCACCATCGACATATCGATACCGGCATTGATGGCAATCTTGATGGCTTCCTTCTTTGTAGCGGCAATGTGATCGCGCGTACAAAGATTATTGATGTCTGCCCAGTCGGTTACAATCATACCGTCCCAGTTCAAATCATGCTTCAGCCAGTCCGTCAACAGTTCCTTATTGGCATGGAAAGGCATTCCGTTATCCACAGCCGAATTGACCATCAGTGAAAGGGCACCGGCCCTGATGGCTGCCAGGAAAGGAGCGAAATGTTTCTCACGCAAGTCTGTACGGGAAATGGCTGAAGGAGTACGGTCTTTACCTGAAACCGGAACACCGTATCCCATATAATGTTTCACACAAGCGGCTACATGGTTCGGTCCGATGTGGTTCGGGTCAGTACCCTGAAAACCCTGAATAGCGGCTACTCCCATTTCCGCATTCACATAACAGTCTTCGCCATAGTTTTCCCACATGCGCGGCCAACGCGGGTCACGCCCCAGATCGACGACAGGCGCATACGTCCAGGGAATACATCCGGCTTTCGTCTCGTAGGCCGAAATTTCTGCGCCGCGACGAGTCAGTTCACGATTGAAAGCAGCCCCCATATTGACTCCCTGCGGAAACAAGGTCCCGTCCAATGTATAGGTCGTTCCGTGAATCTGGTCTACACCATAAATACAAGGAATACCGATTTCTTTCATCGACTTTTCCTGAATCTGCTTGATAGCCTTCGCCCAGACCTCCTTCTTCTGGGCCACGCTTAACGGAACATTCAGAATAGAACCTACCTTATATTTCCCGATAACCGTATCAAGCATGGCCTCACTCAACTTGAAACCATCTTTGCTCCCTGGAAAATCAGTAACGACATCCACCGTAATTTCACACATCTGACCGATTTTCTCTTCCAGCGTCATTTTCTTCAACCAGTTCCGGATATTCTGTTCGACAGCCGGATCTGCCGGAATAGCCGGTGCTACCTGTTGAGCCACGCCAGCTACATACGAACCGGCGCAAAGGACTGAGGCAAGTGCCAAATTCTTAATTTGCTTCATGTTTGTTCATTTACGTTTAAAAATTAGATTATCCGATTAATACAAAGAGCCGTTCAGAATCTGATTTTTTCAAACGACATCCAGAAACATTCCAGTCGTTCCATAAAAGAATAACCCTGCATACAGCTGTACAAAAGTAAAAAGTATTCTACGATGTTTCTCATACTTTTTTACCCAAGCCTGATACTTATTTACAGTTAATTTCATAAAAAACACTAATAAGAGGGAGAACCTATACATAATTTCGTTAAATTTGAAACTCGAAATAAACAATTGCTAAACATTATGAAAAACCTTTCTAATCTGTTTTTGAGTGCATGCGCATGTATTACATTGGCAATCACTCCAGTAAACACACAAGCCCAGTCTTTATCTCCTTCTACCCAATGGCACTGGGACAAAGGAACCATCGTAATCGATACTCCCGAACGCCCGGCAGGACAAGAACCTGTTCTCGGACTGACTGTTCCTAAAATGAGTGTAGTACGAGTAGGATTCGTAGGACTTGGTATGCGTGGCCCGGGTGCAGTAGAACGTTTTACCTACATTCCGGGAGTAGACATCGTTGCATTATGCGACTATGAACCCGAACGTGCCGAAAACTGCCAAAAATTCTTGCGCAAAGCCAGCCTGCCAAAAGCTGACGTATACTCTGGTGCCGAAGGATACAAAGCATTGTGCGAACGTGAAGACATCGACCTGGTATATATCGCAACAGACTGGGATCATCATTTCCCGGTAGCCAAATATGCATTGGAACACGGCAAGAACGTAGCCATCGAGGTTCCGTCTGCCATGAATCTGGAACAATGCTGGGAACTGATCAACCTGAGTGAAAAGACCCGCAAACACTGTATGATTCTGGAAAACTGCTGCTATGACTGGTTCGAAATGAACACCCTGAACATGGCACAACACGGAGTATTCGGTGAAATCTTACGCGCACAAGGAGCTTATATCCATAACCTGAACGAATTCTGGCCGTATTACTGGAAAAACGGCAAGGATGACAAACTGGGATGGCGTCTGCGTTATAACATGGAAAACCGTGGAGACGTTTACGCTACTCACGGCCTGGGCCCTGTCGCTCAAGCATTGAACATTCACCGTGGTGACCGTATGGCAACTTTGGTAGCCATGGATACCAAATCCGTTATCGGTAAAGAACTGGTAGAAAAAGCCAGCGGTGAAGCCTGCGAAAACTTCCGTAACGGCGACCACTCTACTACCTTGATCCGTACAGCCAACGGAAAAGTTATCGAAATCCAACATGACGTTATGACTCCTCAGCCGTATAACCGTCTGTATCAATTGACCGGTACAAAAGGCTTCGCCAACAAATACCCGATTGAAGGTTATGCAGTAGACGCAGATCAGATGAGCGCATCCGGCGTACAGCCTCAAGTAGACAATCTGAGCGCACACTCTTTCTTACCGAAAGAAGAAATGGAAGCACTGGTTGCCAAATACCAGCACCCGATTCTGAAGAAATACGGCGAAATGGCTAAGGAAGTAGGTGGACACGGAGGTATGGACTTCATCATGGACAGCCGTCTGGTTTACTGCTTACAGAACGGACTTCCACTGGATATGGATGTATACGACCTGGCAGAATGGTGTTCACTGGCCGAACTGGGTGCCATCTCTATGGACAACGGTTGTGCCGCTGTTGCTTTCCCTGACTTTACACGTGGTCACTGGAACGACGTAAAAGGATTCAAACACGCATTCGCTACTCCGGAAGCTGAAGCTGAAGCAATGAAAGCTGCAGAAGAAGCTACAGCAAAACTGAAAGAAGAGGGTGCCAAAGAATGGGCTAAAATAGCTAAGAAGGAAGCTAAAGAAGCTAAAAAAGCTAAGAAATAAAAGCTCCTGATTCACTCCCGATAAAGATACGAACGGGCTGCTCTCCATCATTTGGATAGCAGCCCGTTTCTGTTTGGATTACAAAAATATACATTTAAACAAAATAAGATACAAAAATGACTTTTTCAACTGATTAAGAGTTCCTTTTGGTTAGAATATCTATGAGAAAATTCTATTTTTGCACGGGAAACTAATAAAAGAAGAAAAAGGCATGGGAATCTTGTACCTGTCAGTAGAACTGGCATTTGATATGTTGACCTGTATTATCGGGTGTATCCTGATCTTTCAAGCAAAAGACAATTATCAGAAACGTTATTGGGGAATAATCGCTACCTGTATAGGAGCTGTATTTATTTGGGAGAACATAGGCTGGCTAATGATTGTAACAGAAACGCCAAGTTACCGTTTCACAGATTTATTGAGCATAGAGAAAATGCTGAAATGGTACATTCCGGCTAGTATCGTCTGCCTTTTCCCTACAGCTTCCCTGTGTCCGGGATATTTAACCCCGTTTCGGATCTTAATTCTGCAGTTATTTCCACTCGTCACCGTAACTACCGGATTAAGCTATCTAGGCTTTAACGGACATCTCACCCCTATCATGTCTCTTGCACAGATTCTCCCGAATCTGGAGAAAACAGATGTACTACTTAGAAGCATTATTTTCCTGATAACCATTATCACACCAACAGCTTTCGCGCTTTATCCCATCATCCACCATGGAGCCTATCGGAAAATCAACAAAGAGATGTATCTGTTTATCGGGTTCATGTTTTTGTTCCTTATTATATACATTCTGTTCACATTGAGCATCAATGAATTCATATTCAATTTGTTTGGAATTACAGCTATCACCTTTACCCTGCTGTTTTCTTTTGAATACTTGTTCAATGAGAATCCATTCTCTACACATACACAAATGCTTTATAATGGAGATTCTCAGCATAAACTACATTCGGAACAGCAATCAGATGTACAGGTCCTTCCTCTGTTCGGTATCATAGAGAATACCCTCAAGCAAAGTCTGGCATTTACCAATCAGGATTATAGTATCAGGGACTTGGCAGAAATCCTGAAGCAGAAAGAATCTGCAGTTTCTGAAGCAATCAAAAGCAGCGGATATACCGGTTTCCGAGAATATATCTGTTCGTTACGCCTGGAATATTTCAAGGAACTGGCAGATACCTGCCCGGAAAAGAACATCAAAGAACTGATGTTTCAGTGCGGGTTTACTTCACGTTCCACTTTTTATAGGAATTTCATGAAAAAATACGGAGTATCTCCTTTGAAATATCTGGAGAAACAATAAAGTCTCTCACTGTAGCTGTCTCAAAAGGCAAAAGAATGTGTTTCATATAATTAAAAGTGTCTCATTCCAAGTAAATGAGACACTTTCGTTATCGCCATTTGTCTATAGAATCAATATTTTCCATAGCTTTGTGTCACACAATCCATCTAATACTAATCAAAAAAACAAAGGCTATGAAAAAATTATTTCTATTAACTGTAATGTGCTGTATCACATCGATAACAGCGTTTGCACAAGAGAACAAATGGGGAGCAGGAGTAAACATTGGTTATGGAACTGATATTTCTAAACCATTTATAGGTGTGAGAGCACAATATGACATTATTGAACAACTCAGTATAGCCCCATCCTTCAATTACTATTTCAAAAGTTCGGAGGACTTCGGTTATGGTGAAGAAGTTGATTATAATTATTGGGACATCAATGTAGATGTACACTGGAATGTATTGCATGGTGAAAGCTTCAAATTATATCCTTTGGTAGGTCTTACATACATGCACGGGAAAGCATCTTATGATGGAGAAAGCGCATCGGACAGCTGGGTTGGAGCCAACATCGGCGTAGGAGCACAACTTAATCTCGGTACCAATTGGGCAGTCGGATTAGAAGCCAAATATCAGATTATCGAAGGCGGCCAGTTCGTCCCGATGGCAATGATTATGTATAAATTCTAAGTTTTTGTCTGACAAATTATATTACGCTGTGAAGCGCTTGTCTGTAACATACCTTGGGCCCAAAAGCCCGAGGTATGTCGTTTTTTCATTCCAGATACAGATAATCATAATGTACCAGCGGCCGCTGACCATGCATTCCTTGCATTTCACGGGCCTCATCTGAATCAACCCCAATTCTTCCAACACCAATCTGGCGTCCCTGAGCATCCATGATTTTAACCAAATCGTCTTTTTCAAAATCACCCTCGATACGAATGACTCCTACCGGCAACAGACTGACCGCTTTTTTACCCTTCAAGGCTTTTACAGCCTGTTCATTCAGATGCAGTTCACCCTTGGCAAACCCTTCGCTGTGTGCAATCCATTTCTTCACACTTGAAACATCCGATGCTGCCGGAATGAACCGGGTACAGACAGTCGTCTCCGGATGTTGCAAGATATCAATCAAAATATTGTCTTTTTTTCCGTTGGCAATGATAACCGCTATACCTTCATCGGCCACTTTGCGGGCAATCGTAGTTTTCGTCAGCATTCCACCACGGCCAAATCCGGATTTTTCTGTCTGTATATAGTCTGACAAATCTTTCCCTTGCTCTACTTCCCGAATTACAACTGTTCCGGGCTGCGAGGGTGCTCCATTATAAATGCCGTCGATATTACTCAGAATAATCAGTGCCTGCATATCCATCATCGAAGCGATCATTCCCGAAAGTTCATCATTATCAGTGAACATCAGTTCTGTAACCGAAATGGTATCGTTTTCATTCACAATCGGAATCACACCATTATCCAACATAACCCGCATGCAATTGCGCTGATTCAAATAATGCCTACGCGTAGAAAAACTTTCCTTGGTCGTAAGTACCTGCCCTACCGCAATACCATGCTCCCTGAAAAGCTCATAATAACGATTAATCAGTTTGGCCTGTCCCACTGCCGAAAAAAGCTGTCGCTGATCCACACTATCCAGCTTCCGGAAAGGTTTAATCTCACTACGGCCGGAAGCAACCGCCCCCGAAGACACCAGAACAATTTCCACACCTGCCTTATATAATTCGGCTACCTGATCAACCAAAGCAGACATCCGGGTTATATCCAGCGTACCGTCTTTCCGGGTCAACACATTACTGCCTATCTTAACCGCTACCTTTGTATACTGATTCTTCATAAGAATACTTGCTTTAAATTTATACTGAAAAGCAAATATAGAATTTTTGTGTCAGATTTCGTATCTTTGCCGCACAAAACTAACAAAACCACATTGTATGATCAAAGCTATCTTTTTCGATATTGACGGTACGCTGGTTTCATTCCGTACGCATACGGTACCGGAATCCACCCGAAAAGCCTTAAAACAACTTCGGGCACAAGGAATAAAACTATTTATCGCTACCGGACGTCCCAAACTACTGATAAACAATCTGAGCGATCTGGACTTCGACGGATATGTTACACTGAACGGCGCATACTGCTTTACCGCCGACCAGCACGATATTTATAAAGGAAGTATTCCACGCTGTGACATCGAACGTTTAGCCCGTTATTGCCAGAATCACGATTACCCGTTTGTCTTTGTACACGACAACGAATGGTTTATTACACGCGTAAATTCAGACGTAGAGGAAATAAGCCGACTGATCAATATACCTGTCCCACCTGTACAACCGATAGAAAAAGCTCTGCACTCAGAAATACTACAAACCATGGGCTATTTCAAGACCGAAGCCGATGATGAAATTTTCCGGGAAATCCTACCTCATTGCGAACCCATGCGCTGGCATCCGCTTTTTGCCGACATCATTGCCAAAGGAAACAGCAAAAGCCGGGGAATCGACGAAGTGATCGCCTATTATGGAATCAAACTGGAAGAAACAATGGCTTTCGGTGATGGCGGGAATGACATTCCCATGCTGAAGCATGCCGGTATCGGAATTGCCATGGGAAATGCGGCCCCTGAAATTCAGGCAGTCGCCGATTATGTAACCACAAGTGTTGATGAAAACGGTATCTTGAATGCTCTCCGTCACTTCAAATTACTGGAATAATAATATGCATAGATTTCAAATAAATCTGTGAACCGAAAACATACAGTTCACAGATTTATTTATACCATCCAATATGATCAACGTAAACTTAATCTGGCCAGATAATCATAATGTTCTCCTTCCTGTATCTTCTCAGCTGTGAAACCATACTGAGCGGCATACATACTTAATGTATCAAAATCAATATACAGCCAGTCAAATACCTCACCTTTTACCTGCCTGTATTGCATTCGAAAATCAATCTCTCCATAATATCCGGCTGCCAGATCAACCATGAAACTTCCGTCTTCGTCTTCAAACAAATAACGAAGATCACTGGAATCCATCAATATGCATCCTCCAGGATTCAATAACAATTTCATCCGATTAAAGAAAACCTCCAGATTGGCAAGCTTGCCAATAATTCCAGAACCGTTCATCAACATCAATATGGTATCAAAACGTTCCATAAAACGATCATCAAAAACATTTACCTGACGGGCTTCCAGCCCTCGTTCTCTCATTACCTGTACAGACAATGGAGAAACGTCAATTGCCAGTACCTCTTTTCCTTGCTCCTTTAGCACCAGTGAATGACAACCACTTCCTGCTCCTACATCCAGAATACGTCCATCAGCCAGTCGAAGAGCCGTCTGTTCAAGCGCTGGCATTTCCTGTTCCTTACGGAATAACGTGTTTACGGGTATTTCATCTTCTTCAAACTGGGAAGAAAAAACACGCAGTCTGCCAGCCTTCCCCGTTTTCCAGTAATCTTGTATGGCAGCTCCCATCGGATCTTTTACCGCTTCCAACAAATTTATTTCCATTATCACATATAACAATAAGTTTCTACGACAAAGATAGCGAATATCTTTATCCCCCCATAACACATTTCGCAGATAGCTTCATTTCTGAATGAGGAAATAAAGATTCAAATGTTTATTTATTCATACATTTAAGAATATTTTAGAATAAAACCTCAAAAAAACGTAGATTTATGCATATCAAATAAAAAATATCCCTAATTTTGCACCCCGTAAAAGAATAATTATGCAATGAAGAACAAGAACAACAGACTGGATTCCATTAAAATGATTATCTCGTCAAGAGAGATTAGAAGTCAGGAAGAACTCTTGCAGCAGTTGTGTAAGGAAGGTTACCAACTCACACAAGCCACCCTCTCGCGCGACTTAAAGCAACTTAAGGTGGCTAAAGCAGCCAGCATCAGCGGAAACTATGTATATGTATTGCCAAACAATACTTTATACAAACGGATATCCGACACGACAGAAACTCATGACGGAAACAGGTACAATGGATTCATCTCCATAGAATTCTCGGGAAACATTGCCGTCATTAAAACCAAACCTGGATATGCCAGTAGTCTGGCATACGACATCGACAACCATAATTTCCACGAAATTATGGGAACCATTGCCGGTGATGATACCATCATGATCATTATCCGTGAGGGACATTCCCGACATGACGTAACACATACACTAGCTAATATTATACCCAACATCATTAAATAACAACCCTAAAAAACATGGATAACTCAAAACCGCAAATAGATGTCATGGTAGCCGACGCTTCACACGAAGTATATGTAGACACCATTCTCGACACCATCAGAGAAGCCGCCAAAGTACGCGGTACTGGAATAGCAGAACGTACACACGAATACGTAGCTACTAAAATGAAGGAAGGAAAAGCCATTATCGCACTCTGTGGAGACGAATTCGCCGGATTTACCTACATCGAATCATGGGGTAACAAAGAATATGTGGCCACATCCGGACTTATCGTACATCCCAAATATCGTGGATGCGGATTAGCCAAACGCATCAAACACGCATCGTTTACACTGGCACGCCTACGGTGGCCAAAAGCCAAGATATTCAGCCTTACATCAGGGGCTGCTGTCATGAAAATGAACACAGAACTAGGATACGTACCTGTTACCTTCAACGAACTCACCGATGACGAAGCGTTCTGGAAAGGATGTGAAGGATGTATCAACCACGAAATCCTAATGGCAAAAAAACGCAAATTCTGCATTTGCACAGCCATGCTTTACGATCCGGCATTGCATACGGACGACAAAGTGACTAACTTTTAAATCACACCTTGTCGGTCGCATCGCACCAATATAAAATAAACACTCAGAAAAAACTCAATAACAAAAAATACAGATAGCCTTATGGAAGAAAAGAAAAAAGTAGTAGTAGCATTCAGCGGAGGACTTGATACTTCGTTCACTGTGATGTATCTGGCCCGTGAAAAAGGATATGAAGTATACGCTGCCTGTGCCAATACCGGCGGTTTCAGCCCTGAACAGCTGAAAAAGAACGAAGAAAATGCTTACCGCCTGGGCGCAACGAAATATGTTACCATCGACGTTACTCAAGAATATTACGAAAAAAGTCTGAAATACATGGTATTCGGAAACGTGTTGCGTAACGGTACCTATCCAATCTCGGTCAGCTCTGAACGTATCTTCCAGGCACTGGCTATCGCACGCTACGCCAACGAAATAGGTGCACATGCCATTGCTCACGGATCTACCGGAGCAGGAAACGATCAGGTACGCTTCGACATGACATTCCTCGTTATGGCTCCAGGAGTGGAAATCATTACCCTGACACGTGATATGGCGCTGAGCCGTGATTATGAAATCAACTATCTGAAGGAACATGGATTCGAAGCCGACTTTACCAAACTGAAATACTCCTACAACGTAGGAATCTGGGGTACGTCTATCTGCGGTGGAGAAATTCTGGATTCTACTCAAGGCCTGCCAGAAAGTGCTTATCTGAAACAAGTAACCAAAACCGGCAGTGAACAACTGAAACTGGAATTCAAGAAAGGTGAACTGTATGCCGTAAACGGTGAAGTATTCGATGATAAAATCAAGGCTATTCAGAAAGTAGAAGAAATCGGTGCAGCATACGGTATCGGACGTGACATGCACGTAGGCGACACCATCATCGGTATCAAGGGACGCGTAGGTTTCGAAGCCGCAGCTCCAATGCTGATTATTGGCGCCCACCGTTTTCTCGAAAAATATACATTAAGTAAATGGCAACAATACTGGAAAGACCAGGTAGCCAACTGGTATGGCATGTTCTTGCACGAAAGCCAGTATCTGGAACCCGTAATGCGAGACATCGAAGCCATGCTTACCGAATCACAACGCAATGTTAACGGTACCGCTATTCTGGAACTCCGTCCGTATTGTTTCTCTACCGTAGGAGTAGACTCAAAAGACGACCTGGTAAAAAACAAGTTCGGCGAATATGGAGAAATGCAAAAAGGATGGACAGCCGAAGATGCCAAAGGATTTATCAAGGTACTTTCCACTCCGCTCCGTGCCTATTACGCTAACCATAAAGACGAAGCCGATATATGATTAAAGCAGGTATTATCGGAGGTGCAGGATATACAGCAGGCGAACTAATTCGCCTGCTCATCAATCATCCGGACGTAGAAATCAAATTCATCAATAGCTCCAGCAACGCAGGAAACAAAATCACCGACGTACACGAAGGGTTATACGGCGAAACAGATCTGGTCTTCACCGATGAACTTCCACTCGATACGATCGATGTATTATTTTTCTGTACAGCCCACGGAGACACCCGCAAATTCATGGAAAGTCACAACGTACCTGAAGATCTGAAAATTATCGATCTTTCTATGGACTATCGTATCAAATCAGACGATCACGACTTTGTATATGGATTGCCAGAGCTGAACCGACGTACCATCTGTCACAGCAAACACGTAGCTAACCCAGGTTGCTTTGCAACTTGTATCCAGCTGGGACTGCTTCCGCTAGCCAAACATTTGCTATTGAACGAAGATATTTCTGTAAATGCCATTACTGGAAGTACAGGCGCTGGCGTAAAACCAGGAGCAACCAGCCACTTTAGCTGGCGAAATAACAATCTGAGCATTTACAAACCATTCTCACACCAGCACGTACCCGAAATCAAGCAGTCGCTCAAACAACTGCAAACTAGCTTTGATTCTGAGATCGACTTTATCCCATACCGGGGTGATTTTGCACGAGGTATTTTTGCTACCTTAGTTGTCAAGACCAAAGTAGAGTTGCCCGAAATCATCAAGATGTATGAGGATTATTATGCCGAAGACTCATTTACACACATCGTTGATAAAAACATCGACCTGAAACAAGTAGTAAACACCAACAAGTGTCTCATTCATCTGGAAAAGTTCGGAGATAAACTGCTTATTGTCTCTTGCATTGACAACCTGTTGAAAGGGGCAAGCGGACAAGCTGTACATAACATGAATCTGATGTTTAACCTGGAAGAAACTACAGGTCTGCGTCTGAAACCAAGCGCATTCTGATTTATTAAATCAAAGGACGAAAAAGGGTTTCGTTCCTTGACCTTTAATCTAAAAGCGCGCACTTAAATTTTAATCATTAATTTTAATTGAAGGACATGAAACTTTTCGATGTATATCCGCTATTCGACATAAACATTGTCAAAGGGAAAGGTTGTCACGTATGGGACGAGAAAGGCCAGGAATACCTTGACCTGTATGGCGGACACGCCGTAATTTCCATTGGACATTCTCATCCGCATTATGTAGAAGCCATCAGCAAACAAGTATCCGAACTGGGATTTTATTCCAATTCCGTAATCAACAAGCTACAGCAGGAAGTTGCCGACCGACTGGGAGCTATCAGCGGTTACGATGATTATCAGCTTTTCCTTATTAATTCCGGAGCGGAAGCTAACGAAAATGCCTTGAAACTGGCTTCATTTTATAACGGCCGTACCCGTGTTATCTCCTTTGCCAAGGCATTTCACGGACGTACATCACTGGCTGTAGAAGCAACTAACAATCCTAAAATCATCGCACCAGTAAACAATAACGGACACGTTACTTATCTTCCACTGAACGATACAGAATCCTTGAAAGCCGAATTGGCTAAAGGAGATGTCTGTGCCGTCATTATCGAAGGTATACAAGGTGTAGGAGGTATTCAAGTGCCCGATACAGACTTTATGCAAGCCATGCGTAAGGCCTGTGATGAGACCAATACGGTCATGATTTTGGATGAAATACAATCGGGATACGGACGAAGCGGTAAATTCTTTGCCCATCAATACAACGGAGTACGTCCAGATATGATTACCGTTGCCAAAGGTATTGGTAACGGATTTCCGATGGCTGCCGTACTTATCAGTCCGAAATTTAAACCGGTATATGGCCAGTTAGGTACTACTTTCGGTGGAAACCACCTGGCTTGTGCAGCAGCTATTGCTGTTCTCGATGTAATGAAAGAAGAAAAACTGATAGACAATGCAGCCAAAGTAGGTACGCACTTGCTGGAAGAACTAAAGAAATTTCATAACATCAAAGATGTACGTGGACGTGGCTTAATGATCGGACTGGAATTTGAACAACCTATTAAGGAACTACGTCAGAAACTGTTGTTCGAACAGAAAGTATTTACTGGAGTGAGCGGAACCAATGTCATCCGTCTGCTTCCACCTCTCTGTCTGAGCATGAATGAAGCCGATGATTTCCTAACTCGTTTACAAGATATTTTGAAATAATCAGCAACCCCCAATTTCACATTTCAAAGGTCTTCTCGTATACACTATATGGGAAGACCTTTTGTCATATAAAGACACTATCAAAAATGTTTCTTCGCTTTTAATATCTACTTTTACATATAAATCGATAGAATAATTCACTTATTATCTGGCAATTGCATTTTACACTCCATCAATTATCCTACTTAATTGCTACTGATAGACCTCTAATCGAATAGTTTTCTATAAATTTGTTAGAAATAAATAAAGTGAGCCACGATAAGGTTTTAAAAAGGCATCTGAAATCATCGTTCGCGGCAACAGCTAAATTATACCTTTGCGAAATTTTAATAAACCATTAATTGATAAAACCATGAAAAAACTGCTAGTCGCTGCTGCGTTGGGATTCGCCCTGTCCGGATATGCCCAGCAAGCGGAAAAGAAACTAATCCGTATTTCTACCAACGAAACTGATTTAGTGCTACAGGTAGCCGAAAACGGACGTTTGTACCAGTCCTATCTAGGCCAGAAACTCAAACATGAATCCGACCTTGAACACTTACCCTGGAGCATACATGCCGCATCTGATGCTTCAGTAAGCAAACGTGGATGGGAAGTATACAGCGGATCGGGAAATGAAGACTTCTTCGAACCTGCCCTCGCCATTCGTCATACCGACGGAAATCCTTCAACCTATTTATATTATGTATCATCCGAACAAAAGGAAGTAGATGGAGGAACCGAGACAACAATTCGCTTACGTGACGATCAGTACCCGGTCAATGTCACACTGCATTACGTAGCTTATGCTAATGAAAATGTAATAAAAACCTGGACCGATATAAAGCACAACGAAAAAAAACCTATAGTCCTCGGGAAATATGCATCAGCCATGCTTTATTTCAACCGGCAAAAGTACTTCCTCACTGAATTCAGCAGTGACTGGGCCAAGGAAATGCAGATGAGCACACAGCAGCTGCTCCCCGGAAAGAAAATACTGGATACCAAACTGGGAAGTCGGGCAGCCATGCACATGCAACCCTTCTTCGAAATAGGACTCGACCAGCCAGCCAGTGAACAAAACGGAGAAGTTCTGATGGGCACCATCGGATGGACCGGTAACTTCCGGTTTACCTTCGAAGTAGACAATGTAGGAAACCTGCGTGTGATACCAGGCATCAACCCGTACGCTTCTCTCTACGAACTAAATCCCGGTGAAACTTTTACAACTCCCGAGTTTATCTTCACACTCAGCCATAACGGAACCGGACAAGGAAGTCGGAATTTACAACAATGGGCACGAAACTACCAGTTGAAAGATGGCAAAGGCGAACGACTCACACTGTTGAATAACTGGGAAAATACAGCTTTCGATTTCAATCAGGAAGTACTGACTGATCTCATGAAAGAAGCCGCACATCTGGGTGTGGATATGTTTTTGCTGGACGACGGATGGTTTGGCAACAAACATCCACGGAAAGACGACACAGCCGGACTAGGTGACTGGGAAGCCACCAGTGACAAACTTCCTGGAGGAATACCGGCCCTGGTCACTGCAGCCAAAGATGCCGGTGTGAAATTCGGAATCTGGATTGAACCGGAAATGATCAATCCACACAGTGAGCTGTACGAAAAGCATCCAGACTGGGCCATCCATTATCCAAATCGTGAAGTGTATTACTACCGGAACCAGCTTGTATTGGACTTGAGTAATCCCAAAGTACAAGATTACGTATACAGTGTAATAGACAATATACTGAAAGAAAATCCTGAGCTGGCATACTTTAAATGGGATTGCAACAGCCCCATTACAAACATTTATTCGCCTTACCTGAAAGACAAACAGGGCAGATTGTACATTGATCACGTACGTGGAATTTACAACGTCATGAAACGTGTCAAACAAAACTATCCCAATATCCCCATGATGCTTTGCTCAGGTGGCGGTGCACGTTGCGATTACGAAGCACTGAAATACTTTACCGAATTCTGGTGCAGTGACAATACAGACCCTGTAGAGCGTATCTACATTCAGTGGGGCTTCTCACAATTCTTCCCGGCCAAGGCGATGTGCGCTCACGTAACAAGTTGGAACAAAGCAGCGTCTATCAAATTCCGTACCGACGTAGCTGCCATGTGCAAGTTAGGATTCGACATAGGACTGAAGGAACTGAGTGCAGAGGAACTGACTTTCTGCCAGGAAGCGGTAGCCAACTGGAAACGCCTGCAACCGGCTACAATGGAGGGGAACCAGTACCGACTGGTTTCACCGTACGAAACCAACCACATGGCTGTAAACTATGTATCAGAAGATAGAAACAAAGCCGTATTGTTCGCTTATGACGTTTACCCCCGATACCAGGAGAAACTGATACCAGTGAAGCTACAGGGTCTGGATCCCGACAAGATGTACAAGGTAGAAGAAATTAATCTGATGCCTCAGAGTGTTTCAGATATGGATGCCAACGGAAAAGTATTCTCCGGCGATTACTTGATGAAAGCAGGATTGGAAGTATTCGGCTTTAATCCAATGACCAGCCACGTAATTGAACTGACAGCACAATAAACTTCTTTATACAAACAGATTCCCCACAGCCCAACCTGGCCACAGGGAATCTGAATCAAAAGAATGTAACAAAGAACATTATACGCCGCCAGCCTCCCGGTAAGCTCTCTTATCGGGAGGTTTTCGTTTCACACCGACAGCTCCTGACAAGGAACTATCCCTACCGGACGATCACGAAAAGCGGCTATAATAAAGTTTCCTCCGCAGTATAACTTATACCTATATGAAGTGTAAAAAGATGAATGTGAAAAGAAAAATTTCAAGATACACCGCATGAGGAAACTTTTTTCCTTTATCTGTCCTGTCCGCCTCCCAGAGCCTGATACAGATTAATCAAACTCTGAATCTCTTTAAACTGATTGGCTGTTTGAGACAATTGAGCCGACAACAGGCTCTGACGAGCCGTCAATACTTCCAGATATGTAGTATTTCCGTTTTCCATCAGCAGTGAAGTGCCTTCGTAAGCACGTTCCAGAGAAGCCAGTTGCTGCACATAATTTTCTTTTTTCCGTTTGCTGGTCTGATAAGAGACAAGCGCATCGTTCACTTCGGAACCGGCAGCAAGTAATTGCTGCTGAAACGCGAGCAATGCCTCTTCCTGTTGTGCCCGGGCAATACGCCGCTGTCCGATCAGCGTACCACGGTTAAACAACGGCTGAGTGAGTGAGGCCAGTGCAGAAGTAACAAACTTTGCCGGATTCGTAATCAAGGAACCGATTGAATTGGTCCATCCGGCACTACCGCTCAACGTAATGGAAGGATAAAAAGCAGCATTGGCCTGTCCTGTTACATAAAAGGCCTGTTCCAACTGACGCTCAGCCACCCGTACATCCGGACGCTTTGACAGCATACGAAGCGGTATTCCGGTTGACAGCTCAGATGTAAAATACTGTTCGGACAACTTGCCACGAGGATAGCGTCTAGGCGTTTCGGCCAATAACAGCGAAAGGCTGTTTTCAACCTGATTAATCTGTTCTTCGAGATCGATGACTGAATTCTGTACCTCATAATAAGTAGCCTGCATCTGCGATACAGCCGTTTCATCAGCCAGACCTGCATCCATCAGTGCCTGTGTAGAAGTAACGGTCTCTTTCCAGCTTTCGGCGGTACGACGAGAAATATCCACCTGTTCATCGAGCATGAGCAGTGTATAATATGTATTGGCTATGTTGGCAATCAGACTGGAACAAACTGCCTGCCGGTAATCTTCACTTTGGGCATAGGCAGCCTGAGACTGACGTTTGGCATTGCGTAAACGACCGAAAATATCAAGTTCCCAACTGGCCGTAACAGGCAGTGTATAAGTACGCGACACCTGACTCTCCACCGTTCCCAGCGACCCTTGCGGAGCCAGTGCAAAAGAAGGGAGGAAAGCCAGCTTGGCCGAGAGCAAAGCCGCTCTGGCCTCTTCCACACGCAGCTCCGCTGTCAGAAGATCCGTATTCTGAGCCAGCCCCTTTTCTATCAGCTCCTGCAAATAGGGATCGTTAAAAAAATCACGCCAGTTGATGTCGGCTATACCTGTCGTATCGGCCGATACGGCTTCGGCTTCCTCACCATACAAATGATCGGGGACAGTAGTCTGCGGTTCATAACTGGTATATATTCCGCAACTGCTCAGTAAAAACATGGTTCCTCCGATCAAGATTTTCTGTTGTATATTCATCATAGTTTCTGTTACTCCTCTGTATTAAAAGCACTTTTTTCAATCAAGGTCTGTTCCTTCTCATGCATAATCTGTGCATCGGGTTCCTTATGCATAGGGCCGCGCAACTGTTCCTGAAGGTACTCGAAGACGATGAAGAACACCGGTACTACAAACAGCAGGGCCAATGTTCCGATAAGCATACCGCCTACCACACCCGTAGCCAGTGAACTGTTTCCGTTGGCTCCGGCACCTGTAGAGAACATCAGCGGAAGCATACCAAATATCATACAGAGTACCGTCATGATAATCGGACGGAAACGTGCCTGTGCAGCCGAGTAGGCCGACGAAATGATACCCATACCTGTACGACGACGCTCGATGGCATACTCCGTAATCAGGATAGCCGTCTTAGCCAGCAGACCAATCAGCATGATGGCCCCTGTCTGCAAATAAATGTTGTTTTCCAGTCCACCTATACGGGCAAACAGAAAACTACCCATCAATCCAAACGGAACGGAAAGAATAACGGCCAGCGGCACCAGGAAGCTTTCGTACAGACATGACAGGATCAGGTAAATCAGAACAACGCAAAGCGTATAAATGAAAACCGTCTGTGTACCACCGCTACCAGCTTCCTCACGAGCCATACCGCCGTATTCATAACCATAGCCTGACGGAAGTACCTGTTCGGCCACTTCCCGGATAGCCTGCTGAGCCTCACCGGTAGAATAGCCTTCGGCTACATTGACATTCACATTGATGGTATTGTACAGATTGAATCGTTTGGCAATTTCCGGTCCAAGTACAGAACGGAGCGTCACGAACTGACTGACAGGAGCCATTTCATCACCGTTACGTACAAACATATTGTCTAAGGCATGCTCATCCAAGCGTGAAGCCGGATCGGCCTGAAGCATTACACGGTATACTTTACCGAACTTGTTGAAATTCGATACGTACGAGCCACCGCAATAGGCCCCCACCACATCCAGTACATCGTTCGGACTAATACCGGCACGCTTACATTTGGCGGCATCCACATCGACAGCAACCTGCGGAAAGTTCATAGCATAAGAACTGTAAGCCATAGCTACCTCCGGACGCTGATTCAGAATACCGATAAACTTATTCACCGAATTATAGAAAGGTTCCATCTCACCTCCGGTCTTGTCTTCCATATAAAGTTCAATGGCATTACCGGTACCATATCCCGGAATCATAGCCGGCTGGAAACAGAATATCTGCGCTTCCTTGATGGAACTAAAGCGAGCATTCAGCCGTTTCATCACCGCTTCTACTGTATGTTCGTCTCCCTTTCGTTTATCCCAGTGATACAGACGGATAATGACAGTTCCGTAAGAGGTTCCTTGTCCGGACAGCAATCCGTAACCCGTAATACGGGAAAAATGTTCTATCTCCGGCGTTTCCTCCAAAATATCCTGTACCTTATCCATTACCTTGTTGGTTTCTGCCAGTGAATTACCCGGAGATGTACTGATATTCACCATCATAGTTCCCTGGTCCTCTTGAGGTACCAGACCGGTCTTAGTGGTAGTCATCAGGTAAACCAGCAATGCACAAGCGATTCCCAGCGAGGTCCATACCATCCATCGGTGATGAAAAAAGAACATCAACCCTTTCTTGTATTTACCCATCATGGCATTGAACGAAGCATTGTAAGCGGTACGGATACGACTGTTCAGGCTACGGGCATTCTGCTTACCGCTTGATGGCCTCATCATCATGGCACACAAGGCCGGACAAAGCGTCAAAGCATTCAGACACGAAATGCCTACTGCTACGGCCATGGTTATGCCGAACTGGGTATAAAATACACCAGAGGTTCCTCCCATGAAAGTAACCGGAATAAATACTGCCATAAAAACAAAAGTACACGAGAGTACCGCCATCGTCACATCGTTCATGGCATCCTTGGTAGCCAGATACGACGAACGGTAACCCACATCAAACTTGGCCTGCACAGCCTCTACCACAATAATGGCATCATCCACCACCGTACCAATGGCCAATACCAAAGCAAACAAGGTCAGGATATTGATACTGAAGCCGGCTACTGACAGAAAAGCAAAAGTGCCTATCAATGAAACAATGATGGAGATGGAAGGAATCAATGTACTTTTGAAATCGTGCAGGAAGAAATATACTACCAGAATTACCAGAATAATGGCGATAACCAATGTTTCGATTACATTATGAATAGAAGCGAACAAAAAATCATTCACACTCATCATCTGGATAAACTCCGTTCCTTCAGGTAATTCCTCGGACATCTCGTCCAAAAGAGTAAAGCCAAGCCTTTGTTTTGATTGAAATCAGAATGGAACACAA